>JBJEKY010000135.1:0-43588 GCA_051878875.1 Lachnospiraceae bacterium | reverse complement strand
CCATATCCAGCTGATAGAACTCTCCCGGTGAACGGTCAGCTCTTGCATCCTCATCACGGAAGCATGGTGCGATTTGGAAATAACGATCGAATCCGGAAGCCATAAGCAATTGCTTAAACTGCTGAGGAGCCTGAGGAAGTGCGTAAAACTTACCTGGATGATTTCTTGCAGGTACAAGATAATCTCTCGCTCCTTCCGGTGATGAACAGGTCAAAATCGGAGTTGTGATCTCCATAAAATCATGCTCCATCATGGATTTTCTAAGATCAGCTACAATATTACTGCGTAATACGATTTTTTCTTTCACTTCAGGGTTTCGAAGATCCAGATAACGATATTTTAATCGGGTATTCTCATCCGCTTCTTTCGAATGATTGATCTGAAACGGCAGTTCATTATACTGACACTTGCCAAGTACTTTTAACGTATTGGGAACCACCTCGATTTCACCGGTGGGAAGCTTGTCATTTTTAGAACTGCGCTCTCTCACTACTCCGGTAATTTCCAGTGTCGACTCATTATTGATCTCATTAAGCTGGTTCATCATTTCCTCAGTTTCGATCACAATCTGAGTTGTTCCGTAAAAATCACGTAAAACTAAAAAGCCCAGATTCTTACTGACTTTACGAAGATTGTCATACCAACCCACCAACTGAACGTTTTCACCAACGTTAGCAAGTCGTAATTGGTTACAATTATGTGTTCTTCCTTGCATATTTTTCTCCTTCTCATATAACGATTTATATTTCATCGTAATCATTCATATTGAAATTATATACTCCTAAAAATTGTATCACTCGGGAAAAATCTGGTCAATATGCAAATTCGTTATTTCTTAAAAGAAAAACAGGTATTTAAAACAAGAAAAGCCGGTAAGCAACTTTTCTTGTTTTAAATGAAAAGTACCCCGGCTAGGGAAGGAACGCCGGGGTACAACCTAATATATAGGAATATGATTATTTTTTGGTTGAATACATGAAATATTTCATGCCAAATACAGTTGAAAAGATTCCATCTACATTTGGCTTCTGCATATAGATGTCATTGTAGAAGTAAAGTGGAACAACGGCCCATGTCTCCATCAGCATATCTTCTGCCTGATGCATGAGATCTACACGTGCTGCAAAATCGGTTGATGTACGGATCTGATTGATCAGTTCATCATATGTTGACCAGTTCTGAGGTGCTGCGGCTGTCGGATCTTTTCCTAACTGCATATCGTTGTTTCCGGACTTGGTAGCGAAGATTTCCAACATATTGATCGGATCGTTGTAGTCAGCTACCCAGCCTTCACGGGCAACACCAAAGTTTCCGTTCTTTCTGTCTTCCAGGAATACATTCCAGTCCATGGATTTGATGCTCATATCAATTCCAACAATCGCAAGGTCCTGCTGGATTGCTTCTGCAACCTGCTGATGAGCTCCACCCTCATTAATGAGGTACTCGAATCCTAAAGCAGGATCGATAGAATAAGTACCATCACCCTTGTCAGTTAATGTATAACCAGCTTCTTCAAGAAGTGCTACAGCTTCGTTGATCATTCCTGCTCCGGTTGATGTTGCATCATAATAACTCTTTCCGTAGAATTCTCCGCCGTTACCATCAGCCATACCCTTTGGTACAAAGGCATCAGCCGGAATCTGGCCGGTCTGTCCGATATTCTCAGCGATATAGTTTCTGTCAATTAATAAACTGATTGCCTGACGTATTTTTGCTGCCTGCTCCGGTGTTTTTCCGTCAAACATGGCATCATTTACATTAAATCCAATGTAATATGTACCTAACTGGTCTGCAATATAGAATTCTGGATTATTTAACAGAGACTTGATCTCATCGTTTGGAACGGTATCAATGAAGTCCAGATCACCGTTGTTATAAGCCGCATAAACGGCGGTATTGTCTGCACTTAACATAAATTCCAATTTTTCCATGGTTACATTGTCTGCATCATAGAAGTTAGGATTCTTAACATAAACCATGCTCTCTTCGTGAGCCCAGCTTTCCAGAGTATAAGCTCCGTTACATACAAATCCTGCTTCTTGGGCCCATGCACCCGGATTTGTTCCATCCGGATCAGCTTCTTCTACACCCTTCTGATATACCGGCATGAAGGTTGGGAAAGCAACCAGATCCAGGAAATAAGGACACGGATTGTTTAAGGTAACCTGTAAGGTGTAATCATCCAGTGCTTCAACTTTTAATGTACCGTCGTCATTCTTTGCAAATACATCACATAGATAAGAGTAGTCCGCAGCTGTTTTGGGATCAGCAACACGATTCCAGCTGTAAACAAAGTCGTTTGCTGTTACCGGTTCTCCGTTACTCCATTTTGATTCAATCATCTTAAATGTGTAAACGGTCTCATCTTCAGAAACAGTTGCTTCTCCTAAAGCAGGGATCAGATTTCCATCTTTGTCATAGGTATACAAACCTGCAAAGGAGTTCACGGCAAGACATCCACCATCTACAGAACTATTCAGTGCAGGATCAAGGTATGCAGGCTCACTGGCCAGATTTACCTTTAATGTACTGGTGTCCGTACTGGTTTTGGATTCGCCGGAACTATTGGATCCGCCGGAGCTGTTTCCGCCACAGGCCACTAATGAGAGTGCCATGCAGCCAACAAGGAGTGTGGCTAAAAATTTTTTCATTATAAATACCTCCTATTTTTACTTTTTGTTTATGTTTCTCGCGCCAAGGCGCTGTTGAAACCTTTTTTGATTTGAACCTGTTTATTTGTTCCAACAGGAAACGAAATGGCCGTTGCCCCGATCTTGAAGAGGTGGCATTTGCGCTGCACACTGTTCCGTAGCATATCTGCAACGGGTACGGAAAGGACATCCGCTTGGCATATGGAGAGGTGAAGGAACATCACCTTCCAAAACAATTCGTTTCGAATTTCTTGCCGTTTCTGGATCGGGAATAGGAACAGCAGATAATAAACTTAAGGTGTATGGATGAACCGGATTTGATGTTAATTCCTTTGCATCCGCGATTTCCACCATTTTGCCCAAATACATTACAGCAATCCGATCTGAAATATGTTGAACAACTAAAAGGTCATGGGCAATAAAGAGATATGCCACGCCTAAACGTTCCTGCAATTCTTCAAACATATTTACAACCTGCGCCTGAATGGATACGTCCAATGCAGAAACCGGTTCATCACAAACAATAAACTTTGGATCCACAGCCAATGCACGGGCTATTCCGATACGTTGTCTTTGTCCGCCTGAAAACTCATGTGCATACCGCATAGCATGTTCAGCATTTAATCCAACCAGATCCATAAGATTTAAGATCTTTTCGCGACGTTCTTTTTTGTTAGAATATAACTTATGTACATCCAGCGGCTCACCAATGATATCCTCCACGGTCATACGTGGATTTAAGGATGAATAAGGATCCTGAAATACCATCTGCATTTCCTTACGATAGGGAAGCATATCAACACTGACTTTGTTTTTCAGAATCGGATTACCATTTGCATCTGTAATTACCTGCCCTTGTTCGTCATATTCTTCTCCGCTGTCAAAAAGAACGTCTCCATCAAAAACGATCCGACCTGCTGTGGGCTGATAGAGTCTTAATATGGTCCGGCCAACCGTGGTCTTTCCACATCCGGATTCTCCAACCAGACCTAATGTTTCACCCGGTTTGATCGCAAATGAAATATCATCAACAGCCTTTAAAGGTATTTTTTTAAATCCTTTGCGAACCGGAAAATATTGTTTTAAATGAGTAACCTCCAGGAGGTTTTTATCTTCGTTCATTTATTTGCCCTCCTCTCTGGTTTCAAATAACTCTTTTACATTCATAAAACAACTTGCGTAATGAGTTTCACTGATCTTTAACTCATCCGGTTTCTGTGAAAGACAGATCTTCATGGCTTCATTGCATCTGGGGCAAAAAGCGCAGCCTTCAGGCATATTGAGTAAGTTGATCGGTGTACCTCCTATCGGAACCAACTTTTCACCCATATTATCTGCTTTCGGTATGGATTGCAAAAGACCTTTGGTATATTCGTGAGCAGGTCTGTAGAAAATATCATCTGCTGTTCCACGCTCACAAACACGTCCTCCATACATGACCATGATCTCATCACACATGCTTGCGATCACCCCCAAATCATGGGTAACCATGATAATAGACATTTCCAGTTTTCTCTGCAGTTCCTGCATAAGTTCAAGAATCTGTGCCTGGATGGTTACATCTAAAGCTGTCGTAGGCTCGTCAGCGATCAGGATATCCGGCTCACATGCTAAAGCCATGGCGATCATTACACGTTGCCGCATTCCGCCTGACAATTCATGCGGATACTGTTTGATACGGCTTTCCGGTTCATTGACGCCAACCAGAGTTAGCATCTCTATTGCCCGATCTTTTGCTTCCTTTTTTGTTTTGTTCGTATGTAACAGAATTGCTTCCATTAACTGATTTCCAACAGTATATACAGGATTTAAGCTTGTCATGGGATCCTGAAAGATGATGGAACATTTCGCACCACGAAAAGTCTGCATTTTCTTTTTATCCCATTTAGTAATATCTTCACCCTTATATTTAACAGCCCCCTGTGTGATCCGACCTGTATCTGCAAGAATCTGCATGATCGAATAAGCCGTCACTGATTTACCGGATCCTGATTCTCCTACAATACCAAGTGTTTTTCCTGGTTCTAAGTTGAAAGATACACCATTCACGGCACATACTTCACCTGCATCTGTAAAAAAACTGGTATGAAGATCTTCAACCTCCAGTATATATTTCTTTTCTTCACTCATGTTTACTTTCTCCTTACCCTTATTTCAACTTAGAATCGAATGCGTCACGAAGACCATCCCCCAAGAGATTCAACGCCAATACAATAAGACAAATAGTTACCGCAGGAATTACCAGCTTACTTGGATAAGACTGCATGCCGGAGCGTGCCGCATTGGCCAAAGAGCCTAAAGAAGCAAGCGGTGCTGCCACACCAAGTCCCAAAAAGCTTAAGTAACTTTCAGTAAAAATAGCACTCGGAATTTGTAAAGCCGTTGTAATGATAATAACAGAAAGACAATTCGGAAGAATATGTCTGGTTAAAATCTGTCTGTTCGGTGTTCCGATACATCTGGCTGCCAATACATACTCGTTATTTTTTATGGAAAGGATCTGTCCTCTGATCAAGCGGGCCATTCCAACCCAATACAATAACGCGAAAACGATGAAAATTGAGATCAAGTTCGTTCCAAGTTTTGAAAAGACCGTTCCGTATAAAACATTGGACAGTAATCCGTCTAATACAACAGATAAAAGGATCACCATAAGCATATCAGGAAGTGAATAAATAATGTCGACGATACGCATCATGATCAAATCCACTTTTCCGCCAAAATATCCGGCTATGGAACCATAGACCAGACCAATGATAAGGACCATAATTGCTGCAATGATTCCAACAGAGAGACTTACTCTGGTGCCGTAAATGACACGGATAAAATAGTCCCGGCTTAAGCTGTCAGTACCGAAAATATGCGGAAAAAGCTTCTCTCCCGTCTCTTCCATATACCTCTGTTCCATAGTTGAATACTCGAAAGGACCCATATTTGCTGCAGATTTATCTCTTACACCATTTACGGTAATGATTTCGTCATAATGATAAGGAACAAAATGCGGTGCAAAAATAATAATCAAAATGATCAATACAAGTACAACAATACTGCCCATTGCCAGAGGATTTTTTCTAAGGCGTCTCATACCATCTTTAAAAAATGTGGTTGACTCACCCATTACATCCTGCTGTCTCTTTTCCTCTTCCGAAGCAGGTTCAAAATTTGCCTGACTAAATTTAGAAAGATCGATCTGGGCAGATAGAAAATGCCGCTTCATCTCATTATTCTTATTCTGTGTCATATTTAAACTCCTCTTCATTTTTATAGTATTAATCTAAAGTGATACGCGGATCTACTATCTTATAAGCAATATCCGTAAGAAGATTTGCAATGACCATAAGAATAGCCAAGAATATAGTAATCGCCATGATTGTTGTGTAATCCCGGTTCGTGATACTGGTCACGAAAGAAGATCCCAATCCTCCGATGGTAAAGATACTTTCCACCACCATGGATCCGGTCAAAATATAGGCTACCATCGGACCAACATAGGTAATTACCGGAATCAGTGCATTTCTGAGCGCATGCTTAAAAATAACTTTCCATGGAGCTACACCCTTTGCTTTAGCGGTTCTGATATAATCCTGATTCAATGCATCCAGCATACTTGTTTTGGTTAAACGTGTTATGTAAGCCATTGGATAAACGCTTAATGCAATAATAGGTAACAGATAATTGGGGTCACTGGAAGTCCATACCGGCAACCAGCCTAATTGCAGGCAAAAGACTAACAGAAGTAACGTTGCCAAGACAAAGGATGGCATCGCCGTTCCCAATGTTGTGAAGAATACGATCAAACGATCAGGAAGTTTGTTTCTCGTAAGACCTGCAATACTTCCCAGAATGATTCCAAAGATTATAGCTACACATGCCGCCATTCCACCTAACCTGGCAGATACTTTAAATTTACTGGTTATATCTGTCCAGATATCACGTCCGGTTTTTAAGCTGACTCCCCAGTCTCCATGAAGAATATTATTCATGTAAAGAATAAATTGTTCGGGAACCGGTTTGTCCAGATTGTAACGTGCTTCCAGTTCTGCAATGACTTGAGGGCTTGTCGCTTTTTCACTGTTAAAAGGACCACCCGGGATGGCATTCATTGCGAAAAACGTAACTGCGCTGACAATGAAGATTGATACAATTGCCAGCAAAACTCTTTTTGTAATGTACTTTCCCACTTTTTCACTCTCCCTCTTTTTTGGTTGTCAATACTATCTGTACTGGCTGATTAATTAAAATATTACAAATAATATGTCTGAATTTAAAGAATATAAAATAACCATCCATAAATTGACAGAGCAAATATCATGTAATATTTATTTATTTTAAATTGGAATTCGCAGTTTGTCAACAAAAAAGACATAAGTTCTTAACATTTTATGCCTCCTTGTTTTTAGAAAGTTCATATTTAGATAAAAAATACTTATTGAATACGTTGGAAATCAATGCTTTCGCTAGTATGGAAAGTGAAAAAGGACACCTTCACCATACTAACGAAAGTCACTGTAAAAAATTACAGATCTTTGGAGTCCAGAATAATCGTAAATGGACCATCATTTAGAAGATCTACTTTCATATCGGCACCGAAAATCCCGGTTTGTACATTGGGAATGACTTTTCTGGATTCGGCTATAATGTATTCATATAACTCCTCTGCAAGATCAGGAGAACCGGCTTCAATGAAAGAAGGACGGAATCCTTTTTTACAATTGGCATATAGCGTAAATTGGGAAACCAGCAAAAGGGATCCATTTACGTCTGCAAGACTCAGATTTGTTTTTCCTTCATTGTCCTCAAAAATCCGAAGCCCGGTCATTTTTTTAACCAGTTTATCGGCAATTTCTTTCGTATCCGAATTCTCTACACCAATCAATACTAAAAATCCGGTTTCAATGGAACCTGTTATCTTACCTTCCACTGTTACCGATGCCCGGGTAACCCGCTGTATTACAAATTTCATGATAATTCCTTTCCGCAGTATGGGATAAAATCCCATTGCAATCCTAAATTTACATGGTTTTCTTGTCCATTTTATTGTATACTACTGGTAGTACAGATGTAAAGAAAGACGTATATGAAAAGATGGAATTACAAAGATTATACAGCGTTGTCCGTAAAGCGCTGGATGACTATAACATGATAGAGGAAGAGGACCATATTGCAATAGGGATCTCAGGAGGAAAGGATTCACTTACTCTTTTGTATGCATTGGCAGGGCTTCGGCGTTTTTATCCAAAAGCATTTACCCTTACAGCAATTTCTGTAGACCTTGGCTTTGGTGATATGGATTTTTCTAAAGTAGCGGAATTATGTGAACAATTAAAGGTTCCCTTTTATCTTGTTATAACCCAGATTTCCGAAATCATTTTTGAGGCCAGACAGGAAACAAATCCATGTTCTCTTTGTGCAAAAATGCGTAAAGGAGCCTTAAATGACAAAGCACTGGAATTAAAGTGCAATAAAATTGCCTATGCCCATCACAAAGACGATGTAGTGGAAACCTTTTTGATGTCGCAGATCTATGAAGGAAGGTTGCATACCTTTAGCCCTGTAACCTATCTGGATAAGACGAAATTAACCCTGATACGGCCTATGATCTATGTACAGGAGGCGGATGTGATCGGTTTTATGCATAAATACGATCTTCCCGTTGTGAAAAATTCCTGTCCGGCAGACGGAAATACCCGCAGGGAATACATCAAGCAACTACTGTCTTCTATCAACCGGGAAACACCCGGTGTCAAGAACCGGATATTTACAGCCTTGGTTCAGGATAACATCTCGGGCTGGGGTATAGAAAGAAAGGAAGGATAAGCATGGCCAGGGAAGAATATCATGATCTGGTTAATAAACGGAATCAGTTAAAGCTTCGGGAATTGCAAAAAGAACTTCCGGACTTTTGCAAAGAATTTTTCATTGGGATCGAACAACAGACCCAATCCCGAACAAGAATTGCCTATGCATACGACCTGGGAATCTTCTTTCATTTTCTTCATGAAACCAATCCATACTGTGCAAAGATGGAAATCAAAGATTTTCCCATTTCTATTCTGGATCAGATCAGGGCATCAGATATTGAAGAATACCTCTCCTATCTGCAATATTATGTAAAAGACGGAAAAGAATATACTAATGATGAGCGTGGACTGGTACGTAAACTGGCCAGTTTAAAGAGCTTTTATAATTATTTTTTCTGTAAGGAACGGATTGAAAAAAATCCGGCTGCATTGGTGAAATTGCCCAAACGGCATGACAAAAACATTACCCGTTTTGATGTGGATGAGGTGGTTCGTTTCTTAGATCAGGTGGAAAGCGGAGAAAAGCTTTCCAAAAAACAACAGATGTATCACGAACATACTAAAGTACGGGATTTGGCAATTATGACTCTTCTTCTGGGAACCGGTATCCGTGTATCGGAATGTGTGGGGCTGGATATCCAGGATGTGGATTTTCAAAATAACGGGATCCGGGTTTTCCGAAAAGGCGGCGCGGAATCTGTGATTTATTTTGGAGATGAGGTGGAAAGCGCATTGCGTGATTACATGGAAGAAAGAAAGCTAATAGAAGCCATGCCGGGAAGCACTGACGCACTTTTTCTCTCCATGCAGAAAAAAAGAATTTCTGTGCGCTCAGTAGAAAATCTGGTTAAGAAATATTCCCAGTCTGTCACAACCTTAAAGCATATTACTCCTCATAAATTAAGAAGTACCTATGGTACATCCTTATATCGTGAAACCGGAGATATTTATCTTGTGGCTGATGTACTTGGCCATAAAGATGTAAACACCACAAAAAAGCACTATGCGGCCTTAGAGGATGAACGTCGACGCAGTGCGGCAGATAAAGTTAAATTAAGAAAAGAAGATTAAAGTGCCGGCAGGGCCATAAGCAGTGTTCCTGCCACCATGAAACCAAGTCCGGCCATAGCTTTTCGGGTAAGCTTTTCGTGAAATACAATCCTGGAAAATACAATGGTCACAAGAATACTGAGTTTATCAATAGGCACTACTACACTCACGATTCCGTTCTGGATCGCATAATAGTAACAAAGCCAGGAAGCTCCGGTAGCAAGACCGGATAGGCAGATAAATCCCAGTTCTCTTCTATCCAGGGATTTTAAGTTCACCTGTTTTCCTTTGAAAAACACGATGATCCAGGCCATGATAAGAACCACACAGGTTCGTATGGTTGTTCCGAGGTTAGATTCGACTCCTGTTATTCCAAATTTGGCAAGAATGGAGGTTAGCGCTGCAAATACAGCTGAAAGGATTGCATAAATAAACCATCCTCTCTCCTGCTTTGAATCAGTTACATCCTTCTTTTCAATCATTAGAAAAACACCTGCGCCAATCAGGGTAACAGCCACCAACCGGATGGGTAAATGGTCTGTTTCCTGTAAAAGGATCATGGCAAGAAGAACAGACAAAATGGTACTGGATTTGTCGATCGGAACCACTTTGTTTACATCAGCCATAGAAAGTGCTTTAAAATAACAGATCCAGGAAAAACCGGTTGCTAAACCGGACAGGATCAGAAATACCATGGATCGAAGGCTTATTTGTGTAATAGTTGAAAAAGAGCCTACAATGGAAACCATAATGCAGGAAAAGAGTAATACAACAATAGTCCGGATGGCGGTCGCCACATCCGAATCTGTTTTCTTGATACCACATTTAGCCAAAATAGCCGTTAATCCGGCAAATATAGAAGAAAATACAGCCATTAAGATCCACATGAACGATTCCTCCTTTAAACAAGCCTAATAAGTTCACAGTTTCCGTGTGACGAATCCCAGAAATGCGCAAGATCAATATGTTGAAACTGGTTGATGATAGAGCAGTTGGAAATACAATGCCCAATGACAAGGATATTTTTATCCTTATTTTCTTCCGAAAGAAGAACCTCGCGAATAAACGCACCTGTTCTTTCATATACCTGTTCATAGCTTTCACAGCCTTCAGGGGCTGCATAATGAACAGGGTCTTTAAAAAGTTTGTACACAGGGCAATCCGGCTTGGAAAAAACGTTTTGAATTCCCTCGTATTCACCCATACACATTTCCAATAATCGTTCGTCGGTTATGATGGGTGTATCTGTTCCTTCCAGAAATATCTCTGCGGTTTGTTTCGCCCGATCAAGCGGTGAACAGAAGCAAAGATCAAAATGAAGATCCGGATTTTTCAAGGCAGCATCTTTAGCCATTTGGATTCCTTTATCATTTAAAGGGATATTGGTCTGCCCCTGAAGTTTATATTGTACATTCCAATCGGTTTCTCCATGACGCATAATATAGATCATAACGCTGTCTCCTACTTTAGATTAATACACTGTCAGCATCCGGTTCCACAATAAGTTCAGACACCGGAATATTCGTAACTTCGGATATTTTATCTGCAATACGGGCTTGAACCAAACGTGCAATTTCCTGGGTTTTCAAAGTTTCATATTCTTCATAAGGAATGGGCGGCAGAAAATATACAGAATTATATACTCTGCGTAAACTGTTATAGTTGTATGCCTTATAGCTGTCAACAAGTGCAACCGGAATAATCTTTGACTTTGCTTTCTGGGCACTTTTAAAACAGCCCGGTTTAAATGGAAACAGCTTATTTTCTTTATCCTTCAAATATCCGCCTTCCGGAAATAAAATAAATTTCTTACCGGATTTTAATTCCTCTGACATTTCCATGATCACAGACATGGCCTGTCTTACATCATCCCGTTTCAGACGTTTGGCATCTAAGAGACTCATGATCTCATTTACCACGTACATTTGGGAACGATTATAATCCATCACAAGAGAAACGGGCTTTTTGTGCCCGTTTACAATGGCCAGCGCATCGAACTTCCCCTGGTGATTAGCGCATAGAATATAGTTCCCGTCTTCCGGAAGATTCTCCGTTCCATAATATTGTGTATGTATATGCCCTGCCTTGGTAACCAGATAGGAAATCCTTTGAACCAGATGGTAACGCTTCTCTTCCGAATACTTTTCCGGATGCATTCCAACATAACGGCTCAAAGGAATCAAATAGAGATGTAAAATATTTCGTAATACGGTATAAATTATTCTAAGCATAAATACCTCCGCATTTCATTATAACTTTCTTGTCGAAAAATAGCAACTTGAACATAAAGTTATCATAAAAGCGAAGGTATAATTATCATACAATAAATAAATCAGAATCATCTCGCCTGACTCTGAAAGATAGGAATGATCAGGGTTGAGCCTGCTTCGATGGTATCGTCAGACAATTGATTCACACAGGCAATCTCTTCCACATATTGGGAAAGGGTTCCGGTATAGTTGTTAATATTATCCTCGGCAATAGACCAAAGGGAATCTCCCTCTTCTACCTCAATGCTGGTATAGATGTAGGATCCGCTTTCAGATGCTTCAGCTCTATTAGGATTCGAAGAAAGCTTAACGCATAAGGTCACGATTAAAAGTAAAACAATAACAATGGAAACTGCATAAAGCATATTCTTCTGCTTTCTGACTTGCTGTGTTCTGATCCGTTTCTTCTCCTCATAAGTTCTTGTATTTGATAATCCACTCATAGTTTTTCCTCCTAAACAAACGAACAAAAGTTCCGAACAACTGTTTGATTGTATTATAACTACAGAACGAATGTTTGTCAAGCGTTTTTCGAACATATTTTCTGAATAAATGTTTGCTTTTTTATCTTTTCTATGATAAGATTATTACATAAAACCCGAACTTAAGTTTTGTTTTTGTCAGGAGGATACGTTTTATGGCATCTGGAAAGATTACATCGAAACAACAGGAAATACTGGAATATATTAAATCTGAGATTTTAAGTAAAGGATATCCGCCTTCCGTTCGAGAAATCTGTGAAGCGGTTAATCTAAAGTCTACTTCTTCCGTGCATTCTCATCTGGAATCCCTGGAAAAGAAAGGCTATATCCGCAGAGATCTGGCAAAGCCCCGTGCTATTGAAATTATGGACGATAATTTTAATCTTACCCGCCGTGAAGTGGTAAATGTTCCAATTGTAGGGCAGGTTGCAGCCGGCTCTCCTATTTTAGCAGTTGAGAATGTAGAGAATTATTTCCCTGTTCCAACAGAATATATGCCTAATAAGCAGAGTTTTATGCTGAAGGTGAAGGGAGAAAGTATGATCAATGTCGGAATTTTCGATGGGGATCAGATTCTCGTGGAGGAAACCAATACGGCCCGTAACGGAGATATCGTGGTTGCCCTTATTGATGATTCCGCTACTGTCAAAACTTTTTATAAAGAAGATGGCTATATTCGTCTTCAACCGGAGAATGATACCATGGAGCCGATTATTGTGGAAGACTGCCAGATCCTTGGAAAGGTGTTTGGTGTATTCCGTTTCCTGTAGAAAATTCAACAATACATAATTTAAAGCGAGAGGTCGGATCTGATCTCTCGCTTTTCGTCTTTTCTTTTCGGAAATATCTGTAAAAAAGTTACACTTCAATATATGCTTGATCCGTTTTTCTGGTTGCATAGATTTCTTTTAAAAAGCTTAGGACCTCCTGTCGTGTTTGCAGAAAAGGCTCCTGATGACTTAAAAGCACATACGGTGAGTTCAACTCTGAAAGAATACGGATCTGCTCCTTTAATAATCCCGCATTGTAGACCGTTTTGCCACCTTTTTTGGTGGCATAGGCTGCATCTCCCAGAAATAAATAGGTATTGTTCACTTCCAAGGCCAAAGAACCTTTGGCATGACTGGAAGGGATGGGAAAAATATGTATCTTCAGATCTCCATCAGAAAAAAACAGATCTGATTCCACAATCTGTCCCTGCTTCACATACCGATAGGTATTCTTTCCCAGATAAAGATCAGCAAAATCCATGGAATCAAGATTGCTGCAATGATCCGGATGAAAATGGGATAGAATGATCCGAAGGGGTTTCGTTTCTGTTTTCAGCAGTTTAGGAATATCCGGATGTGCACCAACATCAAAAACCCACAGAAATTCCCTGCCTTCTGCCAAAACTACATTGGCCGATAAGGGATCAACTGTGGGTATATAATAACTAAGTCCCGGATCCAGAATAGCATGTTTTAATTCATCCATTCTATCGTTCTTCTTTCTATACGTTTGTTAATAAGATGATCTAATTACAAAATATCCTGAATGTCAACTTCTTTTCCGTCCTGCCAAAGCTTTTCCAGATTATAAAAATGACGGTCTTCTTTGGTGAAAATGTGGACTACGATATCAGTGTAATCAAGCAATATCCAGGAAGAATAGTTATTTCCTTCCTGTGACTTTAAATGGTATCCGGCCTTCGTAAGTTCTTCATCCACACTTCTGACCAATGCAGACATCTGGTTCTGGTTTGATGCACTGGCAAGGATAAAATAATCTGCAATAAGGGAAACTTCCGAAATGTCGATCACACGAATGTCATCTGCCTTCTTTTCACTTAAACCATGACAGGCCAGTTTCACCATTTCTTTTGAATCTGCCATTGTATTACCTCCTTAAATCTATCTTTTTCTTGTAATAGTCTCTTGTTTCAACGGTTCTTTCATCAATAAAGAATCCTTTTTGTGATGCATAGGATAAAACGCTGTCTGCTTTTTCGTAAACGGCTCTTTCCAGATCCTGATAAGCCAAATGACGGATTTCTTCAATTCCCGAAAAAGGTTTTCTTCCGGGTTCTATAAAGTCAGCAAGGTAAAGGATCATATCCAGCGTATTCATTTCACAGCATCCTGTAGAATGAACCAAAATCGCATGAAGGATCTCTTCATCGTCAATATGATATTTTTGTTTCGCAAAAAAAGCTCCAAGATCTGCATGTAACAAATGCGGAGCTTTCCTGGATTGTTCCGTGGTCTTGATTCCGTAATTTTCACATTCCGCAATGTAATCCTGTATAGATTGTAATTTTGCACAATCATGCAATACTGCCGCCAACATGGCTTTTTCCCCGGAATAATCATGGGCATAGGCAAGGTTTGCTGCGGTATAGACCACGCCTATCGTATGTTGATATCGTTCCGGCTTCATTTGCGGTCTTAAATCATCTAATATGTCATAAATGATCTGATTCATGGTATTACCTTTCTAATCATTTGTCGCTGCTTTCTGTCGAGGTACCATAAAGATGATGGTACAGAATATAGTCCCGTACCTTATCCGGAACCAGAAAACGTATAGACTGTCCGCAAGCTACCCGATTCCGGATGTTTTGAGAAGAAACATCAAATTCCGGTGTAGTGATAAAACCAATGTTGCCACCCAGCTTATCTGTGATACGTTTTATCTCCTGCTTTAATGCTCCGGTATCAAATTCATCTCTTACTGCAGCAAGGACAGTCGCCTTATTAAGAATAATCTTGGGATTTTTCCATTTGTCAAAATAGGCAAGGGAATCTGCACCCATGATAAAAAAGTATTCATCTTCCGGATTCTCTTCTTTCAATTGTGTCAAAGTGAGATAAGTATAGCTAATCTGCGCTGCATCCACTTCTCTACGATCCAGCCGGAAATAAGGAATGTCTTCTATAGCCAAATCGATCATGGCACACCGATGCTCTTTGCCAAGAATGCCCATATTCTGTTTATGGGGTGGAATTCCTGCCGGTAAGAATACGATCTGATCCAGCTCATATTGATGATAGGCATTTTCAGCAATGAGTAGATGACCATTATGAATAGGGTTAAAGGTTCCTCCCATGATTCCGATCTTCATAGTCTGTTTCCCTTTCTTATCTCGGCAGGGTATACGCACTGTCTTTTCGTTTCTGCCTAAACAGAACGATCTTCTTTCCGATCACCTGCACCACTTCAGAGCGGGTATGCTCTGCAAGGGCTCTTGCGATTTCATTGGGATCGTCCATGCAATTTTTCAGAACATGCAGTTTGATCAATTCGCGTTTTTCCAGTGCCTCATCTATAGCCTCAATGTTTTCGGTAGTTACGCTGGATTTACCGATTTGAAAAATCGGATCCATAACACTGGCCTTGCTTTTCAAATATGCTCTTTGTTTGCTTGTCATTTCTTTTACCTCTTATTTGTAGTATTCAAAGGATAAACCATAAAGTCTTACGGTATCTCCTTCTTCAATACCAAGCTCTTCTAATTGTTTCAAAATCCCCTGCTCTTTCAGGAAGTTCTGGAAGAACAAAAAGCCTTTTTCGGAATCAATATTGGTGTAACCCAGCATTCGTTCAATCTTAGGTCCTTCCACCACATATTCCTGTTCTTCCTCGTCATAGGTAACAGTGAAGCTGTCTTCCGAAGTTGCTCCTAACTGTAGTTCCGGATCAAATTCCGGTTCAAAAGTAACCACCTCTTCAGGAACTTGGGACAAAAGCTCACTTACATAATACAAAAGCTGCTGTACTCCCTGACCACTGACTGCAGAAATAGGAAATACTTTAATGCCCATTGGCTCAAACTCAGTTTTCAATGCTTCTATGATCTCATTGGTGTCACCATAAACCACATCCATCTTGTTTGCCGCGATCACCTGTGGTTTCTTTAACAGGTCAGGATTGTAAGCTTCCAGTTCTTTGCGGACGGTTAAGATATCTTCCACAGGATCTCTGCCTTCTACAGAGGCTCCATCCACAATATGGATCATAACTTTCGTCCGTTCAATATGTCTTAAGAACTCATGACCAAGTCCAACACCCTCAGAAGCGCCTTCAATCAGACCCGGTATATCTGCGATCACAAATCCTTTGGAATCCGGCAAGTCAACTACGCCCAGATTCGGTTGTAACGTTGTAAAATGGTAGTTGGCAATCTTTGGTCTGGCATTGGTAACCCGACTTAAGAAGGTGGATTTACCCACATTAGGAAAACCGACCAATCCAACATCAGCGATCACTTTAAGTTCCAGCTTTACTTCAAGTTCTAATGCAGGTTGTCCGGGCTGGGCATATTTAGGAGCCTGCATAGTTGGAGTTGCATAATGCTGGTTTCCTTTTCCGCCACGCCCTCCGCGAAGCAAAACCTGCCTAACATTATCACCGGACATATCTGCAATGATCTTGTCCGTAGCGGCATCCCGTATAATAGTTCCGGCAGGCACCTTCAGGATAAGGTCTTCTCCGTTTTTTCCATGACAGTTTCTTTTTCCGCCCTCTTCGCCGCTTTGGGCTACATATTTTCTTACATGGCGGTAATCGGTAAGGGTATTTAGGGCAGGATCCACTTCAAAAATAATAGATCCGCCATGTCCCCCGTCTCCGCCATCCGGGCCACCATCCGGAACATATTTTTCCCGACGGAAGCTAACATGTCCATCGCCGCCTTTTCCTGATTTTATATAAATTTTTGCACGATCTGCAAACATAATTTTCTACCTCAAAATAAAGAATCGTTAGAAATAAGATAGACCCGGCTTATAAAGTCGGGTCTGCCAGTTACATTATTTGTTCTCTACCGGATATACACAAGCCTGTTTCTTGTCTCTTCCAAGTCTTTCAAATCTTAAAACGCCATCTGTTAATGCGAATAAGGTATCATCGCCACCGCGTCCTACGTTAAGTCCCGGATGAATCTTTGTTCCACGCTGTCTGTATAAGATATTGCCGGCTTTTACAAACTGTCCGTCTGCTCTCTTCGCACCTAATCTCTTAGATTCGGAATCACGACCGTTCTTGGTAGAACCAACTCCCTTTTTATGAGCGAACAACTGAAGGTTCATTAACATCATTTCTTTACACCTCCTTGAAGTTTAACGATATATACTTCTTATATGTGTCTCTAATTCCCGTTACACCAAGTACCAAACTGTTAAGAAGCAGGTCTGTTTTTTCACCGGGTAAATCTGCCAGATGAAAATCCACATATCCTGAATCTTCCTGTACTTCACATGTAAACGCATCTTCCGTAAATTCTTCTATCGAATTGATCGTTGTCAGAACTAATGCGGAAACCCCGGCACATACAATGTCCTTCCCTTTGGAAGCAAATCCTGCATGTCCGGAAAATCGAAAGCCCTCAATGTAATCCCCATCAGGACCTTCTTTTTTGTAAATTGTAACATTTACCATATCAAAACCTATACTCTAGGCATTGATCTTTTCAATCTTAACCTGAGTAAACGCCTGTCTATGACCGTTTTTCTTGTGATAACCAGATTTTCTCTTGTACTTGTAAACGATCACTTTCTTGCCTCTGCCTTCTTTTAAAACAGTTGCGGTAACAGTTGCACCATCAACAGTAGGTGTTCCAACGGTTAAAGTTCCGTTATTTACTGCTAATACCTGGTCAAATGTTACGTTAGCTCCATCTTCAAGTCCAAGCTTTTCAATGGTAATGATATCGCCTTCAGCTACTTTGTACTGTTTACCACCTGTTGCAATAATTGCGTACATATGGCACCTCCTATTTATCATTACTCGCCAATGTCGGTGCTGTCTTTTAAAAAAGGACAGACTTATAAACCTAATTGTGCGGCATACAATGATATATTAGCACAACACATTTCCCACGTCAAGAAAAATTGTGAAATATTTGCTCATAAAATGTCGGGTCTGTTTTTTTGCGGGTAATCTCCATTAGATGCAGTTTGGTCATATCCACAACGGTAGTGATCACATGATCTTCCCGACAATATTCTTTCATAGACCGGATCAGTTCACCACGCTGCTTATCATCGGCAAGATCTATGAAATCAACGATACAGATTCCGGAAATATTTCGTAAACGAAGTTGTCTTGCAATCTCTTTTGCTGCCTCCAGATTTACTTTTAAATAATAATCTCCTTTGTCCTTTCGTATGTTTTTTCCGCTGTTCACATCAATCACAGTCAGAGCCTCCGTAGGTTCAATGATCAGGTATGCTCCTGATTTTAGCCATACCTTTGGCGACAAGATATCACGGATTTCTTTTTTTAACGAAAAAAGATTATATAAGGGATAAGGATCCTCATAGAAGCGCAAATTCGGACGCATCTCAGGGGCTAATCCATTTACGATCGCAGCAGATGCCTGTTCATAAACGGAAGATAGATCTGTAATGACCTCATCAATCTCGCATTCGTAACTATTTAAAATATCCTGTATATACCTTGGAGGTGTATGATACAGGCAACTATATAAAGTTTTTGTCGGTGCAGTTTCTACTATTTTAAATAAAAGATCACTTAACTTAGCTGCCTCTGCAAGAATCTCATCTGACTTAGCAAACTGACAATTTGTGCGGGCAATCAGAGAAAGATCATGAAAACTCTCCCGATTGTCGGTAAGAAACTCTCTTAGCTCCTTCTTTCTATCTCCAGATATTTTCTTAGATACATTCACCTGAAAATCACCGTATGTTACTGCAACAAAATGCCCTGCCAGACTGATCTTTGTGGTAGCGGTAGCCTGCTTGGTCTTATGCGGAAGCCGGTTTACCTGCACTAACAGTTCATCGCCCACTGCAATTTCTTTTTTGGACAGTTTCTTAGTAAAAACGGCATTTTTCACTTCTTCGTAGGGAACAAAACATAGTCCGTCTTTAGAAATCCTTACAAAGAAAGCATGGATATTTTCTGCAATGGAATCCACTCTTGCAACATATATATTATTCAGGTTATCCGTATCGGGGGCATAACAGGAAATAGCTTCCAAACGATCCTGTTTAAACAGCGCTCCGATCAATGCTGTACGATCTTCCTGCTCCGGAATGGGTACGTTGGTTAAAATATATTTATTCAATGTCTTCTCCCAAACTGCCTAAAGGTACAAGTTTCTCGTCTATTTTAGCATACAGCTCCTGACGATGGATCTGATATGCAGATTCCGTAAATGACAGACCCAGGTATTCAAAAAAAGCTTCCAGTACCATTTCCGGGCGAATATTTACTTC
Organism: Lachnospiraceae bacterium; assembly: GCA_051878875.1. GTDB lineage: Bacteria > Bacillota > Clostridia > Lachnospirales > Lachnospiraceae > XBB1006. The sequence goes on along the minus strand of JBJEKY010000135.1, from coordinate 24,114 downwards.
ACTTCCCGAGGCAACAGACAAAAAGAAAGCACATTGATTAATACAGCCTTCCTGCCTGCTATTATAAAAATCTACTTTCAAATCGTAAATATGAGGCTTAATATCAAGAATCGTTTCACTCTTTTTCGTTTTTTTCGTGACCGGGATTTCCGGTTGGCTCAAAAACTGATCCAGCTTATTTTGTAAAGCTCTAATATCCAGAAACAACGGATCTTCCTGTTTCGGATAAACATAGTAATCTGCTGCGGCAACGATACTCATGGATTTTTTTGCATCATCAGGAAGACGCTTATATTCCAGCACTTCTATTCCATCTACCATCACACGGTTCAGTGCTTCTATGCTTTCCTTTGAAGAAGCGGTGGACTGAACTGATATGTCCATATATTCTCCATCACTGGTCAAACCCACGCCCAAAGGAGACGCAAAAGACATGATCTGATGAGGATTATACCCCTCCGAATACGCTACATCTAATCCTGCCCGGATGTGTGCCTTCTGAAAGTAACGCATGATATCCAAATGACCAATGAATTTCATGCATCCGTGTTTGGAAAACTTAATTCTTATTTTCAACGCACACACCTCCTTTGTATTTTGCTACTCCACAGCCGGAACAACCTGCCCGGCAGTTTCTCGTTACCTGCTCCTCTAAGGAACGCTCATACTCCCGGTAAAGGAAGTCCTTTGTTACACCGCAGTCAATAAAATCCCATGGAAAGATCTCATCTTTCTGTCTTGTTCTGGTAGTGTAAAATGTGGTATCAATACCGGTATCCCGAAAGGCACGGTTCCATTTTTCCACATCAAAAAATTCATCCCAGGCATCAAAAACACAGCCTAATTCATAAGCACGTAATAAGGCAGCGGAAATTTTCCGGTCTCCTCTTGCCAAAATACCTTCCAGCATAGTCACATCTGCATGGTGCCAGTTATATTTCATGCTTTTTTTGTTAAGCTGCTCTTTCATGGTATCGTTCACCAGCTTTGCACGACGTAAAAATTCATCGCTGGTGCACATAGGTACCCACTGAAATGGTGTAAACGGTTTTGGAACAAAGAACGACGTACTAATGGTAATGGCGCATTTTCCGCATCTTTGATCTTTGGGAATCTCATAATACCTGCGTGCAATTTTTTCAGCAAGTTCCGGTATGCCCTTGATATCCTCTTCTGTTTCGGAAGGTAATCCCAGCATAAAGTAGAGTTTTACTTTCTGCCAGCCGCCTTCAAAAGCCATGCCTGCTCCGCCTAAGATATCTTCTTCGGTAAGTCCTTTATTAATGACATTACGCATCCGCTGGGTTCCGGCTTCCGGCGCAAAAGTCAGAGAACTTTTACGGATATCCTGAACCTTACTCATGATATCCAAAGAAAAAGCATCGATCCGGAGAGACGGCAGGGATATATTTACTCCCTTCTTTTCAAAATTTTCAATCAGGTACTCTATCAGTTCTTTTAAGTGACTGTAATCACTGGAACTTAATGAGCTCAAAGAGATCTCATCATAACCGGTACTTTCGATCATTTCCTGTGCAATGGCTTTTAATTCGTTCACGTCCCGTTCTCTGGTAGGGCGATACAACATACCCGCCTGGCAGAATCGACAACCACGGATACAGCCACGCTGGATTTCCAAAACCACACGATCCTGGGTAGCCTTTATAAACGGGACAACAGGATGCGCCGGATATCCAATCTGTGAAGGATCCAGTACCAAAACTTTTTCAACAACAGAAGGAACTCCCGCCACATTCGGTTCAAAGGAAGCGATGGTTCCGTCCTCCTTGTAGGTTACATCATAAAGAGCCGGAACATAAATGCCGGGAATCTGAGCCATTTCGATCAGTGTCTCTTTACGACTCCGTCCTTTCTTTCTGCAGTCTTTGTATAGATCCAATAAATGATCGTAGACCACTTCTCCTTCTCCGATATAGAAAAGATCGAAAAAGTCTGCGATCGGCTCCGGATTATACGTACAGGGTCCGCCACCGATCACCAGAGGATGTTCCCAGGTACGATCTTTTGCAAGCACAGGAATCTCACTTAAATCCAAAATCTGCAAAATATTGGTGTAGCACATTTCATACTGAATGGTGATACCAAGGAAATCAAAATCCTTGATAGGATCCTGACTTTCCAGTGCAAACAGAGGAATATGCTTATCTTTCATGATCTTTGAAAGATCCGGCCAGGGTGAATAGACCCGCTCGCAATATACATCTTCTCGTTTATTAAACATATCGTAAAGGATCTGAATGCCAAGATGTGACATACCGATCTCATAGACATCGGGAAAACACATACAAAAGCGAACATCGATGTTCTTTAGATCTTTTTTCACCGAGTTTACTTCGTTTCCGATGTAACGGGCAGGTTTTTCTACCTGCATAAGTATTTCATCTGATAAAGCTAATTTTCTCATGGTTTCTCCTATGGGTTATTTTCGCTGGGCCATTTCGTTGATCACGTCATCCCAGGTAATATTATTCTCGCTCATCAATACCATCATAAAGTATATAAGATCCGATAATTCCGTTCGTAACGCTTCCGCATCCTGATCTTTTGCAGAAAGGATCAGTTCTGTAGATTCCGACTGGATCTTCCTTGCAATCTCATTGATCCCCTTATCAAACAGGAAGTTGGTAAAAGAACCTTCTCTGGGATATTTCTTACGATTTTCAATTACATTATAGATATTTTCCAAAACCTTTACCGTGTTCTTCTCGGTGTAGTCTTTCTTCATGATCTCCGTATAGAAACAGCTGTAGTTTCCGGTATGACAGGCTACGCCGATCTGGGAAACCTTTGCAAGGATGGCCTGTTTGTGACAATCCACGGAAAGAGACTTTAAATACTGGAACTGTTCGGTTCCCGCACCATGCATGGTAACGGAATGGGTCTGTTTATCGTAGTAATGCATTTTTCCCTTTTCCATAGTGGCAAGAAAAGCTTCTTCGTTCATATAGCCGTAGTTTAACACCTCTTTGGTTGCATAATCCTGTGCAACTACAGCAATAAGACCGTCTGCATCCAGCTTAAACTCTGACCAATCCATGTTGGAATCATTTAAGATCACAGATACGCCTTTGGAAAACAGGCTATGTTTCAACGTCATGATATCGGTGTGCCTGTCATTTAAAAGAGGGCCGCCGATACCAAGGCAGGTAGGAAGTTCCAGAATCTCCATATAATCCTTTACATCCATGGAATCTACCACTGCATAAAAAGGAAGCTCTGTCATATTTACTACAGATTCCAGGATTTCCGGTTTGAAAACATAGACATCATGATAATATTCTTCTATTTCTGCCCTCTTTTTGAACAGAATATCCACATCGTCCAATGCAAGGCTTAACCGGTCCGAACGATAACGTTTCTGACATTCTTCGATCATATTAGGAAGTTCCGGATCGGAACTGCAAAGAATGACTCTGCGACAACCGGAAAACAGGTATTCCCGAATATCCCGGATAGAACTGGTCCATCCGTAGGCATAGGACGAGATTTCTAAAACCCGGTTTATTTCACGGATGACTTTTAACGTATTGTTATGTTCCTCTTTCGTTTCAGACAGATCCCAAAGTAAGATCTTATCAATTCCACTGTCATTGTAGATCCGGGCGATCTCTTCCGCCTGTCCTAAGGTTTTTTGACAGTCTCTGCTTTTCATAGCTACACCATTTTTCAGATAAATGGTAGCCATAAGGCGTTTTCTTTCCATTGATGGTTTATCCATGCATTAACCTTCTTTCTGTCTGTTTTCATAATCCATTGCCAATTTATCTAAATACGGAACCAACACTCCGTTTCCGGTGGTAAAGAAGTATGATTCCTCCAATTCTTCGTATCGAAAGCTTTTTCGTCCTCCCTGTTGTTTCCGTTGATAAAACTTCAGAAACTCCGAAAAACGCAGATAGTAAAATTCATTTCTTTTTGTAAAAGAAAGCAGAAAAAACGCAATTCCTCCCTGTCGTTCAAATTCTTCCATAAAGGAAACCTGGTGCTCATGGATGTTCTGCAGCGGAAACGTGTCTGTATGGCATTCCTTGGCATCAAAACATACCGGGATCCCCTGCACGGCACCAATATAGTCCACAGTACTTTTCTGTTCAAAATACGCTAACGTAATATGGCGTGTCTGTTTATCTATATTAATAGGTGTAATTGGGGTTGGGATTTTCTGTATCAGCGCCAGATGAGCGGCCTGATATTTTTCATTGGTCCGGTTTACCAGCTCTTCCAGGGCCGAACCACGCAATCCCCTAGAGTTCCAGGTTGGCATGGGATTCTCCTTCTATTGTATCAAAAATTTCCGGTATTGGCGCAAAAACATGTAATCCCCAGTCAAAAATCATTTCATGTGCGTGTAGTAACTGAGAATCTACCCCATAGCTTTGCTTTAGTGTACGGTTCAACGAACGGTCTCCATATTTATTATCACCCAGAATAGGATGTCCAAGATATGCAAGATGCGCCCGGATCTGATGGCTTCTTCCGGTGATCAGATGAACACGAAGTCTGGTAAGTTTATCATTACCGGATATCGGTTCATAACTTGTCTTAATATAGAAACTGCCGTCCTGAGGCTCCTTTGTAATGGTAACTTTGTTGGATTTTTCATCCTTTATTAAGTACCCTTCCACCTCCATGGAATGATCGATCCGTCCCTTAACAATACAAATATAGTATTTCTCAAGGTTACGATCCTTTAAGGCTTTGGAAAGCTCCTGAAGTCCTTTCATGTTTTTTCCAAAAAGTAACAGACCGGTGGTATTGCGATCCAATCGGTTTGCCACAGAAGGCTTTATTACACCAAAGCTTTCCTGCGTCAGTTCTCCTTTACTGATCAGGTAAGACAGAAATAATTCATTTGCGGAAATATCGCTGTCTGTGGCTTTCTGGGATAGCAGATCTTTGGGTTTATTTGCAACCAGAATATCACTATCCTCATATACCACAGGAAGTTTTTCATAAGCCTTTTTTTCGGCAAGCCGGCACAACATAAGAAAGCTGTTATTTTCTTTCTGGATCTGCTGTGCATTTCCCGCAAACTTCTCATACGTTTCATCAGAAAAAAAGATCCGGATCACATCTCCTTCTGCAATTTTTTCTTTGCCGGTTGCTTTTTTCCCGTTTAAGGTAATGTTCTTTTTGCGGAGCATTTTATACAAAAAGCTGTCCGGAGCGGCCTTTAAATATTTATTTAGAACCTTTATGAGGCTTGTTCCGGCCTCCTGTTTTGTGATGTTTATCTGCTTCATGTTTCTTTTTCTCAATCTTTCTGGGCGGTATGAGACATTCTTTACCAAATCCGATGAGATCCTTCCGACCACATTTATACAGAGCCTCTTTTACCAATTCATAATTCTTCGGATCTTTATATTGGATCAGGGCACGCTGCATGGCTTTTTCATGTGGATTGGTAGCAACATATACCGGCTTCATGGTACGCGGATCCAGCCCGGTATAATACATACAGGTAGAAATGGTGGATGGAGTAGGATAAAAATCCTGCACCTGTCTTGGAGACAAATGATGATCCCGCAAATATTCCGCCAGTTTGATGGCATCTTCCAGAGTTGAACCCGGATGGGATGACATCAGATAAGGCACCAGATACTGATCCTTATGAAGGGTTTTATTCATCTCATCATACTTCTCACAGAATTTTGTATAAACACTGTGTTTTGGTTTACCAAGCATGGATAAAACATTGTCACTGATATGTTCGGGTGCCACTTTTAACTGACCCGAAACATGGTATTGGCACAACTCTTTCAGGAACGTGTCATCTTTATCGGCTAATAAGTAATCAAATCGTATCCCGGAGCGGATAAACACTTTTTTTACACCGGGCAAGGCCCGAAGCTTCCGAAGTAAAGAAATATAGTCCGAATGATCCACCTTTAAATTCTTGCAGGGTTCCGGAAACAGACACTGTTTAGCGGCACAGGCCCCTTGGGTAAGCTGTTTTTCACAGGCCGGCTGTCTGAAATTAGCTGTAGGCCCCCCAACATCGTGAATGTATCCCTTGAAGTCAGGATCTTTTATCATCTCCTCGGCTTCTGCAAGAATGGATTCATGGGACCTGGTCTGAATGATCCTGCCCTGATGGAACGTCAGCGCACAAAAGTTACATCCACCAAAGCAGCCACGGTTGCTGATCAGAGAAAACTGCACTTCTTTGATGGCGGGAACGCCACCCAATTTTTCATAGCTGGGATGATATGTTTTGCAGTAAGGCAATGCATAGACATCATCCATTTCCATCTGGGTCAAAGGTTCGCTTGGAGGATTCTGAACCACATACAAATGTTCTTCATATTGCTCGCAAAGCTGCTTTCCGTGAAAAGCATCCGTATTGCAGTATTGGGTATAAAAACTTTCCGCATATTTCTTTTTATCGGATTTGATCTCATCAAAAGAAGGCAGCATCAATGCTTCCCCGATCAGATCTTCCCGCTTGGTCTTAAAAACCGTTCCCCGGATAAATGTAATATCAGAAACTGCGATACCACTGTCCAGTGCATCCGCAACTTCCACAATACTCTTCTCCCCCATTCCATACAGGAGAAGATCGGCACAACTGTCTAACAGTATCGAACGTTTCACTTTATTCGACCAATAATCGTAATGTCCCAATCGTCGAAGACTGGCTTCAATACCGCCAATGAGAATGGGGATCTGTTTATATTTTTTTCGGATCAGATTTCCATATACTACGGTTGCATAATCCGGTCTTTTTCCGATCTCTCCTCCGGGGGTATAAAGATCTTCACTCCTGCGTTTCTTGGATACACTATAGTGGTTGACACAGGAATCCATATTTCCCGCAGAGATCAGAAATCCTAGGCGGGGTTCTCCCAGAATAGTAATGCTGTTTTCATCAGTCCAATCCGGCTGGGAAATGATTCCCACTGTATAACCATGTGCTTCCAGCACCCGGCTGATGATAGCATGCCCGAAGCTTGGATGATCCACATAAGCATCCCCGATCACGTACACAAAGTCCAGTTGTGTAATTCCCCGGTCTATCATATCCTGTTTGGAAATTGGCAAAAAAGTATGATTCATAGTAACCCCGTCTTTTCTTATAGTTTATTACTGTTTCAGGATTTCCTGAAAAGAATTGATAAAATAATCGGCCAACGAACGTTTTTCTTCTTCCAAGTGGGCAGAAAACTCATCCTGTACCGCACAGGTAGTCATTCCTGCATTTTTTCCTGCCAGGATTCCACCGGGGATATCCTCAAACACAAGACAATCTTTGGGAGCAACCTTCAGTTTTTCTGCAACCAATAGATAAATGTCCGGTGCCGGTTTTCCCTTCGGAACTTCATTTGTTGTAACCAGAACATCAATGTATGGTAAAAAATGAAGATGCTCATCCACCATCTGAACCAGTTCTCTGGTATTGCTGGTGGCAATGCCGGTTTTAATCCCAAGTGATCTTAAATGTTTCAAAAAAGCATAGGCGCCTTCTTTATATGGCACCTCATGAGTATATTCCCAGGCTGCCATTTCATTCCAGATATTCATAAGTTCCGGAACAGAATAATCCAAATGAAATGTACGGATAAAGTATTCTGCCGTTTCCTGCATACTTAATCCTTCAATATCCCTGGCGAAAGTATCCGGCATGGTTATATGATGTTCTTCGAAAAATTTTTCATCCAGTCTGGTCCAGACCCACATGGAATCGATGAGGGTTCCGTCCATGTCAAAGATCACTGCTTTATATTCCGGACGCATAGATTTGCTACCTCTTCTTTCGTTAATCTACGGTAATCACCTTTCGGCAGGGACTCATCTAATACTAATGTTCCCATCTGAATTCGTTTCAAGTATAACACATGTAGTCCCAACACCTGAAACATCCGTTTTACCTGGTGAAAGCGACCTTCCCGTATGGTGATTCTGGCAAAGCTCTCTGTTTCTGAACTCTTAAGTATGGTAAGTTCCGCCGGTAACGTCGGTTTCTCATCCCCGATGTCAAGACCTTCTCTCATCTGTATGATATGGGCTTCCGTAAGCGCTCCGTCCACCTTCACTTCATAAGTTTTATCTACATGTTTCCCCGGTGAAGTCAGATCATGGCCTAATTTCCCATCATTAGTAATGAGTAACAGCCCTTCTGTATCCACATCCAGTCGACCTACCGGAAACAAATCCGTATGGATATCATCTTGAATCAAGTCTAACACCGTAGGATAGACATTATCTTTCGTCGCACTGACCACACCCTGGGGTTTATGAAGCATATAATAGACATACGGCTCATAAACAACCGGGTCATTTCGAAAGAGAACCTCATCAACCTCCGGATTGATCTTTATTTCCGGTTTTGTAACGACCTTACCATTTACCTGTACTTCTTTTTTACGTAATGCCTGTTTTGCTTCCTGCCTTGTCAGCGGAAGGGCTGTACTTAGATATTTATCAATACGATAATTCAAGTTTGCTGTCCTCTAATTTCAATAAATATGGATACGGGTTGATAGCTTTTAAACCATCTTTTGTATTCGTGTAAATGCCCACATGAAGATGTACGGGCATCTGCCCTGTTGTTCCCGGCTCTATGCCATATCCGGTATCTCCCATAAATCCAAGGATTTCCCCTGCACAGACTCTCTGCCCTATCGTAAATGCACTTGCATAGGATGCCAGATGTGCATAGTAATAATAATGATCCGATTCTGAGGTGATCCCGATCCGATAACCACCCAGATTTAAATACCCAACATTACTTACAATTCCGTCCGTCATAGAAAGTACCGGATAGAGATCCCGTTGTTGTTTTGAGGCAATCAGATCACATCCCTCATGGACGCGCTCTCCACCAAAACTTCGTTTGGCACGAAAACTGTCTTCATAATATATTTTATAGTCATTATGCAAACTGGATGTCGGTATTGGAAACACTTTCAGTTCCAATGATACGGCATCCAGTTTCTTGTTCTCTTTCGGTGCAGTAACAGATTGCTTTAATATCTGCAGAAACCAGACATTTAAAAAGCTGATCCACAAAATCATCAATGGTAAGATACAGTACCGAAATTTTTTCAATTTATTTTGCTCTCTTTAAAAACTCTACTAAAAGATCCCAGTATCTCTGGGTAGATGAAATACTTAAACGTTCCTGCGGAGTATGGATGTCAAAGTTGGCCGGACCAAAGGATACCGCATCCAGTCCCGGCATTTTTTCATCCAGATAACCACATTCCAGACCAGCGTGAATCGCCTCGATCCTTGGCTCGGTATGGAACAGATCACGGTATACATCTGCGATCATTGTCCGTACTTTAGAGTTCGGATTGAATTCCCATGCAGGGTAATCATCCGTTTTCTCTACCGAAGCACCCAGGAATTCGCCAAGGAAGGTGATGCGGTCTAACACTTCATATTTTCTTGTAGCCACACTGCTTCGAATGGAAAGGCAGGTGGTAAACATATCTTCGTTGAGGTTAATGATACCAACGTTACAGGAGGTTTCAACAAGCCCTTCAATGTCAGTACTCATATACATTACACCGAATGGATACTCCCGTAATAAGAACAGGATCTTTGTCAATCCGGTAGGATCTACAACCTGTAAGGTTTCTGTGCCTTCTTCTGTGAACCGAATGCACAGATCAGGATCTGCCACCCGATATTCACTTTTTAGAACATTCTGGATAGAAGCAATGATCTCTTTTGCCTGTGCAAGATCTTTTTCTTCCAACACAATACAAGCCTCTGCGCTTCTTGCAATAGCATTGTGTTTGGTTCCTCCGGTAAGTTGTGCAAGGCCAAAGGAAACCTCTTCTGCCAGCGCTTTTAACACACGGCCCATGATCTTACAGGAATTTGCTCTTTGTTTGTGGATTTCAGATCCGGAATGACCACCAACCAGACCATCTACCGTAATCTTGCAAACACGGCCCTGACTGCTTACTCGTTTCACAGGCAGATCTACAGACACTTCTGCACCACCGGCTGAACTGGTAAGAAATACTCCTTCTTCATCGGAGTCGATATTTAATACCATATGGCCTTTTAACGGTGAAAGATCCAGCGCCTGAACACCGCCCATACTGGTCTCTTCGTCCACTGTAAAAACAACTTCCAGACGCGGATGCTCAAGCTCTTCCATATCCAGCAATGCCAATGCGTATGCTACTGCAATACCGTCATCTCCACCTAATGTAGTTCCTTTTGCTCTTAAGAAATCTCCATCCACATAAAGATCAAGGCCCTCAGTATCCATGTCTTTGGTGCAGCCTGCATCCTTTTCGCATACCATATCAAGGTGGCCCTGGATAATGATAGGCTCGGAATTCTCATATCCCTTGGAAGCCTCTTTAATAATGATCACATTGTTTACATCATCCTGGTGATATTCCAGGTTTCTTTCCTTTGCAAAATTAACACAATAATCACTGATCGCTTTGGTGTTTCCTGATCCGTGAGGAATCTGGCACATTTCCTCAAAGAAACGGAACACGTTCGCCGGTTGTAAATTTAATGAATTTCCCATTGTTACCTCCTTGCGGTATATTTCTATACCTGAAATAAATATATTAAGGTATGAGTCAAAAATTAACCCTACCCGTTTTACTTTGCTGTTTAATCTTTATGATTGTATTTCCGCAGCAAACTGCAGATTGTGTACGTCAAACGCTTATTTTGTGGTATCAGAATGTGCTGCCGGCACTGCTTCCGGCACTTTTGATCGTTCATTTGTTACGAAACTGTACCGTTATCCCTATGCATCCGGAATCCTTCTGCCTGTTTGTGGGGGTATGCTGTGGTTTTCCCCTGGGCTGCCAATGCGTATGCTCTGCCGTACAAAAGGGTCAGATCAGCAGAGAAAAGGGACACCTCTATGCCGCTGCTTTTAATCAATTCAGCCCTGTTTTTCTGTCCGCATACGTTTCTTCCATACTGAATCTGCCTGCTATAACAGTATTTGTCATTCTATATGGTGCCAACTTACTGCTTTTCCTGCCACTCTTTTGGCTCGCAGGCCATAAAGAACAGACTTATTTCGATAAACCTGTCCCGGATCCTGTAAAAAACTACAGTCATACCTTCTTTGCCCTTCTCGACAACGCCATCATAAAAAGCAGTGATACCCTGGTCAAAATCGGAGGGTATATGCTGATCTGCTCCATGCTTCGAACTATACTGCAAAAAATGAGTTCTAACAAACTACTTTTGGTGATGGTGGCAGGTTTTCTGGAAACCACCAGCGGGATTGCCTATACCTCCACAATCTGTACCAATGCAGATCTGATGGGCCTTGCAGTTCTTTTCTTTACCGCCTTTGGAGGACTGTGCGGTTTTTTGCAGGTAAGCCAGTCTCTGGAAGAAGCAGGTCTAAAAAAAAGCTTCTATCTTTGTTTCAAACTGTCAGCAGGTCTTCTTGCAGCCTTGCTACTCATTCTGTACAAATGCCTTTTTAATCTGCTTTAGGCTAAATCTGTTACCTGAATGGTATCAGCATCACCAGGCGGAGTATCTAACTCTTTCTCCAGAGTTTTCTCTCTGCTTTCTTCCGGAGCAAGTTCCTGTTTATTTGCCTGAACAATATCCAGGCAGTTCTTTAAATTATTAAAATAGTTCTCATATTTTGCTTTGGAGGTATCCATGGTTGCAGTCAGGATACTTTCCACATTTCCCAGCATATCATTCGTATACTGGATTGCAGCGGTACGGATATTATTGGCATCGGTAGTAGCATTGTCCAGAATTTCCTGTGCCTGATTGGTTGCTAACATAACAACTTCGTTAGCCTGTGCATAGGCTTGCTGCATGATCTGATGCTCACTGACCAGTTCATTGGTATGGATCTGGGCTTCTGCAATGATAGCCTCCGCTTTCGCTCTTGCATCAGCAAGGATGGCTTCCTGATTGCTGATGATCTTCTGATATTTTTTGATCTCTTCCGGAGTCTTCATCTTCAGTTCTGTGATCAATTCTTCCAGCTCATCGCGGTTTACAATGATTTTATCGTTAGAAAATGGCTGGTATTTACAGCCATCAATATACTCTTCAATTTCTTCAATGATCTGTTCCATTCTGCTCGTCATGATAATTCTCCTCCTTGTGAAAGTAAATTACAAATCTCTCTATCCACGTAAAATGGTATCATATTTCATTCTTACTTTCTCTGCCACATGCGGCGGGACTGTTTGGGAAATATCTCCGCCATAGGAAGCGATTTCTTTTACAATGGATGAACTTAAATAGGCATATTCCAGACAGGTGGTAAGAAAAATAGTATCCACCTGAGGTGCCATGACCCGGTTTGTTTGTGCGATCTGAAGTTCATATTCAAAGTCGGTGATAGCTCGCAAGCCACGGACTATCGTAGAAATCTCATTTGATTTACAATACTCCACCAAAAGGCCGTCAAAAGAAACCACTTCAATATTTGGATATGTTTTCAGTTCTTCTTTTAACATACTAACACGTTCTTCGATAGAAAACAACGGATTTTTCGTACTGTTAACAAGCACTCCGACGTACAGTTTATCAAAGAGATTTGCGGCTCTTTGGATCACATCCAGATGTCCGTTGGTCACCGGATCAAAACTGCCCGGATAGATTGCTTTTGTCATAAAGATTCCCCCAATTTTCTCAATTTCAATCAATGCTTGTGATAAAAACGTGCGCATTGGTCTTGTATTTTTTGTACCGGATCATTTCATATCCCAGATCGTTTAGATAATCAAACTCTGTGGAAAGATCCGCTTCCACAATAATGAGTGTATCTTCTGATACCAAAGATGTCCCCTTTAGTTTTTCCAGTACACGTTTCTCGTGATCCATCCCGTAAGGCGGATCCATAAAAATAATATCGAATGCCTTTCCGCCGTCCAAACGCTGGATAGCACTAAGGGCATCCGTTTTAAGCAACATGGCTTGTGGGGCAAGTCCTGTAAAGATCAGATTATCCTCAATACAGCGGATCGCATCACGATGATTCTCCACAAAAACAGAATAATCAGCTCCACGGCTAATCGCTTCCAGACCGATCCCGCCACTTCCGGCAAACAGATCCAGAAAACGGGCACCGGGCAGATCTTGATTGATGATATTAAACAATGTTTCTTTGATGCGATCAGTGGTAGGCCTTGTATTTAAACCTTTCGGTGTTTTTAAAGGCAGACTTCTGCATTTTCCTGCGATGATCCTCATGCCTTCTCTCCCTTCATCTGCTCAGCCAGCAGGGAAAGTGCTGCCGTTACAGCTTCTTCCCTGATCTGTTGCCTTGTTCCGGTTAAAAGTAACTTCCTGGTGCAAGTGTGTCCATGATAACTGCATCCAATGAAAACCAATCCGGCAGGATCTCCGTTCTTACCGCCCTCCGGTCCTGCGTAGCCTGTAGTAGAAAGTCCCCAGTCAGCTCCGGAGATGTTACAGACTCCCTTAGCCATTTCACCGGCTGTTTCTGAACTTACCGCAGTATGTTTTTTCAGAATGTCCCCGGAAATCTGCAAGACCTTTTGTTTCGCCTCATCCGAGTAGGTGATATAGCCCTGTTTATAAACAGCCGAAACACCAGCAACATTAACAAGGCGAGCAGACAGCAGTCCTCCGGTACAGGATTCTGCACAACTAATGGTTTCTTTTCGTTTTATCAGATTGCTTACCATCTGCTCCTCTAACGTCATTTCCTGCTTGACATCTTTTTCTGAACTCATTTAGTTTTGATCCTTTACTACATCTTTGTTTTTAACAAGATAATCAACAAGAGAGATCACGGTTAATGCCGTAGCGATGATGATCAGCGTCGTTTCCAGCATATGATAAGCCGGATGCTCAAAATGGATCAATAGTACAATGACCATGAACATCTGGGATACCGTCTTCATTTTGCCCCAGATCCCTGCAGCAATTACAATGTTATTATTAGCGGCAATAAGACGGAATGCAGAAATGATAAATTCTCTGCAAATGATGATGATCACTACAATAGCAGGAAGCAGGTCTATATCCATAAGACATATCATTGCGGTACATACAAGAAGCTTGTCTGCCAAAGGATCCATCAGTTTTCCGAAATTTGTAATGAGGTTATATTTTCTGGCGATCTTACCATCCAGCATATCAGTAAGACTTGCTATGATAAAAATAGCCAATGCAATGTATCGACCGGTTGTTCCGAAATACGGCTGCATGAACAGCACAAAAAACGGGATCAAAATAACTCGAAACACAGTTAATTTGTTTGGTAAATTCATCTTAGATCAACTCTCCTATCAAATCATATTCATATGCCCCGGTGATCTTAACCCTTACAAAATCACCGGTCACCAGTACTTCATCCGTTTGGATAAACACATATCCGTCAATGTCCGGGGCATCCCGGTACGTCCTTCCGATATAGGAATTCTCATCCGCTACTTTTCCCTCAATAATAGCCAGAAATTCCTGTCCGATCAGTGTCTCATTTTTATCTCCTATCACGGCTTCGGATAATTCCATGACTTCATCTTTATAGTCCTGCTTGGTTTCTTCCTCAACCTGATCGGAAAACTCTGCAGCGGGTGTTCCTTCTTCCGGAGAATAGGTAAAAGCGCCTAACCGGTCAAATTCCATGTCATTGACAAACTGCATCAGTTCTTCATGCTGCTCTTTCGTTTCTCCGGGAAATCCGCATAACAGGGTGGTTCTCAAACAGATATCGGGAATTTCCCTGCGGATCTTATCAATATGTTCCACCAATTCCTTATGAGTGGTTCTGCGGTTCATCCGCTTTAGCACCTCATCACTGGCATGCTGGATAGGCATATCCAGATAATGGCAGACCTTCTCGTTGCGTTTCATGGACTGGATCAGCTCATCGTAGATTTCTTCCGGATAACAATACATGATACGGATCCAGACAAGTCCGGGAATCTTATTTAATTCATCCAACAACAGATGAAGAGATTTCTTTCCGTAAAGATCCACTCCGTAAAGTGTGGTTTCCTGAGCCACCAGGATCAATTCCTTCACTCCTCCGGCTACCAGCTCTTTCGCCTGTTCCACCAATTCTTCCATCGGAACACTGCGATAAGCGCCACGAATGGATGGGATAACGCAATAAGCACACATTTTATTACAACCTTCTGCAATTTTCAAATGCGCATAATGACCGGGTGTTGACAACAATCTCTTTTGACGGATCTTGGGAAGCTTATCTAAAGCAGAAAAGCCGGAATAGGATTGCTTTTCTTCTATAGCTTCAAGGATCCGGTCATAGGACGAAGTCCCAAGAATAGCATCCACTTCCGGAATTTCTTTAAAAATCTCATCCTGATACCGCTGCGCCAGACAACCGGTCACGATCAGGCGTTTCAGACATCCGGTTTCTTTATACTGTGCCATTTCCAGGATCGTCTGAATGCTTTCTTCTTTAGCATCGTTGATAAAACAACAGGAATTTACAATAATCGCTTCGGCTTCCTGTTCCTTGTCCGTAAGTTCATGACCTGCCTGCGTAAGAATACCCAGCATATATTCAGAATCTACCAGATTCTTATCACACCCCAGAGAGATAAACAATACTTTCATAGTTCGAACTTTTCCTTTCATTAATAAAGTGCCTTTTACAAGGCACTTTATAATCTCTTATGCTTCCTCTTCTGAAAGAATATGGATTTCACCTTTGTAAAGCTCGTCAACTGCAACAGAAAACGGTTTATTACATGATGCAGTCACCTTTGGCTGTGCACCGTCAATCAGCTGACGTGCTCTCTTTGCAGTTGCGATCACGATGGAGTAACGGCTGTTTACCACCGGTTCTTCTCCAATTTCAACCTCGCTGTTTACGACTCTCATTAAATCTGTATAAGACGGATGTAACATAATATTTAACTCCTTTCTATTTGCGATAGCAGGCAAGCTGCTGTTTTAACTGTTCTATTTTCTCATTGTTACGGCTGATCCTTGCGTGCTCATTACTGATAATAGAATGCACCGTAGCTACACTTTCCTCTATGATATCATTGATAACAAGATAATCATATAGGTTCATTACTTCTGCTTCTTTATTTGCCTGATTCATGCGTTTATCAATGGTAGCAGCATCCTCAGTTCCTCTTCCGGTAAGGCGGGCAAACAACGTATCCGCATCCGGAGGTGTAACAAACATCAGCAATGTGTCCGGAAGCATTTCCTTAACCTTCAAAGCCCCCTGGGTTTCAATTTCCAGGATCACATCATACCCTTCGTTTAATTTTTGATCCACATAATCTTTGGGCGTGCCATAATAATTTCCAACATAGTTAGCATATTCCAGCATCTTCCCTTCCCGGATCAGCTGTTCAAACTCTTCTTTTGTTTTAAAAAAATATTCCCGGCCTTCTTCTTCCTGCGGCCGCGGCTTTCTTGTGGTAGCAGATACCGATAATGCATACTCATCCGGATAGCGGGCAATCAATTCCTTCATGATGGTGCCCTTTCCGGAACCGGCAAAACCGGAAAACACTACTAAAATACCTTTTTTCTTATTCACTTTACTTGTCCTCTGCAATGATTGTGGGATTCTGGATCCTTCCTGCGATGGTCTCGGACAACAGGGCTGACAGGATGATCTTATCCACATCGGTAATAATGATGGACTTTGTTTTCCTTCCCTGAGTTGCATCGATCACAGTGTCGTTTTCTTTTCCTCTTTGCACGATCCGCTTAGCCGGGGCGGAATCCGGATTGATCACAGCAAGAATGCGATCCGTATTGACCATATTGCCAAATCCTACATTAATGAGTTTTCCCATATTTATTCAATATTCTGAATCTGTTCGCGAACCTTTTCGATCAAAGTCTTTAATTCAATTCCCACATTGGAAATTTCAATATCTGTTGACTTAGATAAAATGGTATTAGCCTCACGATTCATCTCCTGTGCTATAAAATCAAGTTTGCGTCCTACGCCCTCACCGGAAAGAAGCGCTTCTTTGGTTGCTTCCACATGGCTGTTCAAACGAACAAGCTCTTCATCCACACAAATCTTATCTGCATAGATAGTGACTTCCTGAGCGATCCGATTCTCATCGATCTTCGTATCGCCTAGCAGATCCTGGATCTTTTCACGCAGTTTCTGTCGATATTCAGCGATGATCTGGGGCGCACGCTCTTCAATAAAGGATACATATCCTTTCATATCCTCCAACTTGGATAAAAGATCTTCTTTTAAACGTTCTCCTTCCTGCTCGCGGCTGTCAACAAACCGCTGACATGCTACAGTAAGTGCCTCTGAAAGCTGTGCCCAAAGTGCATCCTCATCCAGGGTCACTTCTTCCATGGAGAAAACTTCAGGAAACCGTGCCAGAGTAGATACTCTCACATCGTTGTCCAATCCGAATTCCTCTGCCATACGGTTTAAATATTCCAGATATTCTCCGGCTACATCCTGATTATATTTGACATTTTCCTGCCCCTGGGTATAGTCCTCAAAGGAAATAAAAACATCTACTTTTCCACGCTGGATATAAGTTTTTAACAGATTTCGAATGGGATTTTCGAACATGTTAAGTTTTTTAGGCATCTTGATGTTCAAATCAAGATAACGATGGTTCACCGCCTTTAACTCTGCAGTGATCTTATAATCTTCATTGCAGACTTCATGACGGCCGAACCCTGTCATACTTTTGATCATAGAATTCTCCTGTTTACTCAAATGGATTCTATGCATCTCTTTATAAAAAATAACTGTATGCATAGATATGTTTATTATATAAAATTCACGGAATTTAGTCAACTGATAATGCCCATCAATCCGCGGAATTCTTTTCTTTTTTCATTATTCGTGCTATACTATGTGACAGATTGAAAAAAGGAGGAGGATCTATGGCATTTGACGGAATCACTATCCATTGCCTTGTCTCAGAAATTCGTGATCATTGCCTGAATGGCAGGATCAATAAAATTGCCCAGCCGGAAAAAGATGCGCTGGTACTTACCATAAAAGGCGAACAGGGAAATGAAAAACTGCTGATCTCAGCATCCGCTTCTCTTCCGCTGATTTATTTTACAAAGCAGAATAAAACAAACCCCATGACAGCCCCTAATTTTTGTATGCTGTTAAGAAAATACATTTCTTCCGGAAGGATAACGGACGTATACCAGCCCGGTCTGGAACGGGTGATCGTACTGGAATTTGAACATTTGAATGAATTGGGCGATCCTTGTAAGAAAAAGCTCATTATAGAGATCATGGGCAAGCATAGCAATATCATTTTCTGCGATGACAAGGATATGATCTTAGACAGTATCAAACATATTCCGGCTTCTGTCAGTTCTGTCCGCGAGGTTTTACCGGGAAGAACTTATTTTATCCCTAAAACCCAGGATAAAGCAGATCCGTTAAAAACCACGAAAGAAGAATTTTACTCTGTGGTTTTCACCAAACCTATGACAGTTTTGAAAGCACTGTACTCAAGCTACACCGGCTTAAGTTCCACCGCTGCTTCGGAAATCTGCTATCGGGCAAGCATAGAGGCTGATCGTCCCACCGATGCGTTGGATGACAATCAGAAATTGCATCTTTTTCATACCTTCGAACTGTTCATGGAGGATGTTTCACTAGAGCATTTTTCCCCGCAGATCGTATATGACAATGGAGAACCACGTGAGTTTGTGTGTTTTACCTATGAACAGTATCGGGATTATGAAAAAGCAGAATTTAAAACCATTTCAGAGACTTTGGAGACCTACTATTCCGATAAAGAATCTTATACCCGAAGCAGACAAAAATCCGCAGATCTTCGCAGAGTTGTAACTACGGCATTGGAGCGAAATCGTAAGAAATATGACCTTCAGCTTAATCAGATGAAGGACACGCAGGGAATGGATAAATATAAGGTTTATGGAGAGTTGCTCCATACCTATGGGTATGGACTTAAAGGCGGAGAAAAAGAGCTTACCTGCACGAATTACTATACCAACGAACCGATCCGTATCCCTCTTGACAACACAAAAACAGCCATGGAAAATGCCTCCCGGTATTTCGATAAATATAACAAAATGAAACGCACCAAAGAAGCATTGGATCATCTGATCCTGGAAACAGAGGCAGAAATTGAACATTTAGAAACGGTGTTAACTGCTCTGGATATTGCGGCAAATGAAGATGACCTTAGCCAGATCAAAGAAGAACTCACCTTAGCCGGCTATATCCGTCGGCATGCAACCGGTAAGAAAAAACAGCAGTTTAAAAGCAGGCCTTTCCATTACCGTTCATCCGACGGCTTTGATATTTATGTCGGAAAGAATAATCTGCAAAACGAAGAACTTACCTTTAAATTTGCCAATGGAAACGACTGGTGGTTTCACGCAAAGAAAATGCCCGGTTCCCATGTGATCGTCAAAACTGACGGAAAGCAATTACCGGATCGTGTATTCGAAGAAGCTGCGAAACTGGCTGCCTATTATTCCAGCGGTCGCGGAAATGACAAAATCGAGATTGATTATGTCAGAAGAAAAGAAGTAAAAAAACCGGGTGGTTCCAAACCCGGCTTTGTAGTGTACTATACCAACTATTCCATGACCACGGATTCCGATATTTCCGCGCTCACACTGATAAATGACTAATGCTGTTCATCTATGGATTGTCCGCCGGACATGCTGTAAAAGCTAAGCTTTGACTATAGATTCAAAGCATGTTTTAGTATAGCATGCTCCGGCATGGCAAATTCAGGATCCGTCTCCACGATCCGTTTAACTTCCCAGGAAGCCTCTTTCAGAAGTTCCGCATCATGGTAAATATCTGCGATCTGAAAATCAAGTTCACCGCTTTGACGGATTCCGAAGACATCTCCCGGGCCACGCAGTTCAAGATCTTTTTCTGCGATATAAAATCCATCATTACTGGAGTTTAAGATTTCCAGTCTTTTATTTGGTTCTTTATCATTTTTTCCATCAATAAATATACAATAAGATTGTGCTTTTCCACGGCCCACCCTGCCGCGAAGCTGATGCAACTGTGCAAGGCCGAACCGTTCTGCATTTTCGATCATCATGACAGTCGCATTGGGTACATCCACGCCTACTTCAATCACAGTTGTGGAAACCAATACCTGGATCTCATTTTGGGCAAAAGCTTCCATGATTTCGTTTTTTTGCTGGTTTTTCATTTTGCCATGTAAACAGGCAACCTTGATCTTTGCACCATTCTGATCAAAATAGTCTTGAAGCATGGCAGAATAGGAAATAGCATCTACCGCATCCACAGCCTCGCTTTCTTCCACCAACGGACAGATAACATAAGCCTGATGCCCCTCTTCTACCTGACTTCTGATGAATTCATAAGATTTCTTCCGATAGGAACGTTTTACCACACAATTCTTGATTGGCAACCGGTTACTGGGCAAGGATTTCATCAGCGAAATATCCAGATCACCGTATAAGATCACTGCAAGGGTTCTCGGAATCGGAGTCGCACTCATAACAAGGATATGTGGTTGAGCTCCCTTGTGACTCAACAATTCTCTCTGACGAACACCGAAGCGGTGTTGTTCATCCGTGATCACCAGTCCAACATCAGGAAGAGACACATCCTCTACGATCAGAGCATGGGTTCCGATCACCACTGCGGTAGGATCTATGGCAATTTCCTGCTTCAGACGTTTCTTTTGTGCCGCAGTAAGGCTCCCGGTAAGCAGATACACATTGGTAAAGGGTGCATGTTGTCTGCAAAACGCCTGCATATTCTCATAATGCTGCCTTGCAAGCACCTCTGTTGGCACCATCAGGCAGGATTGATAGCCATTCTGGGATGCATAGATCATTGCAAGAAAAGCCAAAATGGTTTTTCCGCTTCCCACATCCCCCTGTAACAGCCGTTGCATAGGTACATCTTTTGACATATCCCGCAAAATATCATCCAAAGCCTGTTGTTGCCCATCGGTTAAGGTATATGGCAATCTGCCGGCAATTTCCCTTACTTTATCCGGATTATGCATACAATAGATTGTTTTCACTTTCTGGGATTTGGATGCCTCCAAACCCATAAGAAAAGTGAAGAATTCATCAAATGCAAGACGTTTTCTGGCCGAAAGCAGTTCATCCATACCGGAAGGAAAATGGGACTGGATAATGGCCTGTTCTAAAGTGACCAGATTCCGTCGACCCCGAAGCTCTTCTGACAGTATATCCTGCATTTGACAGGCAAATTGAACAGATTGTGAAACCAGTTTTGTAAATAATTTATTTGTGATCCCATCTGTTAAATGATAAACCGGTTGCAGGGTTTGTTGTTTCTTTGCATACTCCGTCTCCTTAAATATCACCGGTTGTTCCAGACTTCTCCGTCCGTTTTTAATGCGCACTTTCCCATAAAAGATATAGGTTTCCCCTACGTGGAGATTATTTTTGATATAAGGCATGTGAAACCAGGTGACAGGCAGATTCGCTGCCCCATCCGTGATCCTGGTGGTCACCATCTGCATGGGACCGCCTTTCCTATACGGCACGCTCGCCACTGTTCCAAGGATTGCACAAGTCTCTTCTTCCGGGCAATCGCTCACGGATACCGGTTCCGGATAGAGAATGTAGTTATAAGGAAAACGAAGGAGTATATCCCGAATGGTATATACTCCTGCTTTTTCCAGTTGTTTTTGTGTTTTTTCTCCTACACCCTTTAATTCTTTGACTGAAGAATCAAGATTCATGAAGGACTCCTTACTCTACTGAAATCAAATAATAGTATACCGGCTGGCCGCCATAGTAAACTTCCACTTCACACTCCGGATAATCATCTCCGAATTTTTCTGCCAAAGCATTGGCATCATCCTCGGTTTTCTCCTCGCCATAATAAATCGTGATGATGGAAGAATCTTCTGTTATCATTTTATCCAGCATTTCCTTAATAACCACATCCATGTCCGTGCCGGCAGAAAGAATGGTATGGTCACCAATGCCCATATAATCGTCCTTCCGGATGGCGATTCCGTCAATTTCCGTATCACGCACAGCGTACGTCACCTGTCCGGTCTGTACACTGGAAAGTTCTGCCGTCATGGTATCGGCATTCTCCTGTGCCGTTCGCTCCGGGATATAATTGATCATTGCAACCACACCCTGAGGAATGGTTTTTGTAGGGATCACAAAGATCTGCTTGTCCTCACATAAGGATGCAGCCTGATTGGCAGCCATGATTATATTACTGTTGTTAGGAAGGATAAAGATGCTGTCTGCATTGACCTTATCAATAGCTTCTAACATATCCTCGGTACTTGGGTTCATGGTCTGACCACCTTCAATGAGGTAATCCACTCCAAGTCCTTTAAAGATCTCATTTAATCCTTCTCCCGCTGCCACGGAAATAAAGCCCATTTCCTTGCGCGGTTCCTTTGACGTTACAGACGCTTCTTCTTTTTGCTGTGCGGCAAGTTTCTCCGCATCTTTAATAAGTTTTTCCTGATGCTCCTCGCGCATATTATCTATTTTGATCTTACTCAATGAGCCAAAGGTAAGCGCCTTCTGGATGGCAAGGCCGGGATCGTTAGTATGAACATGTACCTTCGTGATCTCATCATCTGCAACAAGAACGATGGAATCTCCGAGATTTTCCAGATATCCTTTAAATTCCTGTTCTTCCGCCTCACTCATAGGTTTATTTAAAACAATGATAAATTCCGTGCAATATCCGAATTTAATCTCTGCTTCGGTCTCCGGAGTGATCTTCACAACACTTTCTGAAGTTCTGGAAGGCTGGAAAGAGTAATCAATCTCTTTGCCGCATAACGCATCGTAAGCTCCCCGGATCACTTCCATCAGACCCTGTCCACCGGAGTCCACTACGCCTGCCTGTTTTAATACAGGAAGCAGATCCGGTGTGGTTTTTAACACGGCATCTCCCTCTTCTACCAGAAGACCTACATATTCCACAACATCATCTACATCGCCCACCAATTCCAGGGCTTTATCAGAGATTCCTCTGGCCACCGTAAGAATGGTTCCTTCTTTCGGCTTCATTACAGCCTTATATGCTGTTTCTACCGCTTTCTCAAAAGCCTCACTTAAAGTAACAACATCGATTTCATCGTGATTGGCCACCACTTTGGTAAAACCTCGCAGAAGCTGCGATAAAATAACACCGGAATTTCCGCGCGCACCACGAAGGGATCCGGAAGAAATCGCTTTTGCTAATCTTGCCATATCCGGGTCCGTAAGTGCACTGACTTCATTTGCCGCTGACATAATGGTCATTGTCATATTGGTTCCGGTATCTCCATCCGGAACCGGAAAAACATTCAGCTCGTTGATCCATTCTTTTTTTGCTTCCAGATTTTTGGCTCCGGCAAGAAAACACTTTGCCAGAAGTTTCGCATCTATTGTATTCATGGTCGAATATCCTCCTTAATCTATGACACGCACACCTTCCACGAAGATGTTGATTCTTTCAATTTTCAGACCGGTGAACTGCTCCACCTGGTATTTAACGGTACTGATCAGCGTATCAGAGATGGTTTCAATACTTACACCGTAGGCAATGATCACATGAAAATCGATGGTGATGAGATTGTCCGTTATGGAAACTTCGATTCCGTGATTCAGATAGTCTTTTTTCAAAAGACGAACCAGACCATCTTTCATATTCACGGCTGCCATTCCCACAATACCAAAACAGCCTACCGCTACACTTCCTGCATATGTTTTTATAACTTCTTCATCAATGATAACTCTGCCTAATTCTGTATCCATTTTACCATTCATAATGTTATCCTCCATTTTAAACACGGTTTCCGCCAACCTGGTGCTGACGAAAAAGAAGCAGGGATTGCCCTCTTCTAGTCATATACTGTATCATTATAATCGTTTTTTTATAAAAAGGGAATATAAAAAGAAAGAAATTTATAATTTTTTAAATTTTTCCTTGCATTATAGTATGAAGTTTGTTAGAATATCTTTGTTGCGATTACGGTAGATCGGTACCGTCGTAGTAAATTGCAAGGAGGTGCAAAAAATGGCAAAATGTAGCGTATGTGGAAAAGGCGTACATTTCGGAAATAACGTCAGCCACGCAAACAATAAATCATCAAAGATGTGGAAATCTAACATCAAATCCGTTAGATGTAAGGTAAACGGAGCTCCGAAGAGAATTTATGTTTGTACTTCTTGCTTAAGAAGTGGTAAAGT
>JBJEKY010000134.1:0-8149 GCA_051878875.1 Lachnospiraceae bacterium | reverse complement strand
CCTGTTCATCTGTCATTTTGTTTTTTTTCTTCAAAATATTCATGTTTGGTACCTCCACTACTTATTCATATCTTGCACTCCGTATCACATGATTCCATAACAACACTTGCCACTTTCTGTGTATCTATATACCCGATATTTCTAAGTCCTTCTGATATAACCTTGTACCACTCACTTGAAGACAATCTGCAAACAGTCTGATCATCTAATTCAATAACACATGTATTTTCCTTATTGCAATTCATTCCATAAGAAATACGATACAGATTCTTTCGGCTGATCGCTCCGATCTCTTCCAAAAGATTGACCATACGATATACGGTCGCTACACCTATTGATGAATCAATTTCTATAGCTTTATAATATATTTCTTTGCAACTGGTGCACTCTTCCTGCAGAATAATATCCAGTAGTATTCGTCGCTGTTTTGTTATTCTACAACCGTTTTCTTTCAAATGCTGCAGCACTATTTCCTTTTGCATTTTTGTCCTGTGATAACCCGCTTCCGTTTTATTTTCCCGGACAGGTAAGTTTTTCTCCATGCTTCAGCTCCTTTCGGATTCATCATCTTATAACATGAATTTCCAAATAATGCCTGCACTAAAGAAGTGCAGGCATTAACTTAATTGCTACTGGTATCACATTTGCAACAGTCTGCTGCATTTCCACATTTTTTCGCGGAGCAACATCCGGCAGCCGGGCAGCCGATACATCTTACGCCCTTCTTTTTTTCTTTATATATATAACGGACCGCTGCCCCTACTATGATCAGTAGGATTCCTAAGACTACTAAACTCTCCATCGCTGCTCCTTTCTAACGGGATTCGTGAAACAATTATACCGCTCTCTTTAATTCATACTCTGACGCAAACTGCTTATTGGTTCTATAAATCATTCCCACTACAATAGCCACCATAACGAGTACGGCAATCAGTCCCGGAACAAATCCGTTTCCAAAACTACCTGTAGTAGCCAGTGTGCCAATCTGATATACAAGAAATGCTATCGTATAACCGGTTCCCAACTGAAGAGCAATACCTGCCCACAGCCATTTTTTACTTTGCATTTCTGAGTTCATGGCACCAAGTGCCGCAAAACAAGGCGGTGTAAATAAGTTAAACATAAGATATGCAAGCGCTGCTACCTTCGTGATTGCCATTGCAGATGCAACCACATTACCATCACCAATGAGTGCAAGTTCTTCCGTATCAATAAATGCACTTAATCCATAGCAGACAGCCAGGGTTCCTACTACATTTTCCTTTGCGATAAAGCCTGTTACCGCTGCTGCTGCAAGCTGCCATGCTGCAATACCCACGATCGGTACTAAGATAACTGCGATTGGAGAAGCGATGGATGCAAGAATAGAAGTGCTTTCCATTCCTTCTTCCACCACCTGCAAATGCCAGTCAAAGGACTGCATGATCTGCACGATAGTATTACATACAAGAATAATGGTTCCTGCCTTGATAATGTACGCTTTTCCTCGTCCAAGCATTGAAACTGTAGCTCGTTTCAGGCTTGGGAGCTTATATTCCGGTAACTCAATAATAAAGAATGATTTTCTGTATTTATATCCTGTAATGGCTTTCACTAATAATGCTCCCAACAGGATCAGTGCAATACCAACGAAGTACATCAGGGTTCCTACCCAAGGGGTTTCAGGGAAAAATGCACCAACAAACAATGCGATAACCGGAAGCTTTGCTCCGCATGGCATAAACGGTGTCAGCATAGCTGTTGCTCTTCTTTCTCTTTCATTACGGATGGTACGGCAAGCCATGATACCGGGGATCGCACATCCTGTACCGATTACCATTGGGATAACTGATTTTCCGGAAAGTCCTACTCTCTTAAAAATAGGATCCAGAACTACGGTTGCTCTCGCCATATAGCCGCAGTCTTCTAAAAGTGCAATCAGGAAATACATTACCATAACAAGCGGTAAGAAACCTACAACAGCACCTACACCGCCAATGATTCCATCCACAAGAAGTGACTGTAAGAACGGATTTGCATTTTCCACAAGTCCGGCAACCCATTCCTGGAAGGTTTCTATCCAGCCAACCAGCCAATCTGCAATCCATGTTCCTACTGTAGACTGCGAAATATAAAATACAAGGAACATAACAACTGCAAAAATCGGAATTCCAAGCCACGGATTTGTAAGAACTGCATCAATTTTATCCTGACTGTTTTTCTCTTTCGTTAAAACCTTTCTCTTTTCCACAGAAGAAACAATAGACTTAACAAAGTCAAATCGTTTTCTGTCTGCAGCTTCTACTTCACTCTTACTATGTAAATCAATATCACCCTGAACATAAGGAGCCCTCTGCTGGCATCCCTTTAAAGAAGCAGCTTTTTCTACAACTTCTTTTAATCCGGTATGACCGGAAGAAGTTGACACTGTCTTAATAACCGGACAACCAAGCTTTTCCGATAAAAGGTCCACATCAATCTGCGTATCCTTCTTCTCATTAATATCGCTCTTATTAAGTGCAACCACTACAGGAATACCAAGCTCTAAAAGCTGTGTGGTAAAGAAAAGACTCCGGCTTAAATTCGTAGCATCTACAATATTAATGATTGCATCCGGATTCTCATTCTTTACATATCCACTGGTAATACTCTCCTCAGAAGTAAACGGAGACATGGAATAAGCTCCCGGCAAGTCTACCGCGATCAATTCATCCTTTCCATCGTAATACGTTTTCTTAATCAGGCTCTCTTTCTTTTCTACGGTAACACCGGCCCAGTTTCCAACTTTTTCGTTTCTACCGGTCAGGGCATTATACATCGTGGTCTTTCCACTGTTAGGATTACCCGTTAATGCGATTCTCATAACGCATCCTCCTTTATAAATGTTTAGGTTAGCATAACTTTTGTTAGTTTTATCTAACCGTTGGTCATAAAAAATAGTGCCTTATTCACTATTCTGTTTATATTGAAATAGCTCTCGCCAAATCAGTATCAATGTTATACCTGGCATCTTTGATGGAAACAACACAACCGCCTTTAATGTGAGAAATTACGGTAATAGGTTCTCCACTGTAACACCCCAGTGAAAACAAAAAAGATTTTAATTCTTCGTCTTCTGTTTCAATTTCTTTTACAATATATTCTTCTCCGATCATCGCTTCTGATAAATTCATATACTTAACCGACCTTTCCATTCATAGCAGTCAACCTACAACCAAACACAGTTAGTTTTTTCTAATCTTGTTTAGTTTAATATAACTGACT
The DNA here is from genome assembly GCA_051878875.1 of Lachnospiraceae bacterium. Classification (GTDB taxonomy): domain Bacteria; phylum Bacillota; class Clostridia; order Lachnospirales; family Lachnospiraceae; genus XBB1006. The sequence continues at coordinate 4,906 of JBJEKY010000134.1, read as the reverse complement.
ACTCTTGTCAATATATTTTCTCATTAATTTTTCTTATTGATATTTTTTCTCATTTCCAATTTATGTAAAATTGTGTGCCAAAAAAAGAGAGTGCTTCTACGCACTCCCTTTTGATTTGTGTTACGTTTATACATTCTCTTCCAGAATGTTTTTCAAAGCAGACATGGAACTGGTATGAGAACGAACAACCCTTGTATTTTGTCCTCTAATCTCTTTCAGTGCATTTCTTACCATTTTATGTGATACCGTTCCCGTAAAAAGCACAAGTAAATCCGGATTTCCCATTCCTTTTATTGCGCCGGTTGTTTTAGGATATATTTTTACTTTGCATTGATATTCTTCACATAATACCTTGTAATCTCGAACCATGCACTCATTTCCGCCTATGATCACCACACTCATTTTGTCGCCTCCCGGCTATAATGATGAAAGCTGTTTTCCGAGTGCTTCACATTCCGCAAGTACCGCTTCATCCGGTGTCTCCTGGCAGATCAACCCTTCACCATTTAACACATTAGCTCCGCATCCGGTCATTCTGCCTGTCCAATCGCGCATCCACTGACCATCACCCCAGCCATAAGAACCAAACAGAGCAATTGTTTTTCCGGATGCAATGCCTTCCACTTCACATACAAAAGGCTCCATTTCTGTTTCCTCCAAAACTTCGGCACCCATAGCAGGGCATCCAAGCGCAAAACATTTTGCATCCTTTAATTCCCCGACAGAAACAGCTCCTACGCAAACTACTGCTGCTTCTTTCCCGGCATCTGCGATACCCTTTCCAATAGCTTCCGCCATTGCCTGTGTATTCCCTGACTGAGACCAATAAATAACATAAATCTTATCCATAAAAAAACCTCCTTGACTTTGGTTAGTCTTACCTAACTGTTGTTAGAATACCATATTCCTTTTTTATATTCAACCGTTAGAAAAGAGAGTTTTTCTCAATAAGAAGCACGTCTTTATTAATTGTGTTTTTCCTCCATAAATGATATGAAAAAAGAACGGAGTAAAAACTATGAGTTATATCAAGCATCGCGCAGATGAGTCATTGGAAGATTATTTAGAAACAATTCTTTTGTTACAAGAACGACATACCATTCTTGCAGATCTGCTAATCCGCATCGGCGTGAATGAAGAAACCGCCAGGGAAGATGCATGTAGGGTTGAACACGATCTGAGCGAAGAGAGTTTCGAGGCAATTAAACGGGCATTCCATTCCTCACAGTTTTCATCTGATAACAGTTAACAACATTTATACAGATTTTCTCATACCGAACAATTCATTGCTTTTGTGCTATCACATTGCATAGCGACAGAGGATCTTGTCGATAGCGTCTATCAATATCCTTCCTATTCAACATTCTTCAACGCCTCATCCATCGGAATCTTCTTAATTCTTAGTTTTAACTAACTCATTATATCACGCATTCTTTTTTTGTATCGCTTTCTATTGATAATATATTTCAATATGAGTATTAATACTCTGCCTTTCACATATTCAAAATTTTGACAGACAAGTCCATTTATGCTAATATAACACGGGTTAGACATCGCTAACCATCGTTGCAGTAATATAGAAATCACACAGTTACAAGGTTAAACAATCATATGAATTATTATAAAACAACAAATCCGAAAGATTATGGCTTATATTTTTATAGACAGATTGGGTTAAAATGTACTTTTGACAAAAATAATGAGCAAATCTGGACCAGACCGGATGTCGGCACAATCCATATTTATGGTTCTCTCGATGAAATACAATGCGGAACCGGCGATTATACGATTCCCTCTGATTTTCTGGCAGGATTTGATTATGAGTCTGCCTTTCTTCATTTTGGGATTATTTATGAGGGGATTACCTACTCCCTTGTGGAAAAGAAATTGTCACCGATCTCCCATCCTTCTGCTTTTCTTGCAGTGGAACGATCCGCCGGTGGCATTAATTGTTGGAAACGCGGACAGCGCTTCCGGGGAATAGAAGTTTCTATTCAGATGAAATACTTAATGGATCATATGCTGCCGTTTCTCGGTTATACGGCTGATGCATTGGACTTTATCAAACCGAATATCCGATACAATGGTTTATCACAGGAGTTGCGTGGGATCCTGTTTAAAATAGAGATGCTGCTAAATCAAAAAGCCATGACGGCAGCATTACAAAGAGCACTCTGCCTGGAATTTTTGGCACATCTTTTAAGCCGAAAGGCAGAATGTCTTTTAGAGATGGATGTTGATAATCCTACGCGCTATATCCATGTAGGTAAACGTAAAATAAAGATGACACAAACAGATTTAGAAAAGGTTATGAAAGCGCACGCTCTGATTGAAAATGATGCCGGTTCTTTTGTCACGATTTATGAGTTGAGCAAAACATTAGATATCAGCGAGCAAAAATTAAAAGCGGGTTTCTCTGAATTGTACCAACAGACAATCTGGAATTATGCCAATAGTCTGCGTATGAATCAGGCTGCAAGACTGCTTGGCAACACAGATCGCAATATTAATGAGATTGCGATCAGCATTGGTTATCAGAGTCCCGCTGCATTTACAAATATGTTTAAAAACTGGTGCGGTCTGACACCCGGTCAGTTCCGCGCTCAAATTTCTGGGGATGCATAATGTTTTCCTTTCGGGAGAACCATCGGTGAATGGGACACGGGATCCAATATGACATCACACGCCAGTCCATAGACTTCTCTCATCAAATCCGGCGTAATAATTTCATCCGGTGTCCCTTCTGCCACCAGCTTTCCGTTTTTCATTGCAAACAGATAATCGGCGTAACGGGCAGACAGATTGATATCATGCAATACCATTGCAATTGTTGTTTTTCGCTTATGGTTAAGATCCACAAGCATATCTAAAATTTCTATCTGGTAAGAAATATCCAAAAAAGTTGTTGGCTCATCCAAAAGCAAAATATCCGTCTGCTGTGCTAATGCCAGAGCAATCCAGACACGCTGGCGTTGACCACCGGAAAGTTCATCTACAGACCGGTCTGCAAGTTCCTTAATTCCCATGATCTCCATTGCCTCTTCTACCGCTGCAAAATCTTCTTTAGTCATACTTTTTAAAAATTGCCGATACGGAAAACGACCTCTTGAAACAAGATCAATCACCCGGATTCCATCCGGTGCAACTGGTGACTGTGGTAAAAGACCAAGTATTTTTGCCATTTGTCTGGACGAAATTTCAGAAACAGCTTTGCCATCCAGTACGATTTGGCCGTTTTGCGGAGTCAACAGTCTTGCAAATGTTTTCAACAGCGTCGATTTTCCGCATCCATTTGCACCAAGGATTACACTGATCTTGTTTTTCGGAATCGTAACGCTGACATCCGAAAGAATGGTTTTATGGTTATATCCGGCATTTATGTGTTCTGCCGCTAATGTATGATGATTCATGATGTATTACTCCTGTTTTTACAATTATGAAAAATGTACACGGGCTGATGTTCTTAACCTTCTTTTTGATTCATGCGAATCAATAAATAAATCAAATAAGGTGCACCAAGAATACCTGTAACAACACCAACCGGATAACGGGATGGAAAAGCATACTGTCCGATAAGATCTGAAGTCATTACCAGTACGCAACCGGTAAGGGCAGAAGTCATTAGATTACTTTTTCCGTCGCCTGAGATTCTTGTAGCAATTGGGCCTGCCAGGAAAGCTACAGAGGCAATCGGCCCAGTCACAGACGTTGCAAATGCAATCAAAAGTAAAGCACATAAAATAAGACTGAACCGTACTACTGCAATTCGTATACCAAGCACTTTCGCATGTGCCTCCCCTAGCTGTAAAATTTCCAAGTGTCTGTTTAGAAGAAGAATAGCTACTCCAGATAAACACACCATAACTGCAAGTCGCGGAATCTGATCTATCGATACCCCATTTAAGCTCCCGCTGAGCCACCTTAAGGCACTCGATACGTCATATTCTGAGGCTTTTAACAACATCCACGAGATTAAAGCATTTAAAAAAGCCTGCATGCCTATTCCTGTTAAGATTAATTTCCCATTTGAAAAACCATCTCCCTGGGAGAGAAAATATATTGCGGCGGAAACGAGTAAGCCTGATAAAACAGCCATTATAGATACGATATTTCCGTTTAACTTTAATACGAGGATCCCAAATACGGCGGCAACACTCGTTCCGGAAGTCACACCGATAATATCAGGACTTGCCAGCGGATTACCTAATAATTTTTGAAAAATATTTCCTGCCAGTCCAAAAGCTATCCCGCAAAGTACTGCTGCCAACATACGCGGTAATCGAAGTGTTTTTATCGTAAAGGTGGCACCCTTTATCTCACTTCCCATTAATACCTTCAGAATTGTACCCGGTGTGTATATGGTGTTTCCATAAATCATCATAATTAAGACAAGTAAAATAACAAGACAAAGCAATATGCATACAGTAATGCGGTATCTTTTTTTTCTTTTATGATAACCTGCCAAAATGGTATCTTTTCCCATCATAAGGAGCGCACCCTGACCTTTCGTATAATAAAAATAAAAACAGGACCGCCGATCAATGCTGTGATGATTCCGGATTCCAACTCGCCGGGCCTGCCCCAAATTCGTCCGAGAACGTCCGAAATCAGTAGTACACAGGAGCCGCAAATTGCGGCTAAAGGCATTATCTTTTTTAAATCCGGACCAACAAGTGCACGTATCAAATGTGGAACCATGAGACCAATGAAACTGATAGGTCCCGCCAAAGCTGTCACAGATGCGCATAACAATACACCTGCAAGTGCGGATAATCCACGCACCATTGTCACGTTTACACCAAGTCCTGTTGCCACATCATCACCTAATGCTAATGTGTTTAAGGAAGGAACAAGTTTGAAACAAAGAAGTAGGGGTTACCCAAGAAAATAGGGCAGAACAAATAAA
>JBJEKY010000133.1:3708-8492 GCA_051878875.1 Lachnospiraceae bacterium | reverse complement strand
TTTCCACCTGAGGCTTTCTTTTTCAATGCGGAAGATGGGACTTATACCAACACCCCGCTATTTTCAAGGCTTTGCGGAGATTTTACCGCATTTTATACCGCTTTTCAATGTTTTATTACATTTCCCGGACGCTTACTTGCAATTATATCTTCCCAGTATGTTAATACATTTTCTTCGTTAAAGTATTTGCAATTTCTTTTAATTCGCATTTCAACATAAGAAAAAATATCGTTTCTTATCTCTGACAGTTGCTGATCTGTTAAAATATACTCTTCTCCATTTTTGAGAGTTATTTTATTTAGGCCTTCTTCCTCATACTTATCTGTACAATAGGTTGTATCATTCTCCCGATCATATTCTTCATAAGAACCAATAATATAATCTGTTTCGTGGGTTCCGCAAAATTCAATGCTAATTCCCATATCCGATAATAAATATTCAAATGAATCTATTAAATCATTTTCTTTCTTTATTTCCCCCCATTTTTTGTCTTGTTCTGTTTTGTAGTCGTCGATACATAATAAATACTCCGTTCTAACATTAAGTTCCTCAGCCAATTTTGAGGCTACATATTCACTTAAACCGGCTTTACGATTTAGTATATTGGATAATAGTGTAGAAGATCCAACTCCTTTTTTTACAAGTTCTGTTTGATTAATATTATTTTCTATCATTGTTAGTTCTAACCTACGAACAACATTTTCTTTAATTTCTAGTTTATTTTTTGACATTGTATTTTCTCCTAGCGCAATTATTTTGCATATTTTTAAAGTTTAAAAAACTTAAAATGTTAATGCGTTAACTTAAAGTTTATTATACAATAAGTATAGATAGAGCGCAATATCTTTTACTGTTTTACCATTATTTTTTATAGAGAGAGGTGAGTATATGCGAAAAGCAACAAACAGAGATAACAACTCAAGGTTTATAACTCTTCCAATGGCAAAAGAAAGATATAACCTTGGAAATAAGTTAACTTATGAACTTGCAGAAAAATCCGGAGCATTGATTAGATTTGGCAGAACTGTAAGATTTGATGCCGAAAAAATGGACAGGTATTTTTCTGAACAATGCGGAAAGTAGAGGCGGCTATATTGAATACAGATTTTTATTCTGAAAAAGACTTTGAACAGATCATTGCCAAAAGCTATTCCGGGTTTGAGTTTGATAATAAAAAGTATCTTGATGCGGTAAATGAGGCCAGTTCTTCTTTATTGGAAAAATGCAAGGATGAAAACATTGTAAATTCTTTTTTGCAGGAATTAGGCGAGTATGTTTCTTATTATCTGGAAAAGCGTAGGGAACTGGAAAAGGACGCCGCCAGTAATACTAAAACGCTTCATGTTGAGATTAAAGATAAGTATTTTGACCGGATAAAATCATACAAGCCGGAATACCAACGCTATGGAGATAAAGCAAACGGGGAGTTATTTGCATTTGTATATTATGATCGTTTGCGGTTCAATACAACGGCCAAAGAGTGGTATAAGTATGATGGCATTGTTTGGACGATTGATGAGGGCGGCATGGAAGCCTCAAGATGTGCAAAATTCCTTTATGATGAATTACTGGAATATGCCCCAACAATTAAAGACGAAAGCAGGCGGGACAGCTATTTAAAGGAAGTTGTAAAACTTTCTGATCTGAACAAGCGCAAGCGTATGATCGAGGATGCAAAAGACCGACATTGTTTTTCTGCCGAGCAATTGGATGCTAACCCCTATTTGCTAAACCTAAAGAATTGCGTTTTGGATTTAAGCAAAGGCCTTCCAGGTAGTAAGCATTTAGACAGGGAAGAGGTTATTTTATTTCATGATCCCGACTTCCTTCTTTCCAAAGTGTGCAATGTTTCTTTAGATACAGGCAAATGGTCTAATGATTGGGTAAAGTTTATTGATGATGTAATGGAAGGCGATAAGGACAAAATAGCATACTTGCAAAAGGCTATTGGCTATTCTCTAATAGGCGATACCAGGGAAGAAACCTGTTTTATTCTTTATGGCGAGAAAACAAGAAACGGAAAAAGTACACTTGTTGAAACCATTGCTTATATGTTAGGGAATGAAAAGGGCTATGCTCTGAACATGAACCCGGAAACGATAGCCAAAAAGGATATTAAGGACAGTAAACGGGCGTCCGGTGATGTGGCTAGGCTAAAAGGGTGCAGATTTTTAACAGTATCTGAACCGCCTAAACGGATGCAACTGGATGAGGCCACGCTAAAACAGTTTACCGGGGGAGATAGCATAACAGCCAGGGAGTTATACCAAAAAGAATTCCAGTTTGTTCCGGAGTTTAAGTTATTTATGAATACCAATTACCTTCCCAATGTGTCGGACGATACGCTTTTTTCATCTGACAGAATGAATGTTATTAAATTTAACAGACAGTTTCTAGGCAAGGACAGGGACAAAGGACTAAAGCAGAGATTACGAACAGCAGAGAATTTAAGCGGGATCCTTAATTGGTGCATTGATGGTTATAAGCTATACAAGGAAGAGGGCTTGCAACCGCCTAAGGATATACTAGATGCCAACCAGGAATACCGGGAAAAATCTGATAAACTTGGAAGCTACATATCAGAACGACTTATAGAATCCAGTTCAAATTTATCTGTTAAGGAAGTGTTTGAGGACTATCAAGCATGGTGCAGGGATAACGGGTATTATGCAGAGAACAAAAGCAATTTTATTGCAGAAATCCGAAAGAAAAATTTGTGGTCAGCTTCCGGAACTGTTGACGGCAGAACTATAAGAAACATTATTAAGAATTATTCCTTTGTAGAGAATAGTCTACCGGAAACGGATAACCCTTTTGTGTAAAATGTGCAAAAAAAAAGTAAAGTCCTATAAGAGTAAATTTAAAAAGTTTGTATTTATTTTACATATTTTGCACAAAAACAAAAATCCATTGTGTAGTGAATAGCCGTTTTCCCCGCTTGCGTTCTTCCTTGTTGGAATATCTTGGGGGCGAGGGGTGGCGATAAATGACGCAAAAATCCTAGAGAAAGGTGGTGATCCCGTGAAAAATCTTGAAAATATCCCCGAAAGGGTAATAAATGCATTCCTTACAGGAAACACCATAGCACAAATATCAGAAAATGCCGGAATATCTCCAAGAACTGTTAGCAGATATAGAGCCGACAAGGACTTTCAAAATCTGTTAAGGGAGAGAAAATCAGAGCTTATGAGGGGTGCTATTGCCAGTATGCAGGCTAATATGGGCGAGGCCGTGGAAGAGCTAATGCGGATTATTAGAAGCCCCAAAACACCCGCAAATATAAAGGTAAGTGCCATTCAAGTATTATTATCACAATGCCGATCCTGGACAGAATCAAACGAAAATATCGAACGACTGGACAGAATCGAAGCAGAGTTAAGAGAGTATGACAAATTCAATTATAAGGGGGTGAGTTAGTGCAATCCTATTTAAGCAGACTTGAAAAAATCGAGGGAGTATTGGAAAAGTTAAGAGCCCACAAAAAAGAAAACGCCCCCTATTATGAACTTAGGATCATTTCTTTTTGGCTGAATGAATACGAACTCTATTTAGTAGAACATGGAAAAAGTACCATGCAAAAAAGTGGAACTATGGATGATATAGCCGCAATAATGTGTGAGAATCCGGAGATCCCTGCTTTTGTAAATATGATGTGGAATGATGAATGGTGCCATTTGTTTTTCCAAAAGCAACAAAGTGATCATTGCATTCCTGGAGTTGCTGAAATGAGTAAGGAGCAGGATTTAAAGGATAAACCATATCTGAAATGGTTATATGTTCCGGAGTGTGAGCATTACAAAAATGCTATTGAATCAATGCCACAAAATTTTATTTTGAAAGGAGAATACTTCAATGCAGGAAACACAGATGAAACAAATTAAGGAATTGAGCGACAGGCTTTTTGATTTAAGGGACATACAGGATTATTTAAAATCGTGTGAACGTCTTGATGGTAAAAGTGTAAGTTGCACTATTGATTGTAAGAATAAAAAAGCCGATCTGAATGTTCCAATTCCGTATTTGATGGAACTGGCAAACAATGAACTCAAAGAAACAAGGGACGCTTTAAACGTCATTCTTGAAGAGAGCAAAGAAAGTGAGGAAAACGCTAATGATTAGTCATGATGTAGCAAAGAAAAACATTGTCTTATTACTGGAAGATGATAGGAAGCTGGCCGAAAATTTCATGTCCAGTATGGAGAGAATCGAAAAAGAAAAGAAATTTGATTGTTATACGGAAGAGTATAAAAAGGAATTTGAAAACAGGGAGTTGCAGGATATGTTAAGCAGAAACCAGGCACGCCTTGACGCTATGTTGGAGAGTGTAAAAGAGATCATTGATGCAGAAACCGAAAACGAAAATTTATTTGAGATCACGGATCCGGAGTTACAGGGCGCATTAAACCTTGTAAATGTACTGGGAGAGAAATTGGATATTATGACCGCCGGAAAGCTAATTGTTTCTCTGACAGGAAGATACCAGGCGTTAGCAATGTTGCGGAATGTCCTGGAAGGAAATAAAATCAAATACTCCGATACATATTTACCTTTATTTAGTCGATCATCTGAAAAGGCGAAACATATTTATTCCCTTGTTGAGAATATGAAGTTAAAGCCGGGCAACATTACGCAGATCCTGGAATTGAATGCAGAACTTTTGAAACTAGCGGATGTTATTGGAATTGAATTAACCGAAGCTGAAAAGGGTAATGGAATGACAGATGAGCAATATATTACATATTGCGTCCGTCCTGCTATGAATTTATAAGAACAACAAAAAAGCC
>JBJEKY010000133.1:0-3608 GCA_051878875.1 Lachnospiraceae bacterium | reverse complement strand
CAAAGTTACGACTTCCAATAAAGAGTGTAGGCATACACCAACATAATGCGGGTATATACTCACGGAAATATATTATCATCCTGGCGTATTTCCTGCAAGTAGAAAGGAGTTATTAAACCATGGCTAGGACAAAAAAGCATAATGGTAATTTTCGTAAGACAATTTCCTATAATGGAAAAAGATATGATGTTTACGGAAAGACAGAGCAGGAACTATTTGAGAATGTAGCCAAAAAGAAGGCAGAATTAGAAAGAGGGTATGAAAAGGTATACAACCCTTCCTTGTATGAGTATTACGCCCATTTTGACGAGGTTAGGAGCCGCGAGATTAAAGAAAGTACATTGCGTGCGCAAAGATGCCAGTTCAACAATATTGCGGCCGTAGAATTGGCAAAGGGAGTTGTATTTGGCAATATGAAGATCAAAGACATTACTAGGCGTGATATTGAAACGGCAAGGCAGAAACTTCTTGATAATGGCAAAACGCCGCAAAACCTTAATAATTGCTTCTCGCATTTGAATCATGTGTTTCAAAGTGCCGTCCTGGATGATACCATTGTAAAGAATCCATGCAGAGCCCTAAAACAGCTAAAGCGGGATATTCCACCAATAGGAGAGAATAAACACCGGGCATTGTCGGAAACGGAAACGGGAAAATTCTTCCAGGTGGCAAAGGAAAAGAATAGCTTTTATTATTATGACTTTCTTATGATGGTAAAAACAGGGCTTAGGGTTGGAGAGCTTACAGCCCTATATCCAACTGATATAGACGCTAAAAACGGCTTTATTCATGTTAGAAGGACTATATCGAGAACGGAAACGGGCGCTTATGTAGTTGGCGAAAATGCAAAGACAAAAAGCGGGATCCGGGACATTCCTTTAACGGATGATGTAAAAGAGATCGTTAGAAAGCAGGAAAAGTTTAATACAGACTTTTTCGGACTGGAAAGGAGCGGGCTTCTCTTTCGGTCAATGGATGGTAAAATACTCCGGGAATACTGTTTAAACAGGGAAATAAAGAGATTGTGCAAGGCCGCAGGCATAGAGCCATTTACTTGCCACGCCTTCCGGAATACGTTTGCAACACGCTTTATAGAACAAAGGCCGCAGGACTATAAAATACTTTCTGAAATACTGGGGCATAAAGACATAAGTATTACACTGAACCTTTACACCCACGTTATGACGGAAAACAAAGTAAAAGCAATGAATGATATAATTATAAGAGTTTCATAGCAGAAAGGAAAAATATGGAAAGCATAAAGAATCAAATTATTTTAGAGTTGCAGGAGATCAATAACGAAGAGTTTTTAAAATGGATTCTTGCCTATGTTAGGAGAATAAGACAAGGACAAAATAAGTAAGTTTTTGGGGCACTTTTCCGGTGCCCCTCTTTTTTTGAAAAAATTTACCGCATTTCTTTTTGAAAAACAGCCGGGATCCCTTGTTTTATACCGCATTTCGTACCGCACTTTTTACCGCATTTGTACCTCAAAAGGCACAAATAAGGACATAATGCCAACGCTACCCAATGAACAAAGTGAGGGTTAAGAAACCCAGTAAAATCAAGGGTTTGAGCAATAAAAAAGTTGCCTAGATAACACTAGACAACTCACTATAAAATATAATGCGGAAGATGGGACTTGAACCCACACGTCTATACGGACACAAGATCCTTAGTCTTGCCTGTCTGCCAATTCCAGCACTTCCGCATGTCACCACGCGACTAATTAATAATATCAAAAGGATCTCTGTTTGTCAACTGAATTTTTGAAAACTTTTGATATGGGCGTTTTGGAGTGGTTTGGAGACAAAACACAAAAATTGCTTGCCTTTTTTATAGAAAAAGGTATAATAAAAGAAGTTCAATCTGTCACAGACGAGTCAATTCTGACAAATTACCCACTTAGAGTTTAGAGGAGTATAATTGATGAGAGAAAAGTATGAAAGCCTTTCCCTTGCGGCTTTAAAAGATATTGCGCAGCACCGCGGGTTAAAGGTATCCGGACTTAGAAAAGCCCAGGTTATTGAAGCGATGCTTCAAAAAGATGAAGAAGAAAAAGCGGCTGCAGGTAAAGGAAGCACAGAAACCGCAGAGCAGTCTGAATCCCGTGAGCGTACAGAAACTGCAGAGCAGCATGAAACCAGAGAGCAGCCTGAAACCAGAGAACGTGGGGAAGCCAGAGAGCGCACAGAGGGCAGAGAACGTTCTGAAAGCCGTGAACGTACAGAAAACAAAGAGCGTGGCGATAATAAGGAGCACAATGCCCCAAGGGAGCACTATCCCAAGATCCCGGATTACAGCATGACCCCGGAAGAGGCGGCAAGAGATGCAGAGTTAAAGAGCAAAATGTCTGACGAGGTCAATGCCTTAGACAGTGGAAAAGTAGCCTGCGGAATCCTGGAGGTTATGCAGGATGGCTATGGTTTTATCCGAAGCGATAATTTCCTGCCCGGTGAGGTGGATGTGTATGTAGCACCATCCCTGATCCGCCGGTTCCATTTAAAGACCGGTGACCGTATCAAAGGAAAGATCCGTATTCCTAATCAGGGCGAAAAATATTCTGCGCTACTGTACTTATTAAGTGTAAACGAAGAACTGCCGGAGAACTGTTTCAGACGTCCTTCTTTTGAGGATCTGACACCGATCTTCCCGGATGAAAGACTGCACTTAGAGTATCCGGGCTGTACCACAGCCATGCGGGTGGTGGATCTGGTGGCACCTATCGGAAAAGGACAGCGTGGTATGATCGTGTCTCCGCCAAAAGCAGGAAAGACTACACTTTTAAAACAGTGTGCAAAATCAATCCTCCGTAACAATCCGGAAATGCAGCTGATCATCCTTTTGATCGATGAACGTCCGGAGGAAGTGACAGATATCAAAGAAGCGATCCAGGGAAAAAATGTGGAAGTGATCTATTCTACTTTCGATGAACTTCCCGAACATCATAAGCGAGTGGCAGAGATGGTGTTAGAGCGTGGAAAGCGTCTGGTGGAGCATGGACATGATGTAGTGATCTTATTAGACAGCATTACCCGTCTTACCCGTGCTTATAACCTCACTGTGCCACCCAGTGGCCGTACCCTGACCGGAGGTCTGGATCCGGCAGCACTTCATATGCCGAAGAAATTCTTCGGTGCAGCCAGAAACATGAGAGAGGGCGGAAGCTTGACCGTGCTGGCAACGGCTCTGGTAGATACCGGAAGCAAAATGGATGATGTGGTTTACGAGGAGTTCAAGGGAACCGGTAACATGGAATTGGTGCTTGACCGGAAACTTTCCGAGAAACGTATTTTCCCGGCGGTGGATATCATCAAATCCGGAACACGGCGTGACGATCTGCTGTTATCAAGACAGGAACAACAGGCAATGGAGATCATGCGCCGTGGCTTGAATGGTGTGAAGGCAGATAATGTGGCAGAGACCGTATTACGTATTTTTGCCAACAGTAAGACCAATGAAGAAGTGACCACCGACATCATCCGTAAACGGATCCTGTAAAAATTATTCGTAAAAGTGAAAAAAACTTTGTAAATCGCTTGCATGTAGGAAAATCTTATGCTACAATAAATAAGCTGTTTGCAGAGTTCAAACAGGACATAGGTAAA
>JBJEKY010000132.1:0-8494 GCA_051878875.1 Lachnospiraceae bacterium | reverse complement strand
ATTGTCACCCGAAGGGACCTTATGGGACATATTGTGAAAGAATATAAAAACCGGTCTGTTCAGGTTACAGCATAGATTTGGTTACATAGATAGTAAGCCGTTGCATTAGCAACGGCTTATTTTTGCGGTTGCACCTTTTTCGGACATTTGCTAATATCCGGGTTTGTGACATTACATTCCAAAATAATGTTGAATAGTTTCTTCTACCAGATTCGGATCCAGGGGTCGTTCCTTGGTTTCAAAGGTCATAATAAGATCTAATGAAGGCACGATCTGGATGCTGCAGTACTTTCGTATCCGATCGCCGATGGTGAGTGCGTAACCATTGTCATCGGCTTTGCCGAAATGCTCCCAGTAATACTCTTTGTATGTACGGGGATGTAGGATTGTAAAATCCGGATAAAGCAGAATTCCATTTTTCTCAAGGGGACATTCGTAACGATAAGGAAGTTCATGGTTGAAAAGTGCGGTTTCGATGATGACTTCGGATTTAGAACGTCGCATCTGGCCGGTAATGGATGGATAGATCAAATGTTCCGGATGGAAAGGGTTTGGGGTAAAAGGTGTTTCGAGCCAATCACGAATAAATTGATTATTGGAAACAATGTGGGAGGAAAGCAGACTTTTGTATTCGTTGGATGAAATTAGTTTTTGGGTAATAGAAGAATGTTTCATGGGAAAATTCTGTAGATACGAAAGAAGGGCATCTCGCTCATGGGTTAATTGGGATAATTCAAATATCAGATGCTGTTTGTAAGCCAGGGATTCGGCAAGGCTGCGTTTTTTCTTTGGAATTAGATTTATTTGGTGGTCATGAGAATGATACCAGCGATATCCATTATGATTTTTGCAAATGCGCAGGTCACCTTCGGGAAATTGTTGGAGTTGTTTCTGCAGAATCGAAATTTGTAGTTCGAGTTTAGGCAACAACTCAGTAGCTTGATTAAATAAAGAATAAATAAGAATACCTCCTTATGCCGAACGTAGAAAGCCGGCGAAAATTTGCTTTGATTATATCATGGATAGCGAAAAAAAGAAATATTAAGATAAAAAATACCGGCGACCTTGATCGCCGGAGATTGTTTACATCTACTTCTCCCATCGTCCGCTGGCACCGCAAGGCAGAACCAGTCCGTTGGAAGAAACGGGAAGCCCGATCTCGGAACTTTCCACGTGTCCGCCAAAGGGTTTTAAAGCGGTACTTAACATATAAGTCAGCACCGCCGGCTGCAGACCGGTGGTGTACGAATTGATCAAAAAGAATAATGGGTCATCACTTAACAACTGTGTACATAATTGAATAAACGGGAAGACGCTTTCTTCGATCTTCCAGGTCTCACCTTTGGGACCTCTTCCATAGGAAGGAGGATCCATGATGATGCCGTCATAGTGATTGCCCCGGCGGATTTCCCGCTCCACAAATTTTACGCAGTCATCCACCAGCCAGCGGATGGGGGCATCCGACAAACCGGAAGACTGGGCATTTTCTTTGGCCCAGGTTACCATGCCTTTGGAAGCATCCACATGAGTGACGCTGGCTCCGGCGGCAGCTGCGGAAAGCGTTGCACCTCCGGTATAGGCAAAAAGGTTCAAAACTTTAATGGGTCGGTGAGCGCTACGGATCTTCTCGGCGCACCAGTCCCAGTTCACTGCCTGCTCCGGAAACAATCCGGTATGTTTAAAGCTAAAAGGCTTCAGCTGGAAGGCCAATGACTTGTATGAAATCGACCATTGATCAGGCAAATCAAAGAATTCCCAGTTGCCGCCGCCTTGTTTACTTCTATAATAATGTCCGTTGGGATGTTTCCAGCCGGGAAGCTGTTTTGGTGTATCCCAGATTACCTGGGGGTCCGGACGGACCAGAAGGTAATCACCCCATCGTTCCAGTTTTTCTCCATGCGAGGTATCAAGGACCTCATAATCAATCCAATTATTTGCTATCCACATCTTGTAAAATTTCTTTCTTCCTATTTTATAGTGTTAATTGTTGAATGGTTACATCGGCGCGTATGCGCCGCGAATTCTCCGGCACTCCGCAATTGCGCTTCTGCTCAGGCTTGTGGTCAACGTGACACGGGCTTTTGTCTGGCAGGGCATTTGTCGTTGCGGATTGCTTCGTGCCGGCAGTTACCGTGTTCCCAACTTCCCGCTTAGCGAGAAAATAGCCTGAAGGAACGATTTTTCGCTATTTTAGCAGGTTTTGGCCCCGGTTTTTCAATGGAATAGCGAAAAATCTCCGTATTCCTTGATTTTTCGCGCGGATTTTGAAAAAATGCGCGAAAAACAAAAGACTAGCGCGAAAAATCGCTATTTCATTAAAAAAGGAACCTCAATCCACGTGATTTTAGCGAAAATCAGAGCGCAGCGCGAAAAAATCGCGCGGCCGCTCTCGGCATGAGCGAAAAAATGCCTGCACTGCGAAAAAATCGCGCGGCCGCTCTCGGTATGAGCGAAAAAATGTCTGCGCTGCGAAAAATTCGCGCGGCCGCCGTCAATCATCAAGCTACCACCCGACCGCCTCGCGCGGTGCCAATAACATAATCCCGCGGCCGCGGACTAACCCTGTTCAACCACCCCATTATAGCATAGGGAAAGGCCAAACAAAAGCACCGAAAAAGGGAAAATGAAATTGTACTTGAAAAAATACAATTTTTCGAAAAAAAGCCTTGCAACCCTATTGTTTATCGTGTATACTGAACCTTGCTGTGACATAAGAGCGTTGAAGCGTGAGGTTGCTGTCGCAATGAAATATCGAAGCGACAGGTTTTCCGTGGAGCAAATGTCATGTTAGAAAACTGGCGACAAGTCACTGTACTTCATAAGAAATCGTCTGCGAAAGGCAGAAACGACGTGTGTTTATACAGCGATACACACGGGAGAGTGTACAGTCACCGCCATTCATTATGGGAGATATCCCCAATAAGAATAAGGAGGCGACTTTTTTTATGGCAAGTCAAGTAATGAGAATAACTCTCAAAGCGTATGAGCATCAGTTAGTAGATGCAAGCGCAAAGAAAATCATCGAAACTGTAAAGAAAACCGGATCACAGGTGAGCGGACCGGTGCCACTTCCAACTAAGAAGGAAGTTGTTACCATTCTTCGTGCCGTTCATAAGTATAAGGATTCCAGAGAACAGTTCGAGCAGAGAACTCATAAGAGACTGATCGATATCATCGCGCCAACACAGAAAACTGTGGATGCATTATCCAGACTGGAAATGCCTGCAGGTGTTCACATTGATATCAAAATGAAAAACAAATAGGTAACAATCCTGAATTGGTTTAGTATAGAAGCAACTTTATGTTCCACTTATACGACTGTTCTAGGATGAACGCGCATGCGTTCCGCTGTAGATTAACAGGAGGAAAGAAAATGAAGAAAGCAATTTTAGGAACCAAAGTCGGAATGACTCAGATCTTCAATGCAGACGGCGTTTTAGTACCGGTTACTGTATTGCAGGCAGGTCCGTGCGTTGTAACACAGATCAAGACCGTTGAAAATGACGGATACAGCGCAGTTCAGGTAGCATTTGCTGACAAGAAAGAAAAAGTAGTTAGCAAAGACGCTGCAGGAAAGAAAGAAATCAGAAACAGACATGGCGTTAACAAGGCTGAAGCAGGACACTTCGCAAAAGCTGGTGTTTCTTCCAAGAGATTCGTTCGCGAATTCAAGCTGGAAAACGCTGATGAGTACAAACTTGCTGACGAGATCAAAGCAGACATCTTCGCTGAAGGCGACAAGATCGATGCAACAGCAATCTCCAAAGGTAAGGGATTCCAGGGTGCTATCAAGAGATACGGACAGCACAGAGGACCTATGGCGCATGGTTCTAAGTTCCATCGTCACCAGGGTTCCAACGGTGCATGTTCCAGCCCATCCAGAGTGTTCAAGGGCAAAGGTATGCCGGGACACATGGGAAGCGTTAAGGTAACTGTACAGAACCTTGAAGTAGTAAGAGTTGATGCAGAAAAGAACTTACTTCTTATCAAAGGCGCTGTTCCGGGACCAAAGAAATCTTTAGTAACCATCAAAGAGTCTGTAAAGGCTTAGGTAGCACTGTTTGGAAAGGAGGAACACATAAATGGCAAACGTAACAGTTTATAATATGAAGGGCGCTGAAGTTGGAAGCCTTGAGCTTAACGATGCAGTATTCGGCGTTGAAGTAAACGAGCATCTGGTTCATATGGCAGTTGTTCAGCAGCTGGCAAACAACCGTCAGGGAACACAGAAAGCAAAAACACGTTCCGAAGTAAGCGGTGGCGGAAGAAAGCCATGGAAGCAGAAAGGAACAGGACACGCAAGACAGGGTTCTATCAGAGCTCCGCAGTGGACCGGTGGTGGAGTTGTTTTTGCACCAACACCAAGAGATTACTCTTTCAAATTAAACAAGAAAGAAAAGAGAGCAGCATTAAAGTCTGCTTTAACTGAAAAAGTAAACCAGAACAAATTCATCGTTCTTGATGAATTAAAGTTAGATGAGATCAAGACCAAAGCGCTTTGCGAAGTTTTAAACAACTTAAAGGCAGAAGGTGCACTGGTAGTTCTTTCCGATATGGATCAGAACGTGATCATGTCTGCAAGAAATATTTCCGGAGTTGAGACAACTCAGATCAACTCTTTGAATGTATATGATGTTATGAAGCATAAGACAGTTGTTCTTGCAAAAGACGCTGTAGCAAAGATCGAGGAGGTGTATGCATAATGGCAGCAATTAAATATTATGACGTTATCCTCAAACCGGTAGTAACCGAGAAGAGTATGAATGCTATGAGCGAGAAGAAATACACTTTCCTTGTTCATCCGGAAGCAAACAAAACCATGATTAAAGAAGCAGTGGAAAAAATGTTCGCAGGAACAAAAGTACAGTCTGTAAACACCATGAATCTTGACGGAAAGAAAAAGAGACGTGGCATGACTGTCGGAAGAACTGCTAAGACCAAGAAAGCTATCGTTCAGCTGACAGCAGATAGCAAAGAAATCGAGATCTTCTCCGGACTGTAAAAAGTTCTCCCGTAAGGGAATGAGAAACTCGGCAGACTAAGCGTGAGGACAACACGCGATAAAGAAAACACTACATTGAAAGGAGAACAACAATGGGAATTAAGACATATAACCCATATACACCTTCCAGAAGAAATATGACCGGTTCTGATTTCGCTGAGATCACAAAGACAACTCCTGAGAAATCACTTACCGTTTCTTTAAAGAAAAATGCCGGCCGTAACAATCAGGGTAAAATCACTGTAAGACATCAGGGTGGTGGAAACAGAAGAAAATACAGAATCATCGACTTCAAGAGAAGAAAAGATTCTATTCCGGCAACTGTGCTGGGAATTGAGTACGATCCGAACAGAACAGCAAACATCGCATTGATCGCGTATGCTGACGGAGAAAAGGCATATATCCTTGCTCCTCAGGGACTTAGCGTTGGCGATAAGCTGATGAACGGACCGGAAGCAGAAGTAAGAGTTGGTAACTGCTTACCATTGGAGAACATCCCGGTTGGTACCCAGGTACACAACATTGAGTTATATGCAGGAAAAGGTGGACAGTTAGTTCGTTCAGCAGGACTTGCAGCTCAGTTAATGGCTAAAGAAGGCAAATACGCAACCTTAAGACTTCCTTCAGGTGAAATGAGAATGGTTCCGTTAAACTGCCGTGCAACCGTAGGTGTTATCGGTAACGGAGATCACAACCTTGTGAAGATCGGTAAAGCAGGACGTAAACGTCACATGGGTATCCGCCCAACCGTACGTGGTTCCGTAATGAACCCGAATGACCATCCACACGGTGGTGGTGAGGGACGCGCACCGATCGGACGTCCGGGTCCATGTACTCCTTGGGGCAAACCGGCACTGGGACTCAAGACCAGAAAGAAAAACAAACAGTCTAATAAGCTTATCGTTCGTCGTAGAGACGGAAAAGCGGCTAAATAATAAGGAGGAAGATTATGGCACGTTCATTAAAAAAAGGACCATTTGCAGATCAGAGCTTACTGAAAAAAGTAGATGCTATGAATGCTTCAGGCGACAAGTCCGTTATCAAGACATGGTCTCGCCGTTCTACTATTTTTCCTCAGATGGTTGGACATACAATCGCAGTGCATGACGGAAGAAAGCATGTACCGGTATATGTAACAGAAGATATGGTTGGACATAAACTCGGAGAGTTCGTGGCAACAAGAACATACAGAGGACACGGAAAAGATGAAAAGAAATCCGGCGTTCGTCGTTAATGATCAGTTGAAAGGAGGTTTTTAGCCATGGCAAAAGGACATAGAGCCCAAATTAAGAGAGAGAGAAACGCGCAGAAAGATACCAGACCAAGCGCAAAGTTATCTTATGCAAGAATCCCAACTCAGAAGGCATGCTTCGTTTTAGATGCTATCCGTGGTAAAGACGTAGAAACAGCACTTGGAATTTTAGCTTACAATCCAAGATATGCTTCAAGTGTAATAGAGAAATTATTAAAATCAGCAATCGCAAATGCTGAGAACAACAATGGTATGAAAGCTGAGAATCTTTACGTAGAAGAGTGCTACGCAAATAAAGGACCTACCATGAAGAGAGTGAAACCAAGAGCACAGGGTAGAGCTTATCGCATCGAGAAGAGAATGAGCCACATCACTGTAGTGCTGAATGAAAGATAAGGAGGGCAAACATGGGACAGAAAGTTAATCCTCATGGCTTAAGAGTCGGAGTTATTAAGAACTGGGATTCCAAATGGTATGCTGATGCTGAGTTTGCTGATTATTTAGTAGAAGATTACAACATCAGAACATATCTGAAGAAAAAATTATACAACGCCGGTGTTTCCAAGATCGAAATCGAGCGTACAACAGATAGAGTAAAGGTAATCCTTTACACCGCAAAACCAGGTGTAGTAATTGGTAAGGGCGGAGCAGAGATCGAGAAGATCAAAGCAGAGATCCAGAAGTTCACAAGCAAGAAACTTCTTGTAGATATCAAAGAAGTTAAGAGACCGGACAAGGATGCTCAGTTAGTAGCTGAGAACATTGCGTTGCAGTTAGAGAACCGTGTTTCTTTCCGTAGAGCAATGAAATCCTGCATGGGAAGAAGTAGAAAAGCCGGAGCTTTAGGAATCAAAGCTGCATGTTCAGGACGTCTTGGCGGAGCTGATATGGCTCGTACAGAGTTCTACACAGATGGTACTATTCCACTTCAGACATTAAGAGCTGACATCGATTATGGATTCGCAGAAGCAGATACAACCTACGGCAAAGTTGGCGTTAAGGTTTGGATCTACAAGGGCGAAATCCTTCCAACAAAAGGTGCAAAGGAAGGGAGCGATAAATAATGTTAATGCCTAAGAGAGTAAAACGTCGTAAACAGTTCCGCGGAAGCATGACTGGAAAGGCGTTAAGAGGAAATAAAATCACTTACGGTGAGTACGGTATTGTGGCACTTGAGCCATGCTGGATTCGTTCTAACCAGATCGAGGCAGCCCGTATCGCTATGACCCGTCACGTAAAACGTGGTGGTAAAGTTTGGATCAAAATTTTCCCAGATAAACCAGTAACTGCAAAACCAGCTGAAACTCGTATGGGTTCCGGAAAAGGAACATTAGAATACTGGGTAGCAGTAGTTAAGCCAGGCCGTGTATTATTTGAACTTGCTGGCGTTCCGGAGGAAGTTGCCCGTGAGGCTCTTCGTCTTGCTACACACAAATTACCATGCAAATGTAAAGTAGTTTCACGTGCAGACTTAGAAGGCGGTGAATCAAATGAAGAGTAGTAGATATTTAGAAGAATTAAATACAAAGAATGTTGCTGAGTTAGAAGAAGCATTAGTTGCAGCAAAAAAGGAGCTTTTCAATTTAAGATTCCAGAATGCTACTAACCAGCTTGACAATACAAGCAGAATCAAAGAAGTCAGAAAGAATATCGCAAGAATTCAGACTGTGATCACTGCAAAAGCAAACGCTGAAAATTAAGCTTATCCTATAGAAAGGAGCTATAGATCGTGGAAGAAAGAAATTTAAGAAAAACACGTGTTGGTAAAGTTGTCAGCAACAAAATGGACAAAACTATCGTTGTAGCTGTAGAAGACAATGTTAAGCACGCTTTATACGGCAAGATCGTAAAGAAAACCTATAAATTAAAAGCACATGACGAAGAGAATACCTGTAACATCGGTGATACCGTAAAGGTTATGGAAACAAGACCATTATCTAAAGATAAGAGATGGAGACTTGTGGAAGTCATGGAAAGAGTTAAATAATTAAAGGAGGCTACCCGCATGATTCAACAGGAAAGTAGATTGAAAGTAGCCGATAATACAGGAGCAAAAGAGATCCTTTGCATCCGTGTTATGGGTGGTTCAACCAGAAGATATGCGAATATCGGTGATATCATTACTGCTACGGTCAAAGATGCAACACCAGGCGGTGTTGTTAAAAAAGGTGATGTTGTAAAGGCAGTAGTTGTTCGTTCAGTAAAAGGTGCTCGTCGTAAAGACGGTTCTTATATCAAAT
>JBJEKY010000131.1:0-1577 GCA_051878875.1 Lachnospiraceae bacterium | reverse complement strand
CCTTGACGTATTTCTGTAGGCGGCTATTTGGTTTATCAGGTACGGTTTGCTTTAACAGATTTGATGCAAGCAGTGGTCTGACTACTGTTTTTCGGAAGTATTCAGCCGATTTTATACCACAATACTCCTGCATCTCTTTACGAGTTTTAGGTGTGGAACAGAATTCGAGCAGGTTAGCAAGTTTTGTCGGAGAGAGATTGACTGGCTCACTGACTGGCTCACTGACTGGCTCACTCTTTTCTGCGGAAGTCGAAGCCCCTGCCATTGTATAATTCGCTTCCGATAGAGGGATGATGGTTCGGAACACGTTTCCTTCGACGAACTGGGGCTCACCACCAGAATAGAGCTGAGTGTATTTATAAGTATTGCGCATGCCGGAACCCAACTCATCAGCAAGGCCGATTTCACGGAACACTTTAGAGATCGCCGGATTTTTCGGGAACGGAGAAAATGTTGAGAGCTCCAAATTACCAAATCCGTGGGAAATGTTGGCATTTTCAGTATACAGTGTATCACGCTCTATGACAAATTTGGCAACATAGGCGTTAGAAAAATCTCTGTGCGCAAGAAGATTTGAGATAATCTCACGCAGTATTTTATTTCTGGAACTTACACTGATGATTCCATCCAATGTGAAGTTGTCGTTGAGATGCTGCCGGCCAAACTCGAACAGACGGTCATAGCTATCCAAAAGGTTTGTCGTTATAACATCTCTGTCATCGTATCGGTCAGTGTTAAAAACACGGTAGATGGCGTCGGTTTTATGGTGCGCAAGTACTGAGAAGATCAGATCATCGGGACCGAAAAGCAATATGGAGGCAAGAGTAATGCCTTCATTGCCGGTTGTACTATCGCGGAGAATTAATCCGGCGGTTCGCAGCAGTTCTTCATCGGTCATGCTTTTCCACGGATGATCTTCCATACGCACGCGGGTCATTTTCCTGGCGCGTTCAATCAGATCATGGCGTAGATCGGTAACCTTAAACACAGGAAAGACGCGGTTTACAAAATAGGAGTTTTGCTTTCTGGTGTATAACTGGTATACGGCTTCCTGACAATCTGTAATATCAAAGTCACCTTCATGGTTCCGATCATAGATTCGACCGGAGCAACGGCAAACACTGGGGCTGACTGGCACACGAATGTAGAGAACGATTCTGCCATCGTATTCATATTCCACGGGTGTAAGGTAAAGCGGAGGATACATTTTGTTTTCATTGTTGATTGCCGTGACGAAATTCTTCTTCATCTGATCGATGCAATCAGGATTTATGCCAAGAATAGTGCCATTATCCTTAACGCCAAGGAAAATATGTCCGCCGTTTCGGTTAGAAAAAGAGCAGACAGTATCATAGACGTCTTTTGTAATATCATTGGTGGACTTTTTGAATTCCACTTCCATATTTTCGCCGCCTTGAATTAAGGCAAACAGCTTGTCTGGTAATGTAGGGGTCATGCTATCACTTCCAATCATAAAAGATGTTGCCCCAAAATTCTAACTGGAGCAGAGAAACGTATCTCTTGTATTATAACCGTGAACAAAGAAACTATCAAGGCAGTTTCTCTACTTCTACCAA
>JBJEKY010000130.1:0-1616 GCA_051878875.1 Lachnospiraceae bacterium | reverse complement strand
TGCTTTCAGCAGTTTCACAACATTTTCGTTCAGCATCAGAAATACCTCCAAAATCTTATTTGCTTGTTTCAGCATACTTATTGTAGAAGATCGACTCCTGCTAAACAAGATATTAGCAAATATATGAGTTACTCATAAATTTCATAGTATAATACAAAGTAAGTAACCTCAAAACACATTAATTAGTTAATTGTTACTACTTCACTATGAGCAAAGGTTTCGTCTGCAATTTCATTTCCTATACCGGGTAATTCAGGAACAGGCATTTTTCCATTCACCGGCTGATAATCAAATTTTGTCAAACCCGTCATCTGGGGCATCATTGTATTTACGTTATATTCGTGTAATACGAAATTGGGAATTGCTGCTTCCAGATGTAAAGAGGCTGCCGTAACCAGTGGACTACCACACACATGGATCTGTACTCCGGTTTCATACAAGTAAGCCATATCGCATATTTTCTTAACTTCTGTAATTCCCCCGCATGTTCCAATATCAGGTTGAATTACCTGAATAGCATCCTTTTCAAAATACTGACGATACTGCCAACGGGAATAAATGCGTTCTCCACTGGCTACCGGAATTCCGGTTTCCCTATGCACATAAGATAACAAATCGGGATGAGGCGTTGTAGGTTCTTCATAGTATAAAATGCCATATTTTTTTGCCATATTTCCATATTGAACAGCTGACAATTTATCTGTATAGCAATGATTTTCCAAAAGAATATCTACATTTTTTCCTACAGCATCACGTACTGCCGCAATACGGGCTTCTACCGTCTCCATGTAGGAAGGATGTAAAAATGCGGTCTGTTCTGTTTCAGGATAACGACCATCCTTCGGATGAAATGTCAAAAAATTGATTTTCAAGGCATCAAAGCCTTTTTCTACAGCAGTTCTGGCAACACGGGCATAATCTTCCGGTGTTCTGGCCGGTCTTCTGCCCTCACCCCAGTCATTTTGCAACTGACTGGCATAAGCTCTCAAACTACTCCTCTGTTTTCCTCCGAGCAGTTTATACAACGGAACTTGAAAAGCTTTTCCTTTAATATCCCAGAGCGCTATATCAAATGCACTTATACCACCAAATGTCAACGGTCCTCCATTCAAAGCAAAAAAGCAATGTCTGTACAGTTTCTGCCAGATTACTTCATGATCTAACGGATCCATACCAATCAACATTGGCGCCAGGTCCTTCATAATCCCAAAAGCGGCCTCTAAAGTGTCTCCGTAAGATAAAGCCAATTCTCCGTCTCCATAGATACCACTATCAGTATAAATCCGACAAAACAAAGGTCTCCATCCATCCTCTACCGGCTTGGAAAATAGCAGATCAACTTTTGTAATTTTCATACCCATCTGCCTCCTTCTCTTTTTTATTAACATAGGTAATGAAAGAAAGGCTTTACACCTTTTCATCTTAAAGTGATTTGATCAGGTATTTTAATTCTCCAAAATACTCCCGCACCATATTGTTGGGAAGATACAGCGGTGTGGTTTTGGTTGCAATGCCGCAGATGTTGGTTAGCCCCTGGCTCTTGGCGATCTGCAGGGCCCGAAACACGTGAAAATTGTTGGTTACCACTCCCACGCTGGCTCCTTCATCGATTAATT
>JBJEKY010000129.1:0-1631 GCA_051878875.1 Lachnospiraceae bacterium | reverse complement strand
ATATCGGCCGTTCCACCACAAAAGAGACCAGGAGATTAGCATTGGAAGCCACCCGACTGGTATTTGAAAATGTTGACACTGCTTACTGCGATGCCTATAATCAGAAAGCAAGAGAGAACATGCTTCATGCCGCTCACAAAGCGGGCATTGCTTTTTCCAAATCCTATGTTGGGTACATTCATGCAGTAGCCCACTCTTTGGGTGGGCAGTACGGAACCCCTCATGGGCTGGCCAACGCGGTGATCATGCCCTATGTGTTGGATGCTTATGGAAAAAGCGCATGGAGAAAGTTACATGAGCTTGGTATAGTAGCAGGTGTCACTACGGCAGAGGACAGTAATGAAGAAGGTGCAAAG
Source organism: Lachnospiraceae bacterium (assembly GCA_051878875.1). Taxonomy (GTDB): domain Bacteria; phylum Bacillota; class Clostridia; order Lachnospirales; family Lachnospiraceae; genus XBB1006. Next base: position 1,275 of record JBJEKY010000129.1, on the reverse strand, counting down.
AAGTTTATCCGGGCAATCCGGGAACTCAATTCCAAAATGGGAATTCCGGATAAAATAGAAGGGATTTGCAGTAAGGATATCCCAAAGATGGCAGAACATGCCCAAAAGGAAGCAAATCCGTTGTACCCGGTTCCCAAACTTATGACACAAAAAGAGTTAGAACAATTCTATTATCAGATCGCAGACTGGAGTAAGGAAGATGACAAATCAGGAAATAGAAAATCTGCTGAATCAGCAGCGCGCTTTTTATAAAACAGGAGCCACCATTCCGGTGGAGTTTCGTATTACGCAGTTGAAAAAGCTGTATGCTACGGTGAAAAAGTACGAAGAACAGGTCAATGAAGCATTAAAGGAAGACCTGGGTAAAAGTCATTACGAAGGGTTCATGTGTGAAACGGGCCTGGTTTTATCGGAGATTTCCTATATGATCCGACATACGAAGAAGTTCTCAAAGAGAAAAACGGTGCACACGCCGCTGGCCCAGTTTGCTTCTCATAGCTACAAGCAGCCGGTGCCCTACGGTAATACCCTGATCATGAGTCCCTGGAATTATCCGTTCCTTTTGACTCTGGATCCCCTGGCAGACGCCATTGCCGCAGGTAACACCGCGATCGTGAAACCAAGTGCCTACTTACCGGCTACCAGTGAAATAGTGGCAAAGATCATTGCAGAATGCTTTGAACCGGAATATGTGGCGGTGGTCACCGGAGGAAGAGCGGAGAATACAGCACTACTGGATCAGAAATTTGATTTTGTGTTTTTTACGGGAAGCCAGAATGTGGGAAAAGAGGTACTGCGTCATACTGCAGAACATCTCACTCCGGCAGTACTGGAACTGGGAGGAAAGAGCCCCTGTATCGTGGATAAAAGCGCCAACCTGAAACTGGCGGCGAAACGCATTGTGTTTGGAAAGTATTTAAATTGTGGACAGACCTGCGTGGCACCGGATTATATCCTGTGTGAGCAGTCTGTAAAGGATGCGTTTGTAGAAGAAGTGAAAAAGCAGATCGAAATTCAATTTGGAGAGAAGCCCCTGGAAAATCCCGATTATGGAAAAATCATCAACGAAAAGCATTTTTTCCGTCTCTTAGGTCTGATGGATCAGAGTAAGGTGGTTTACGGAGGAAAGACCGATCCGGCTACATGCCGCATCGAACCCACCGTGATGGACGGGGTGACAGAAACGGATGCGGTGATGGGAGAAGAGATTTTCGGACCCCTTATGCCCATCCTGACCTTCGATCGCTTCGATCAGGTTATGGAGGATCTTAAGGA
>JBJEKY010000128.1:6099-9043 GCA_051878875.1 Lachnospiraceae bacterium | reverse complement strand
CATCGTTGTTGTCATCGCCCGGTTCCGGTGCTAATGGAGTATCTTCTTCCGGAATTTCCACAAGGCCGCCATCTCCGGTGTTACCACCATTGTTTCCACCGTTATTTCCGCCGGTAGATCCACCTGTAGATCCGCCTCCGTTTCCGCCGTTTCCACCGGTACCACCGCCGTTTCCGTCATCACTGGTGTTTCCACCACCGCCGTTTCCGCTAGTACCGTCTTCATTTTCTCCGCCGTTTTCGTTTTCCTTTACGGTATATACTGCATAAACTACTGTGTCGCCTTCAAGAGGTGTTCCAAAGATATACTCACTTCCATCTGCCTTCTCCCAAGATAAAGTATATCCTTCTGTCGGCTGTAATTCGCTATATCTTCCTGTGATAGCACCTGATGAAATTGTACTATTCTTGCTTACCCAAAAACTTCCGACAAATTCTTCGGTGCCTGCAGTGTCCTTTTTGTAAACACTAACTTTCACATTCTCTACTGGAGAAAAGATCACACGACCATCTACATGATAGAATTCCTCGTTGTCATAGGACATGGTACGGAACCAGTCAATGGTTAAACCATAGCGTTCAATATCATCTAGACTATAGTCGGCTTTTTGTAATAACCTATTAATTGCGTCGTCATCGAGACCCTTAGCAATATAATCTTCTATAGATTTAAACTCACCATCTTCGACTAGCAACTTACCATCTTTTTCATAGGTTACGACACCCCTTTTCAAAGCTCCTGTTACATCTATGCCCACATATTTTGCAGAAGAATCATCTACATTTTCGCTTGGAACTTTTTCACCTTTTCGTAAGAGGAAGAACCGTGCAAGTGGTTTTTCAACATAGTTTGCTGTCAAAACGATTACTTTCTTATCGCCTACGGAAACTGTTCCGTTTACTTCTACTGCTTTTCCATCCTCGTCAATCCAGTTGGAGAAGATGTAGTTCTTTCCATTATCATGTACTTTATTATAGGTTTCATCCAGGCTCTTATCAACGGTGATTTTTCCGTCCTGTGCATAGATGTAACCTTTGTCAATGAAGGTTCCATCTTCATCCACATACAATACAAAGATATCATTTTCTGCATATGGAACTGTCTCATCTTCACTATATCCACGGATCATTCTGCAGTCTGCATGGTAACCAACTTTATCATAATCACTCTCTTTCATGATACGGAATACTTCTGCTTTTGCATAAGTATAAACGGTGCCATTGTATTCAAAGGTCTGCTCATATGGTTTCAAAATTTCTTCTGAACTGCCAAGTACCTTTTCAATCACATCTTTGCTGGTTGTGGATCCTTCCGGATCATTTTCCACTAAAATGGATTTGTTCATATTGATCCAGTTTTTCGTTGGACTGCTGATTGTTCCATCCGGTAAGGCAATGCCAGGTTTGAGCATATAGTAAGATACTTTATAGGATGTCAATTTCTCGATTACTTCTCCCTTGATCTCAGCACCGCAATGCTTACATTTCTGGTCAGCTGTCTTTCCTTCTTCATAGATTGTCGGAGCAACTGCTGTTCCTTCTACTTCAACATACTCATGCTCTTCTAACTGATAATCATCTTCATAATATCTATTCTGTAAATAACCAACCTTAATCTCTCCGGTCAGGATTTCCTTATTATCTACCGTTACAGAAATGATACGATCATAGGTTCCGGAATAATTAAGCTGGATTTTTCCATCGATTCCGGTATATAAATCTCTGGAGATTGTAGGATGTTTAGCAAATGGGTTAAAATCCTTCAGTGTAACGGTCACTTTTGAATTAGCTGCAGGATCACCATCTTTGCAGGTTACGGTTAAGGTATAGGAGAAAGCCTCATTTCCCTGTCCTAACTCTGCCATTCCGTCGTCTTCCTCGGTTACCAGCATGCAGTTGTATATTGCTTCCGGGCCATTTACCCATGCGTAGCATTCTTCTTCCACGCTATGCTGATGTTCTTCTTTCTCACAGGTCAGTTTGTCTGTGTAACAATCAGCCGTATGGGTATGCTCTTCGTTTCCACAAAGCAGTGCATGATCATCATAGCAATCTACATCATCGTGAACGTGCAGTGTACAAGTCAACTTGGTTTCAAAGCATTCATCAGTATGTGTATGATTTTCTTCGGTACAGAAAACATCATCATAACACTCTGCCGGATGTTCCCAATCAAATAAATTTTGGAACAAATGAAGAACTGGGTGCTTACAATTAAGTTTCTGTCCAACTACATATCCATAGCACACACCCTCAACATGATGGTGTTCTTCTTTTTCGCAAATAAGCTTTTTCCCAAGTAGTGTTTTTTTATAGCATTTATCTGTATGTGTATGCCCTTCAAGAGTACATTCTTTATAAGTTTCTCCTGCCTCTTCATGATCATGCTTGGTACAGGTCTTAACTAATCCATAGCAGCTTTCATCATGAACATGCTCACCTAATCCGCAAGTAGGTTTTCTTCCATAACAATTTTCAGTATGGGTATGCTCTGTATTACCACAGGTCACTTCCGCTGTGTAGCATTCGCCATTATGTGCATGAGCTTCTGTCTTGCAAACTACAGTATCCAGATCATAATGGCCTTCACCTTCTTCTACAATACAGGTGTATACCCATTTGTATCCCTCCGGAGCATCAGCTAAAGCTGCATCTAACTGACTCTGTGTCAGCTGATATACTTCATACTGATTGTAGCGATAAGTCCAGGTTTCTGTTCCTTCAGTTTCTGTTCCTTCAGTTCCTGTTCCTTCGGTTCCTGTTCCCTCAGTTCCTGTTCCTTCGGTTCCTGTTCCTTCGGTTCCTGTTCCTTCGCTTCCTGTTCCCTCAGTTCCTGTTCCTTCACTTCCTGTTCCCTCAGTTCCTGTTCCCTCAGTTCCTGTTCCTTCGCTTCCTGTTCCTTCGCTTCCTGTTCCCTCAGTTCCTGTTCCTTCGCTTCCTGTTCC
>JBJEKY010000128.1:0-5999 GCA_051878875.1 Lachnospiraceae bacterium | reverse complement strand
TTCCTGTTCCTTCGGTTCCTGTCCCTTCGTATGCAGTCCCTTCTGTTCCGGCAGATTCAGATCCATCAGCCTTTACAGTTCCTGCCTGGAATCCTACCATGCTGATCACCATTACCAGGGCCAACAGGTATGCCACGATCCGTCTTCCTAATCTTCTTCCTTTCATTTTTGCTTCCTCCGCATTTTAAATTAAATTGATTCTAGTGCGCTGTCCATCAGGATCAGCAGTTCTAACGCACTGCGAAAACTCTCTTCCCGGCCTTTTTCCATCCAGCAAAGGGTTCCCTGCCAGCTCGTATTCTGTCTGAAGAAAATCTTCAATTCGAAGGTTGTCAGGGTTCCTTCCTTATCTAAGGGACAACTTTGGACCACATAACCTTCTTTTGTTTGCTTTGCAAACGTTCTCTTCTCCTCAAAAGCTTTCGGAAAATCCATCTGTTCCAGAAGATTTTCGATTGCTCCAATGAACTCCATCGTACTGTGAAAGTAAACCTCCCCATCCAGATACGGATTGTACAGTCGTCCATTCAGGATTTTCTCCTTATAGGAGTCAATGCAAACAACGGTGTTTCTGTATTTATTTTCGATAGCCCTACCTTGCAAATGCATCACCTCCTGTGTTTCTATGTAGCGAGTATAACATTTGATGGTTACATTTTCGGTTACATTTCACATTTGTACGTTCATTTTTCTTTTCATTTTCCTTTCAATTTTGTAAGGAAAATATAAAATGTAACTTTTTCTTTAATATAGAAAAAACCGCTCTTTTCGGAAAAAGAACGGTTTAAAAAGTGCTTATTAACTTTAAAATGCAACGTAGCGTTAAATACAGGAAAATTTTATCTATTAACCTTTCTTGCCACCTGTTCTTGATTGGTAGCATACGCAATGGCAACCTCCGGTGTGATCCGTCCTTCCTGAACCAAGTTCAGAAGCGACTGATCCATAGAGATCATTCCCTCTGCAGCCGAGGTCTGGATCGCATTATCAATCTGATAATTCTTATTGTCCCGGATCATATTTCGAATGGCGCTGTTCATATTCATAATTTCAAACACCGGCACCATTCGCCCGTCCACTCCGGGAACCAGCTGCTGGGAAACCACCGTATTTAAGATCATGGACAACTGTGTACGGATCTGTCCCTGCTGTTGGGGCGGAAACGTATCAATGATACGGTCTATGGTATTCACAGCCCCTTTGGTATGTAAGGTCGCCAGAAGTAAATGTCCTGTCTCTGCTGCGGTCATGGCAGTTCGAATGGTTTCAAAATCACGCATCTCACCCAGTTGGATCACATCCGGCGCCTGACGAAGACATGCCCGCAGAGCAGCCAGATAATTCTCCGTATCAATGGCGATCTCTCTCTGACTGATGATACAAGTATTATTTCGATGCAAATACTCAATAGGATCTTCCAACGTGATCACATGCGCCGCACGTTCATGATTGATCCTGTCGATCAGGCAGGCTAACGTGGTTGATTTTCCGCTTCCTGCTGTTCCCGAAATGATCACCATTCCATGCTGCTGCTCCGCAATCTTCATGATCTCTTCCGGAATGGAAAGATCCCGATAGTCCGGAATATCGAATTGCACCACACGGATTACCGCTGCTAAAGATCCACGCTGATGATAGGCATTGACACGAAATCTGGCAAGACCTGCCAGTGCAAAGGAGAAGTCATCATCTCCTGTCTGATCATATTTATCCATCTTCCTGTCTGCCAACTTATAAATCTCATCGATCAACTGTTTGGTCTGCTCCGGAAAAACTTTATCCTGACCCATGGACCGGATCGTTCCGTCCACTTTATAACTCACCGGGCCTCCGGCGATCACAAAAATATCAGATGCGCGGTCCTCTACTGCCTTTTTTAAATATTCCCTCATCGGTTCTTTTGACATCGTTTCTTCCATATTGTAACTGCCTCCATCTGTTTCTTCGGCCTATTCTTCCGGCTCCCATACTTTAATATACTCCTCAGGACTCCACTCCTTGCTGGGAACTGCTTTCCACTGATAGATTTCATATTTTTCTCCGTCAATAGCAGCAATCACACTGAGCACCTGGGTGTCAGAGATTTCGCAGGAAAAAGCGTATATCCCTTCCTGTTTCGTTACACCCTCTACTTCCTTGCCGGCCCTCAACTCTCCCAGGATCCGTTCCGCCTCAAGATCGGCTTCATAGTAATCTTTTATTGCATTGGTACTTTCCACGCTCATACGACTGTCCGCTTTCACGGTTGCCAATACCAGCAACGCAAATACCGTAAGACTCAATACTGCAAAAATAACCAGCAAGGAACTTCCTCCTACGGGCATGGAAAGATTTGTTTTTCTATTCATTTCCTTCAACCTCCTGCCATCCCACGTTCAGAGAAAATATTTCCTCTTTGTCTTCCATATCTAACACTTGGATTGTAGCCCTGGAAAAATACACTCCTTTTTCGGTCACACATGCTTCTGCCGTATACTCCGCAGATCCTTTTTCCGAAACCTGATTCCAATCTTTATCAAAATACAACGCAAGCTTCTCATCAGAGTAGCTTCCCTTAAGAATCTTCCCTGCCGACTCCAGATCTCCGTGCTCTTCCTTGATAACCTCTGCAATGCTTTGGGAAATATTAGCTCCGTGATCCTCCTGCACAGACTTTCCGGAAAGCAGACTGGCTGTCACGAATGCCTGCATACATAAGGCAGCCGCCAATGCAAATACCAGGATCATAACCACCTGCTCCATAAGCATCAGCGGTGCTTTTCCTCTCTCCTGCCTCATTGCTCACCCTCCTGACTGCTACGAACCGACAAACAGATGGAACTGCATGTCCCATCCTGATTCTCCACCTGAATTTTAATCAAGTTATTATCCATGGACATCTGCAGCCCCTTAACTGCAAGGATCTCATTTCCATCCTCCGGAGATAAACCGCCATCTTCCGCACATAGGATCTCCCGAAGGTATCCGTCGTAATAGTAAATCTTTGTATAATAAGCATCCTCTTCCGTCTGCAGTTTCAAATACAACGTATCGATGTCATCCGCCTCTGCATCATCTTTCGAGGAAAAAGAGCCTACATATACGCTGTCAGCTTCATCATTATGTCTGATCTTTGCCGCAATGTACTGAACTGCTGTCCTCTCATCATATGCAGCCTGCCCGGAGGATACGATCCGTTCATAGGCAGATGCACCAAACAGCAATACCATAAGAATGCTTCCGGCAAAAACCGCAAACAGCAATAGCACGAATACCGCACCGATATTATGTTTTATTTCCACTCGTTTCACTTAAGTCTTTCCTCTCTATTTTGCCAAAACCGTAATCTCCGGCATAATATTATCCGCAAAAATCTCGTAAAACACATCATACCGCGCATGATCGATCTGCAATCCGTAATGCTCTTCCACATACTCCAAAGTCGGCGGATATACGCCTTCGATGGCATAACAGTTCAAAACGGCTTTCTGCACCGCATCTTCCACCTGCTCAAGGTTCTTCTCCTTAGAGCTGTTCTCTACGTTTCCCAGTGCTCCCAGCAAACATAGTATCACTACCAACATCAACAAGGGTGTTGTCAATGTTCCCAACACCTGCAGGAGCTTTTTCCAAAATGCTTGTACCTTCATATCCACCCCTACGCAATGCTTGACATGATATTAATTAATGGTAACATAACTGACAATAGAATAATTCCGATTATAACGGAAGTTGTGATTACAATGGTGGGTTCAATTTTTGCCACAGCCTCTTCTATGGAGCGGTTTGCTTCTTCTTCCAGTCTCACCGCGATTTTTCCCATAATGCTGTCTCCGGCACCACTCTTAACACCTAACGCCAGCATCCGGCAATACATAGGCGCAAACACCCCAGCCTGCTTCAAAGCATCTGCCAGAGGCTCTCCCCCTTCCAATAATGTCAGGCATTTTTCATATCTTGCCTTTGCTTTTGGGGAGTCCTCGTGGAATTCCATCGCATTTTTCAAAGCTTCTTCCATAGGAAGACCGCTCTGCATTCCCATAGACAATGCGGATGCAAAATGAGCCATTCCTACCTTCCTTGTAATGCCCCGGTCTCCAAAAAATCTCTTATACACCAATACGGCTTTCTTGCGAAGCGTTTCGGACATTCCCAAAATAATACCGATCACCAACAGGATTCCAACGATCACTCCGATTACCGGCAGTGCCCGATCCAAACCTTTTCCAAAGGCCAGCATACCGGCTGCCATTCCTGTAAGGGATCCTCCCAGTTGCTGATATACCGTATTAAAGATCGGCAACACCCGGGTCAAAAGTATCCCAATGATCACCAGCATCAATGCCAGTAACAGTAACGGATACGTCAATGCACTTTGTATCCTTTGACCTAACTGTCGGCGATTCTCATAGTATTCCGTCAGTGCTTTTAACGCATCTTCCACCCGTCCGGTAGCCTCACCGGTACTGGTCATCTGCACAATGTAATCAGGAAAACACTCCGTATTCTTCATAGCTTCCGAGAGCTGCAGTCCATCGTCCACATCTTCTGCCATTTTCTCCAGGATTTCTTTTGCCTGTTTGTTTTTCTCATCCTCTGCCAGCAAATGGATTCCATCGCCGATATTGATTCCCGCATGTATCAGTAATGACAATTGTAAAGTAAAAGCTGACAGGTATTCGTTACTTAAAGTTATCTTTTTCATCTACTCACGTCCTTTATAGAACTGGTGTCTCAAAACTTTTCAACCTTTCCCTACAAAAAAACAGACTTGCAGGTACTCGCCTACAAGTCTATTTTAGCTAATTTTTACATCATAGTAAATATCTTATTTCAGAAATCAGGGATTAGTAAACATACTTTGCAGTATAATTCTTTCCATTTCCAATATAGTCCATGATTTCTTTACTGGAATTTGCCGAATCCGCAAAGGTGGGATCCATCAGGTTCCAATCTTTTCCGTCAAAATAAATGGCACCGGTCACCCAACCGCTCTTCTTGGTATAGACATTGATCCAGGCATGATACACGGAACCGGAATAACCAATCACCAACTTAGTCGGAACGCCCTGACTCCTTAACATGGCAACCATAGTAGATGCGTAATCAAAGCAGATTCCCTTCTTGGCCTTATACACCTTATCCAGATCAGGAAGGTACCCGATCTTAACACTCTTTGCTTTCTTCGTGTCATAAGAAAAATAACTCAGGGTCCAGTTATATACCTTCTTCACTTTACCCATTTCCGTCTTTACATTCTTACAAAGGGTATTAGCCTTCTTAACGCACTTCGTATCGGAATCGTAATCAACATACTGATTTGCTGTCATAAATGGTGCCTTAGGATCTTCCAGATCTGCCTTAAACGTAACAGACCCAACCGTAGCATAGCTGGTTCCGGATATATTCTTATACACACAAACCTTGTAACTTCCATCTCCGTCAGAAAGTGGGAATGCTGCCCATTTCTTTGCAGTAAGGTTATAGGTATAAGTAGTTTTACTGTTACCCGTTACCTGTGCCTTCAGTTTCACACTGGTACTCTTCTTATACTTCACCATGACATAGCCCTTGTCCGTATTGGAATAATCAATGACCATGTCAGAGTTTTCTTCCACCTTTTTTCCTGAAGCTACCGGAAGGATCACGTTTGATAAAGCGGCATCTGAAGATGCCAGCGCAACTGCCTCATCTTCAATGTCAATCACATCTCCCATTGACTGCGTGTCTTCAAATACATCTTCTGTATTCACGTCCACCTGATCTTCGGAATTCTCCTGTGTTTCTTCCGTATTATCTATCTTTGCTTCCTCTGTCTGATTCTGCTGTCCATCCTGATTATTTGCAGCCGAATTGCCACAACCCGATAAAGTCATTCCAGCAATGAGCAAAACTGCTACAACTTTTGAAAAGTAACGTTTCATATTTCATCACCTCGTAAAACCTACTTCACCTTTCTTTGGTAATTATAGCATGATTTTCAAAATTAGAAAAGTGATATTTCCATGTTTTTCATTCAT
>JBJEKY010000127.1:0-46965 GCA_051878875.1 Lachnospiraceae bacterium | reverse complement strand
TTGCCAGACCTGCCAAGTTCTCAAAGGAACACTTAAGAACATTGGAAATCATTTTTGAGCATTACGGACGATTGTTATCCACAACTATGCCGGCTTATCTACGTAAAACCGTGCAGGTGGAGATCATGAACTCTGAAGCGGTAACTTATTCTGAATTTTCCAATGCGTTGTCGAATCCGGTTATCCTGGCCATTGTAAATTTTGAACCTTTGAATGGAAATATCATTATGGAATTGGCCTCTAATTTGGGCTATGCCATGGTGGACCGAATGCTGGGTGGTCCGGGAGAGCCGTTAGAGCGGAATCGTGATTTTTCTGAAATTGAGTTATTGATCATAGAACGGATCATGACGATTGCCATAGATCTTTTGAGGGAACCTTGGGAAAATGTAATCGATATCCATCCTCGATTGGAACGGATTGAAACCAATTCCCAGTTTGCCCAGATCATATCTCCCAGCGAGATGATCGCCATTGTAACGGTGAACATCAAAGTGGGTGATGTGGAAGGTCTGATGAATGTTTGTCTTCCTTACCTGACTTTGGAAGATGTAATGGATAAGCTGAATACCAAGTACTGGTATTCCAACATTCAGACCAAATCGGATCAGGAGTATAAAGAGAACATCGAAAGCCTGATCAATCATGCACCTATGCCGGTCAAGGCGGTGCTGGGACAAAGCGTGATATCAGTAGATGATTTTGTGAATCTCCAGGTAGGAGATATTATTCGATTAGACAGCAAAGCGGAAGAAGAACTTTCCGTGTATGTTGGTAACATTGAGAAGTTTAAGGCTCTTCCGGGATGTTCCGGTGAGAATTATGCGGTTCAGGTTACAAAAATAATCAGAGAGGAGTAGATGAATGGACGGAGTATTATCCCAGGAAGAGATTAATGCACTGCTTGCCAACGCAGATAATATGGATGCAGCATCAGACCAGGAAGAAGATTTAACCGATGAAGAAAAAGATGCCATAGGCGAGATTGCGAATATTAGTATGGGTACAGCTGCAACGACTCTTTTCTCTCTGGTAAATCGTAAGGTGGAGATTTCCACACCGGTGGTAACTGTAGCCACGTGGGACGATGTTGTTGCAAATTATGCCAAACCCTGTGTGTTTATCCGGATCGGATATACCGTAGGATTGGATGGAAGTAATATTCTTGTACTAAAAGAGCATGATGTAAAGGTGATCACCGATCTGATGATGGGTGGTGATGGAACTAATACGGATGGCGAGTTAGGAGAACTTCACCTAAGTGCCATCAGCGAGGCGATGAACCAGATGATGGGATCCTCTGCCACCTCCCTTTCTTCCATGCTGAACAAGATGATAGATATCAGTCCTCCGACGTCAGATCTGATCGATCTTGCAGAAGATGCAGATCTTGGTGAAATCGACGAATTCCTAAAGGGACGGTTCGTAAGGATCACCTTTCGAATGGAGATCGGGGATCTGGTGGACAGTACGATTATGCAGCTTTATCCATTTTCTTTTGCAAGAGAAATGTATGACAGTATTGCGAAGAACATGGAAGTAGATATAGCAGGAGATGATACAGCTTCTGCAGCGCCGGAAGCGGCGACACCTACAGAGCAACCGCAGCAGGCGGTGGATCCTCAGATGGGTGCAGCAGGAATGAATGGTCAGATGATGGGTCAGCCAATGATGGGTCAACCTATGATGAATGGCCAAATGATGGGTCAGCCAATGATGGGCCAACCGATGATGGGACAACCCATGATGAACGGCCAGATGATGTATCAGATGCCATATCCACAGGATATGTCCATGATGGGACAACAGCCTGTAAATGTGCAGCCTGCGCAGTTTACACCGTTTATGGGAGATTATAATCCCATTCAGCAGAAAGAGAACATTGACCTCATTATGGATGTTCCGCTGGAAGTTACGGTAGAGCTGGGAAGGACATCCAAGTCCATCAAAGAAATCTTGGAATTTGCACCGGGAACAATTATTGAACTTAACAAAATTGCCGGTGAGTCCATAGATGTATTGGTAAACGGAAAATATGTTGCAAAGGGTGAGGTTGTTGTACTGGAGGAAAACTTTGGTATCCGAATCACCGATATTGTAAAAGAACAACCCAAATAAAAGATAAGATAAGGAGAGAAAAAAATGGCAAAGAATATTTTAATTTGTGATGACGCAGCTTTCATGAGAATGATGATCAAGGACATTCTGACAAAGAATGGTTACGGCATTGCCGGAGAAGCTGAAAACGGACAGGTTGCAGTTGATAAATACAACGAGACCAAACCGGATCTTGTATTAATGGACATTACCATGCCGGAAATGGATGGAATCCAGGCGTTAAAGAAGATCCGTGAAAATGACCCGAATGCAGTTGTGATCATGTGTTCCGCAATGGGTCAGCAGGCCATGGTTATTGAAGCAATCCAGTCCGGTGCGAAAGACTTTATCGTGAAACCGTTCCAGGCTGATCGTGTACTGGAAGCAGTGAAGAAAGTTATCGGTTAGACTTCATGTTTATGATCATTGGTTCTACAGGCTGGGATAGTTTTGTACAGTTGCTGGTAGTACTGATCATCTTTGTTTTTGTGCTTGCTATTACCGCTTTGACAACCAAATGGATCGGCGGGTATCAGAAAACCCAGATGAGCAATAAGAACATGCGGGTAGTGGAATCCCTCCGACTTGGAAACAATAAGTTTCTGGCTTTGGTAGAAGTGGGAGAGATCTATTTGGTAGTGGGTGTTGGTAAAGATGAAGTACATACCATTGCAAAACTGACCAAAGACGAGTTGCCTGAACTTTTATCCTTTGAAGAGACCAATGTTTCGAATGGGGTGGAAGGATTTCAGGAGATTTTAGAAAAAGTGAAGAGGAAAAAGGATAAATGAAAGACTGGAAGAAAAGAAGTCTCCTTGTATCCCTTGTGCTGGGTGTTTTGTTCCTCTCAGCAGCCTTAAGCTTGACGTACGCACAGAAAAGTTACGCAACAAATGCACATACGACTCCGACGGAACCTACCAGGGTTCCGGATCAGTCTGCATCTACAGATGTGGCAGATTCTGCCTCGGATATTAATAATGGATTGTCCATTACTTATAATAATGACAGTGGAGAGATGGCAGGAACAGTTAAGGTTCTGCTGGTGCTCACAGTGATTTCACTGGCACCATCAATCCTTATCATGCTAACCTCTTTTACCCGTATTATTATCGTGCTTCACTTCTTAAGACAGGCAATAGGAACGCAGACCGCACCGCCGAATCAGGTTTTGGTGGGACTGGCTCTGTTTTTGACGGTGTTCATTATGTCTCCGATTTTTTCAGAGATCAATGAAACTGCCATAAAACCCTTTGATGCCGGGGAAATTACCCAGGAAGAAGCATTTGAAAAAGGATGTGCACCACTTCGTCATTTCATGTACGGAGAGACGCAGGAAAAGGATCTGGCATTGTTGTGCGATATTTCGGAAACAGATCTTCCCCAGACGGAAGAGGAGTATAATGAAGTTCCCATGTCTCTGGTGGTTCCGGCGTTTATATTAAGTGAACTTCGGACAGCCTTTATCATGGGCTTCTGTATTTACATTCCGTTTATTGTGATTGATATGGTGGTTTCATCCATCCTCATGTCCATGGGTATGATGATGCTGCCACCGACAACCATTTCCATGCCATTTAAGATTCTGTTGTTTATTCTTGTGGATGGTTGGGATCTGGTTATTGGAGAGCTTGTTAAGACGTTTTACTGATATATGGAGTGTGAGATAGAATGATTACAGAGGGACAGGTTCTGGATATAGCGAGGGATGCGATCTATACGATCATTATGGCGTCGGCACCGGTGCTGGTGGTTTCACTGATCGTTGGATTGATCATCAGTATTTTTCAGACCGTTACATCCATTCAGGAGCAGACATTGACCTTCGTGCCAAAAATACTGGCGGTGTTTTTCACTCTAATGCTTTGCGGCTCCTGGATGCTGGGGCTTATGTCAGATTTTACGACAGAGTTATGGAATAGTCTCGGTGTGTATTTGCGGTAGGATATAATGAATGGTTCAGTTTAGTTTTACATTGGCTACATTTGAATATTTTCTTCTGATCATGGTTCGCATTACATCTTTTATGGTGGTTGCGCCATTTTTTGGAATTTCAAGTACACCGGGTAGAGTTAAAATCGGATTTTCGGCAATTATTTCCCTTTTGATTTATCAAATGGTCATACCGAAAACGGGTCTTAATTACACCGGTGTTTTTGATTATGCAGGACTGGTATTGAAAGAGGTTTGCGTAGGTTTACTGATCGGGTATGCTGGTAATATCTGTAATACCATTATGCTGACAGCAGGCAAACTGATCGACATGAATATCGGTTTGTCAATGGCTACGGAGTATGATCCGATGACACAGTCCCAGTCCAGTGTGGTTGCGAATATGTACAATTACTTTGTCCTGTTGCTTCTGGTGGTCAGCGATATGCATCACTATATTTTAAGGGCAGTCATTGACTCGTTCCAGGTCATACCTGTCGGGGAAGCAGTTTTTCAAATGGATCATTTGCTGGAATCTATGATACGGTTTATGTCGGATTCCTTTGTCATTGCGTTTCGGATTTTCCTTCCGGTATTTGCGGTGACCATGATCATGAACTGCATTCTGGGTATTTTGTCCAAGGTGGCACCACAGATGAATATGTTTTCTGTGGGTATCCAGTTAAAACTTCTGGCAGGATTGGCTGTGATGTTTTTGACGATATTCCTGCTGCCGGATGTGGCAAATTATGTTTTCAAAGAGATGAAGGCACTTACGATACTTTTTATTAAAGGAATGACATAGCGTGGAATTTAATCTGCAGTTGTTTGCAAAAGACGGTCCGGGTGGAGAAAAAACAGAACCCGCCACCGGTAAACGGTTAAAAGAGGCCAGAGAAGACGGTAAAGTTGCAAAAAGTAAAGAACTGAACTCTGCATTTGAATTGATGAGTCTGTTTCTTGTCCTCAAAGTCATGCTTTCTTATATTGGGGAGGGCATGATGCAGGGATTTTTCGATGTTTATAAGCTGTTGCCGGATATTGTAAATGACAGTGTAGGCGGATTTTCCATTAAACAGGCAGCGTATCTTTTAGGTTACATAATAAAAGATATTCTTCGTATCGTGATTCCGGTATTTATTATCGGAGTTGTGGTCTCCTTTGTAGTAACATTGGTACAGGTAAAGTGGAAACCAACTCTAAAACCAATGATGCCAAAGTTTTCAAAAATGAATCCTCTGCAGGGATTTAAGAAGATCCTTTCAAAAGATTCTATTTTTGAACTGGTGAAATCCATTGCCAAAATAGCCATGATCTGCCTGATCGCCTATGTCAATATCAAGAATTATGCAGATGAGCTTTTTATCCTGTATGAGATTTCGCTGAATCAGGCAGTTAGTCTGGTGGGAGAAGTGATCATTGATACCGGATTGAAGATTTCTGTGTTTTATCTGGTGTTAGGTGTGATTGATTATGCTTATAATAAACACAAGTTTAATGAAGATATGAAGATGACCAAACAGGAAGTCAAGGATGAGTTCAAGAATACGGAAGGAAATCCGGAGATCAAGAGCCGTCAGAGACAGGTTATGAGACAGGCTTCCCAAAGAAGAATGATGCAGAGTGTTCCGGAAGCTGATGTGGTCATCACGAACCCAACCCATTTGGCGGTTGCACTAAAGTACGATTCTGCTGTAGCCAGCGCCCCCATAGTCCTGGCAAAGGGAGAAGATTATCTGGCGATGAAGATTAAAGAGACGGCCAGGGAACATAATATTGAAATTGTTGAAAATAAGCCATTGGCAAGAATGCTCTATGCCAATGTTGATGTAGGACAACAGGTTCCGCCGGAGCTTTATCAGGCAGTGGCGGAAGTGCTGGCAATGGTATACCGGCATAAAAACGTGTCCTGATAGAAGATATCCAATAAGAACGGAAGGAGGAAGAACATGAAGAAAACAGATCTTGGCGTTGCAGCGTATCTGCTTTGTGCAGTGCTGTTCTTCATTATTCCTATCCCAAGCGTTTTATTGGATATCATGTTGGCGTTTAATATCGCAATGGCATTGATCATTTTGTTCAATGCGTTGTTTGTAAAAGAAGTGCTGGATATGTCATTTTTCCCCACACTGCTTTTATTTACCACGATCTTTCGTATCTCTCTGAACGTTTCTTCCACACGTCTTATTCTGACTAGTGGGCAGCCCGGAAATGTGGTAGAGACCTTTGGACAATTTGTGGGCGGAAATAATCTGGTGATCGGTGCGATCGTGTTCATTGTACTGGTTATCGTTCAGTTTGTTGTGATCAACAAAGGTTCTGAGCGAGTGGCTGAAGTAACAGCTCGTTTTACATTGGATGCCATGCCGGGAAAACAGATGGCTATTGATGCTGACCTGAACACCGGTGCCATAACAGAAGCCCAGGCAAGGGAGCGAAGAGATAAAATCCAGCAGGAGTCCAGTTTCTTTGGAGCCATGGACGGAGCTACGAAGTATGTAAAGGGAGATGCTACGGCCGGTATCATCATTACCGTGATCAACCTTCTCGGAGGTACCATTCTTGGTATGATGAACCAGGGATTGGACGCGATGTCGGCGTTGCAACGCTATGGTCTTCTTACTATCGGTGACGGTCTGGTCAGCCAGATCCCATCCATGCTGATTTCTCTGTCTACCGGTATCCTGGTTACCAAGGCTTCGAAAGAAGCGGATTTCAGTACCGTTCTGGTCAGACAGTTATTTGGTATTCCACGGGTGTTGTACACGGTTGGTGGAACCATGGTTGCGTTGGGTGTGGTTACACCGTTAAATACCCTGCTGTTTATTTTGTTTGGCGGTTCTTTTATTGTTGCCGGATATAATATTTCCCAGAATAGCAAGATTGAAGCTGTAGAAGAAGAGGTGGAATCTTCGGAAGTTCAGGCAGACGAGATCCGAAAACCGGAAAATGTGGTTTCCCTGCTTTCGGTAGATCCCATTGAATTGGAATTTGGCTATGGTATTATTCCGCTTGCCGATGTGAATCAGGGCGGTGATCTTTTAGATCGTGTTATCATGATACGTCGGCAGATTGCGTTGGAATTGGGTACCATTGTTCCCATCATCCGTTTGAGGGATAATATCCAGTTGAATCCGAATCAGTATATTATTAAGATCAAGGGAATCCAGGTCACAGAGGGTGAGATTTTATTTGACCACTATATGGCTATGAATCCGGGATATGTAGAGGAAGAGATTTCGGGAATTCCTACTTTTGAGCCCTCTTTCCATCTGCCGGCGATCTGGATTACGGAAAGTCAGCGTGAGCGGGCAGAAAGTTACGGATATACTGTGGTTGATCCACCGTCTATCATTGCTACACATATTACAGAAGTGATCAAAGAACATATAGCGGAACTGCTTACCAGACAGGATGTGCAGACGCTTGTTAATAATCTGAAAGAGACCAATCCGGTGCTGGTGGATGAGCTGATCCCCAAACTTCTTGGATTGGGTGAGGTTCAGAAGGTTCTTCAGAATCTTTTACGTGAGCAGATCTCCATTCGTGATCTGTTGACCATTTTCGAGTGTCTGGCGGATCATGCGGCTACAACAAGAGACACCGACGTATTAACGGAATATGTACGACAAAGCCTGAAACGTTCCATTTCTGCCAAGTATTTTCCGGCAAATGAAACGACCAGCGTAGTAACCCTGGATCCGAAGGTGGAACAGGATATCATGAACTCCGTGAAGCAGACGGAACAGGGAGCATATCTTACCCTGGATCCGGAAAGGACGAAGGCCATTATCCATTCTGTGGAGGAAGAGGTTGGCAAACTGGAGAACATAGGAAAGAGTCCGATTGTGATCACGTCACCGATTGTGCGTATGTATTTCAAAAAGTTGACGGAAGATTACATCAAAGATTTGATCGTAATATCGTATAATGAGATTGATTCCAATGTGGAATTGCAGTCAGTTGGGATGGTGACAGGATAAATGACGATTAAGAAATTTACAGCGAAAACGGAAGAAGAGGCAACAGCAAAAGCCAAACAGGAATTAGGAGCATCCTGTGTGATCATGAACGTCAGACAGATCAAACCCACAGGCTTATTTAAAGCATTTAAGTCCGCAACTTATGAGGTAACTGCAGCGATCGAGGAGAAGGAGTATAAGATGAATGGAGCACAGACAGGAAATCATCCGATTTCCAGGGAAACCACAGGAAAGATCAACCTTTCTGCCAATGAGGATATCCATGCCATTTTAAAAGATGCGCCCCTTACGGATCGTGATTCGGAAAAAGTGGCTCCTACCTATTCCGGTGTAAAACCACAAATGCGTCAGGAGAAGAATATGGACGGATTTGAAGAACGCCTGGAAAATCTCCAGAGTATGTTAGAAGAACGTTTGGCTCCTTCTGCTGAAAAAAAGAAGTCACCGGACTTTTTCGAAGAGGAACAGGATGTGAAACCTGTTTCCCAGGAAACCGATGTGAAGCTGTTAAAAATGATTTATAATACGCTTCTGGATAATGAAGTGAATGAACGCTATGCAAACCAGCTGATTGATGAGATCGATCGTTCAGCCAATAAATCTGCCAGTGTAGATATGCTTCTGGCCAATGTATATCAGAAAATGATCCTGAAGTTCGGACAGCCGAGTACCATTGAGCTTACGGGGAAAAAACCGAAGGTGGTTTTTTTTATCGGACCTACCGGTGTTGGAAAAACAACCACCATTGCAAAGATCGCTTCGAAATTGAAAGTAGAAGGTGGCAAAAAAATTGCTCTTTTAACGGCAGATACATACCGTATCGCTGCGGAGGAACAGTTAAGAACGTATGCCAACATCCTGGATACACCATTGACTATTATTTATGAGCCGGAGGAACTTGCTCAGGCAATCCAGAAGGTGAAGGAGGCAGATGTTGTCCTGGTGGATACTGCAGGCTTTTCACACAAAAGTGTCCAGCAGAAAGAAGATACGAAAAACCTCATTCAGGCGTTACCGGAGTCTTACCAGAAAGAGGTGTATTTAGTATTAAGTGCAACCACAAAATATCGTGATCTGATTGAAATCGCGGATTCTTATAAAGAAATCGCGAATTATAAAATGATATTTACAAAGCTGGATGAGACCAGTGCTTACGGAAATTTATACAACATGAGAATGTATACCCAGGCTGATATGTCCTATATTACCAATGGGCAGAATGTGCCGGATGATATTGACGTCTTTGACACGCAGGCTGTCGTAAAGAAGTTACTTGGAGGAAAGTAGAAAATGGATCAGGCACAGCAGTTACGGAATATTGTAAAACGTCAAAATCAGGTTACGGTACAAAAGGCCAGAGTGATTACGGTGACCAGCGGAAAAGGTGGTGTGGGCAAATCCAATACCACGGTGAACCTTGCTGTAGAGTTGCGTCGTCAGGGTAAGTCGGTGATCATATTTGATGCGGATTTTGGTCTGGCAAATGTGGAGGTTATGTTTGGAGCTCTTCCGAAGTATAATCTCAGTGATCTGATCTATCGTGGAAAAAATATCCGGGAGATCATTACCGAGGGACCGGAAGGGATAGGATTTATTTCCGGAGGATCAGGAATTGTGGGATTAAGTAATCTTTCCAGAGATCAGATCGCATTTCTCATTCATAATCTGACCTATTTGGACAACATGGCGGATGTGATCATTATTGATACCGGTGCGGGAATATCTGACAGTGTACTGGAATTTGCCATGGCAAGTCCGGAAATCCTTGTGATCACTACACCGGAGCCGAGTTCTCTGACAGATTCTTACTCTCTTTTAAAAGCATTGTATAGGAATCCTTCTTTTGACAGGGAGCATACCCAGATCAGGGTATTGGCTAATAAAGTAAATTCCGTGGAGGATGGCGATGCAGTTTATGCAAAACTGTCTTCTGTGGTAAATAAATTTTTAGACGGAAGTTTGGATTATGTAGGTATGATACCGGCAGATACGGCGATAGATAAAGCGATTCGCCAACAGAAGCCGGTGACAATTTCTTATCCTACGGCAAAATCTTCCCAGGCTTATAAGGTTCTGGCTGAGAATTTGTTAAACGGAACCCATGAGCAGATAGAGATGAAAAGAGGTATCACGCAGCTGTTCTCCAGTTTTATGACCAGAAGAAAATAGAGCGGCAGAGCAGTGGAAAGAGAAACGAAAGAAAAAAAGTAAGGAGGACTTCATGGTATCGGATGTAATTAAGATGGGAATGAATCTGGAACTTTTTCAGGAAACGGACAGTGAGGAAGAAAATACCGCTCCGGGTGTTGTTTATTCCAGTAAGATCCAGGATATTTTTCCTAACGGAGATTTGGAGATTGATATGCCATTGTATCAGCGAAAACTGGTACTATTGCATAATGGAGTAAGATATCATGTGGTTTTTTACTCGCAAAACAGCACTTATACTGCAATCGGAGAAGTGGTTGACCGATATAAATCAGGAAACAGGTATCTGCTCCGTATGAAATTAATAACGCAGCCGGTTAAGTTTCAGAGGAGGGAGTTCTTCCGCTGTGATTGCATGATCGATCTATACTTTCACGAACTTTATGTTCGGGAAGAGGACGGAAGATGCGCAGCTCTGGTATTGGAAGAGGATAAGCGCAAAGATCCGGGGCAGGAATGGAACAATGGATTAGCACTGGATATCAGTGGCGGAGGTGTTCGTTTTGTTTCAAAAGAGCAGATGGAGAGTGGAACATACCAGAGATTTCATTTCGAATTGGCTGTGGAAGGAAAGATGCGTATATTCGATGTGGTAGGAAGGATCTTAAGTTGCACCAGGGTCCCGGATAGTAGTACGAAATATGAGTGCCGAGTGAAATTTGTTTATCTCACCAACTCTGATCGGGAAGAAATTATTAGATTTATTTTTGAAGAAGAACGAAAAACAAGAAAATTATCGAGGTGATGAGCAAAATGAAGAAAAATATTATGGTGGTTGATGACTCTGCACTCATGAGAAGGGTGATGTGTGATATAATCAATTCAAATAGTTCATTCGAAGTAACTGACATGAGCCGGGATGGACAGGAAGCATATGACAAAATCATTGCTCATAAGTATGATGCCATTGTACTGGATATCAATATGCCTCGAATGGACGGTTTGGAATTACTGAAAAAACTACATAAAGAGAAAATTGATGTTGTTGTGATCATGGCCAGCACCCTGACGGTAGAAGGTTCCAGGGAAACCATGGAAGCTCTGGAGTTAGGCGCGGTAGACTTCGTCACGAAACCGGGTAATATCATAGAAGCCAGAGGAGAGGATTTTTCAAAAAACCTTCTGGATGTTCTGTCAGCTGTACTGAAAGTACCGGGGGCGGGTTCTGTGGTTACAAGAACACCATCCACATTACGGCCGGGTGCCCAAAGGACCAAGCCTGCAGCCGGAAGTCTTCCGGATAAGAGCACGGTAAAAAATGGAAACAAGCTGATTGCTCTGGCATGTTCTACCGGTGGCCCGAAATCGTTACAGAGTGTGATCCCACTTCTTCCAAAGAAAATGGATGCGCCTATGGTTTTGGTTCAGCATATGCCGGCAGGATTCACGAAATCCATGGCAGACCGTTTGAATGAACTTTCCTTTGTGGAAGTGAAAGAGGCAGAAGAGGGTGACGTACTTAAGAAGGGACATGTTTATGTGGCACCGGGCGGAAAGCATTTAACCGTGGTTAAGAAAACGGACGGAAGTCATACGATCCATCTTGATGATTCACCTGCTGTTGGCGGGCTGCGGCCCTGTGCGGATATCATGTACGATTCCCTGAAAAAATGTGGTTATGATGAAGTGGTTTGTGTGGTTCTCACCGGTATGGGTGCAGATGGTACGAAGGGCATTTCGGATCTTGGCAAAGAAAAGAAGATCTTTACCATTGCGCAGGATGAAAAGAGTTGCGTAGTGTATGGTATGCCCAGAGCCATTGCCGAGGCCGGACTGGTAAATAAAGTAGTTCCGTTAGACAATGTAGCATCAACAATCATTATGAATGTGGGGGTACAGTAAGTATGGATGTAAGCCAGTATCTTGAGATTTTTATTGATGAAACCAGTGAGCATATTCAGAATTTAAGTGACTGTATCATGAATCTGGAGCAGGAACCGGATAACAAGGATACTATTAATGAGATTTTCCGTGCTGCCCATTCCCTGAAAGGAATGGCCGGAACCATGGGATTTAAGAGAATGCAGCGTTTGACCCATGATATGGAAAATGTGTTCCAGGAAGTACGATCCGACAAGATCAAAGTAAATGGAGCTATGATCGACGTGCTTTTCCAGTGTCTGGATGCCATTGAGGGATATCTTGATAATATTAAGAATACCTCCGATGAAGGAACCGAAGAAAACGAAGCGATTATCAACAATCTGAACCAGATCCTAAATGGAGCAGCGGTTCAGACTGATGCGGAAGAGCCGGAAAAAGAGGTTGCAAAACCTGTGCAGGAAACCGGTTCTGAGAGTTATGATCTGAAGTTCTTACATGATGATTTTTCGGATCAGGATAAAGAAGCGGTAAAAGAAAAAGAAGAGGCTGGTCAGAAAATCTACGGCCTTACCGTATATATTGACAAAAATTGTTTATTAAAATCTGCCAGAGCATTTCTGGTATTTAAAGCAGTAGAAGAACTGGGAAGTATCATTTATTATAATCCTACTTCGCAGGATATTGAAGATGAAAAGTTTGATTTTGATTTCAGTATTTTCGTGGCGACGGAGCATACTTTGGACGAAGTGATCGCAGCGGCCAAAACAGTTTCTGAAATTGAAGAAGCAGTTGGTAAACAGGTTACCTTTGAAGAGATAAATAAAACAGAAGAAGTGAAGGAAACCGTAAAAGAAGAGAAGCCGGAAGAAGAGGAAAAAGCTCCGGCAACGGCAGTTGCCAAAGCTGCACCGGCAAAGAAGGCAGCAACGAACAACAAACCTGTGACCAGCAGAACGGTCCGTGTGGACATTGAAAAATTGGATACCCTTATGAATCAGGTCAGCGAGCTGATCATTGCAAAGAACTCTCTTGTATCCATCACCAGCGCGGAGGGAAGCGGTGCACAGAGCCAGAGTTTCACGGAGCAGATTGAATATCTTGAGAGAATTACGACAAGTCTTCATGAATCCGTTATGAAGGCAAGAATGGTACCGATCGAGAGTGTAGTTAATAAATTCCCGCGTATGATCCGTGACCTGTCTAAGAAACTGGACAAGAAAATGGAACTGGTCATGACCGGTGAAGAAACGGAACTTGATCGAACTGTTGTTGACCAGATCGGTGATCCGTTGCAGCACTTACTCCGTAACTCTGCTGACCACGGATTGGAGCCTAATGCGGTTCGTATGGAAAGAGGAAAGCCGGAAGTCGGACAGATTTTCCTGAATGCATATCAGGAAGGAAATAACGTTATCATTGAAGTGGGTGATGACGGAAACGGAATTGACACACAGTCCGTTAAGGAAAAAGCGATTGAGCGTGGTCTTGTTACTCCGGAGCAGGCAGAGTCACTTTCCCAGAAAGAGATCATTGATTTTCTGTTTATGCCAAGTTTCTCCATGGCAAAGAAGATTTCCGATATTTCCGGCCGTGGTGTAGGATTGGATGTGGTGAAGTCTAACATTGAGGCATTAGGCGGTGATGTAGAGGTAAAAACCACCCTTGGAGAAGGATCCAAATTCATTGTTCGCCTTCCTCTGACGCTGGCTATTATCCAGGCGTTGATGGTAGAGATTGAAGACGAAAAATACGCCATTGCGTTAGGATCTATCCAGAATATTGAGGATATTCCGGTAGAGGACGTGAAGTATGTTCAGGCAAAAGAAGTGATCACTCTTCGTGGTTCCGTTATCCCATTGATCCGTTTGGACAAGATCCTGGATGTTACCAGAAAGGATCCGGAAGAGCAGAAGAATAAGACCTCCCTTACTGTTGTAATCGTAAAGAAGGGCGATAATTATGCAGGACTTGTGGTTGACCGCCTGATGGGCCAGCAGGAGATCGTAATCAAATCTTTAGGTAAGTATATTAACAACAATAAGATGATCAGTGGAGCAACAATCCTCGGCGATGGTGAGGTTGCCTTGATCTTAGATGCTAATACATTAATGTAGGAGGGAAAAGACATGGCAAATGCAAACAATATGGTAGCGACCACAGATGGAAGCAAGAAACAGTTTATTGTTGTAAAAATCGGAAGTGAACAGTATGGTATTGATATAACCTATATTGACAATATTGTTCGTATGCAGAAAATCACCAGAGTTCCGAAGGCACAGGTATATTTTAAAGGAATCATTAATCTTAGAGGTGAAGTGGTTCCGGTTATGAGTCTTCGGTTAAGAATGGGACTTGAAGCTGATGAATTTTCCCATGATACCCGTATCATCATTGTGAAAATGGAAGAACACGGAAGTCTGGGTTTGATCGTGGATCAGGTTGTGGAAGTTGTAGAACTTGGATCCGGTGAGATTGATACATACAATCCGGATAACAAAGATGAAAAGAGTGTATTTATCAAAGGTATCGGTAAGTATAACGGACAACTGATCTCTTTGCTTGAATTAAATGCGATCATTGAAGAAAAAGAGTCTGTTTAAAAAAGAAGCAATAGTGGGACCTCCCAGGGTCTCACTATTGTTATACTTGTAGGAGGTATTATGCCTGGTTATAGTTTAGAAGATGTTAATAATATTTATTTTGATGTATTAAAAGAAATTGGAAATATCGGTGCGGGAAATGCAACCACAGCCATTGCTTCCATGCTGCAGTTAAGATTGAACATGAGCGTTCCGAAAGTTCAGCTTCTTACTTTTCCTGAATTGGGAGGCGCTATCGGTGGCGAAGAAGAGCAGGTGGTTGGTATCTATCTGGAAGTGGAAAATGATATTTCCGGAAGCATGATGTTTGTATTAAAAATGGAGTCAGCCCGCTACCTTGTGAACAAACTTATGATGAAAGAAGACGGATATGATGGACCATTTGATGAGATGGAGATGTCTGCATTAAAGGAGATTGGAAATATTATAGCCGGTTCTTATCTTTCTGCACTGGCATCTATGACCAATCTGGTCATTACGTCTTCCGTTCCTTATCTGGCGGTTGATATGGCAGCGGCAATCTTAAGTGTTCCTGCAATTCAGTTTGGGCAGTACGGAGATAATGCATTGTTGATCCAGACAGAATTTGGTGATGAAACCCTGATCGATGGTTATTTTATTTTGTTGCCGGATCTGGAGTCCTATTCCAAAATTCTTAGTTCCTTAGGAATTCAAATATAAGGAGAATCGTATGAGCGAGATGATTAAGGTAGGTATGGCCGATCTGAAAACAGGACGTAATCCGGATGTGATCACCACACTGGGATTGGGATCCTGTATAGGAATTGCACTATATGATCCTACCACCAAAATAGGAGGTCTGGCGCATGTTATGCTGCCGGATAGTACCGCGATCAAAAATAATTCTAATATCGCTAAATTTGCAGATACCGGTATAGCGGAGTTATTGAGCCAGATGATCAAAATGGGTGCTAAAAGAACCTGTATTGTGGCCAAGATAGCCGGTGGAGCAAAAATGTTTGAAATGAGCGGCTTGTCCGCCATTGGAAATGTGGGTGAGCGTAATGCAGAAGCATCGAGAGAAACCCTGAAAAAGTTAGGAATCCGTTTGATCGCGGAGGATACGGGTTTGAATTATGGTCGAACGGTGGAATTGTATTGTGATACCGGAAAGTTTCTGATCAAATCCGTTGGAAAAGCTGTCAAAGAGATTTAAAGAATGATATGCTTTAGATGAGAACCGGGAGGGGAGCCATGAAAACGAGAGCGGTGCCGTCCATCTGTATGTTGTCGGCTGGTTTGATTAGGTGTATTGCAGGTGCAGTATACCGTGAAGAATTAAAAAGCTTTTTGTGGTCACTGATTCTTGTTATGATCGTTTTTTATCTAATGGGGATCGTGATAAAAATGGTTTTGGACAGAAATATCAAGGACATGCTTGAAGATGCCCCAACAGAAGACGACTTAAAGGACCTGGAAAATATCGAAGATGATCAGCCAGAGGATATGGCTGACGGGGAGAGTGTTTCGGTGAAAGAGAAGAATCCGGAGTACTCGGAAGAAGAAATGGAAAGCAGAAACCAATAAACGTGTGGGAGGAAGCTAGATGAAAGCGGAAGAGAAAGAGAAGCTTTGGCAGAAGTACAGACAGCAGCCTACAGGCGAATTGCGTGAACAGCTTATTATTGAATATTCTCCGTTGGTTAAGATCGTTGCCGGTAGATTAGGGATGTATCTGGGAGGTAACCTGGAGTATGAAGATCTGGTAAGTTATGGGATTTTTGGCCTGATCGATGCAATAGATAAGTTTAATCTGGATAAAGAAGTGAAGTTTGAAACTTATGCCAGCCTGCGTATCCGTGGAGCAATCTTAGATCAGGTGAGAAAAATGGACTGGATTCCCAGAACCATCAGGCAACGCCAGCGTAAGGTGGACGATGCGGTAAAGAATTTGGAGAATAAGCTGGGGCGAAGTGCTACAGATGATGAAATTGCACAGGAACTTGGACTTTCGGCGGATGAATATGCGGATTGGCAGAATCAGATGAAGGTGACGAACCTGGTTTCTCTGAATGAATTCGAAGATCAGGGGCCGGAACCGGTAATGGATGCCCGCCATAACAGTCATTTTGCCGAGCCTGAGAAGGCAATGGAAAAGGAAGGTTTAAAAGAAGCTTTGGCAAACAGTCTGGAGTTGTTAACAGAAAAAGAAAAGCAGGTTATCTTATTTTATTATTATGAGGAGATGACGTTGAAGGAAATCAGCCTTGTACTTGAAGTTTCGGAATCACGTATTTCGCAGCTTCACACAAAGGCGTTACAAAAGATGAAGAAAACCATGGGTGACTACATGGATATATTATATAATTAAAGCTTAAGATGGGGGAGTTTTATGTCAGCGCAAAATGGATATGCACAGTTAGTGGTGAGAGGAGACGATACAAATGTGATCGTTTTTCCGCCAAAAGAAGGCGGAGCTCCGATGGATGTAAACCGGCTGGTTAGCTATCTGGAAAAAAACCTACTTAATCAATATGATTTAAAGCAACTTTCTGAGGCATGCAAATCGACAGACTGCGAGAGGGAAGTCCGTGTCGGTATTGCACCGTTCCATGCGTTTAATGAAACAATGGAAATGGAAATATCAGCAGATAAAATGCTGGTATTTTGTCGTTTTTATCCGGCTTCGGAAGGCGGAGACCGGATGGACGAGCAGGAGATCGCCACACAGATGCAGCAAAATAAGATTAAATTTGGAATAGATCATGAGGCAATCTGTCGTTTTTTAAGTAATCGGGAGTACAATAAAGAGATCGTTCTTGCCAAGGGAAAACCGCCACGTCAGGGAAAAGATGCTAAAATTGAGTATTTTTTCAACACATCTTTAAATACCAAACCTAAAAAGAATCCGGACGGAACGGTAGATTATCATGAATTGAATACGGTGAGCATGGTTCAGGCAGGGCAGAGACTTGCCAGATTGATACCACCTGATCTTGGAGAGGACGGCATGGATGTTTTGGGAAATATCATTAAGCCGCGATCTGTTAAGGAATTGAAGCTGGAATTTGGTAATAACATTACGCTTTCGGAAGACAGATCTGAGATTACCAGTGATGTAACCGGTCATGCAACTCTTACCGGAGGAAAGGTGTTTGTATCGGATGTTCTTGAAATCCCGGCTGATGTAGATACCTCAACCGGTGATATCAATTACGACGGATCAGTTTTGATCAAGGGAAACGTCAAAAGCGGATTTCGAGTTGTTGCCAATGGTGATGTCGTTGTGGAAGGTGTGGTAGAAGGGGCTGTTATCCAGTCTAAGGGCCAGATTGTAATCAAACAGGGAATCCATGGCATGAACAAAGGAATTCTTTCTGCACATGGAAATATCATCTGCAAATTCATTGAAAATGCCACAGTGACCTGCGGTGGATATCTTGAAACAGAAGGTATCCTGCACAGTAAGGTTTCGGCATTTTCTGAAATACATGTACATGGAAGGAAAAGCCTTGTGACCGGTGGCACGATCCGGGCCGGTTACTTACTGGATACGGAGGTTCTGGGTTCGGAAATGGGAGCGATAACCCAGGTGGAAGTCGGTGTGGATCCGGCAAAAAAAGCAAAATATCTGGATATGCAGAAGAATCTTGCAGAGAAAAAGAAAAATATCGATACCATGAAACCGATCCTTACAAATTTCTCGGAAAAAATGGCGGCAGGAGTACAGCTGCCTCAGGATAAGCTGGAATATGTACAGAAACTTGCCGTTGCCTTTAAAAAGGAACAGGCGGAACTTATGGGATTAAAAGAGGAAATAGAAGTGTTGCATTCCGAGATCATGGCAGGAAGTGATGCCAGAGTGAAGGTTTCCAAAAATGTTTATCCGGGAGTCACGGTTACCATATCAGATGTGAGCTTAACAGTACGCGATACCCGTGGTTTTTGCCAGTTTGTCCGTGAAGGCGGAGAAGTGGTGGTTAAGAATCTGTAAAGACCTGGGAGGAGATGTTTTCGAATGTCAATAAGACCTGTGGATTTTAATGGAATGTTGCAACGAAGTCAGGATGTAAGCAGTGTCAAACAGCAGCAGGATCAACGTCCGGTTGTGGAACAGCAGCAGATTGAACGGCGTGAGGAAGAGAAAACTTATCAGAGAATGCGTCAGGTAAACCAGACTGATAAAAAAGATGAAATGCAGTCAAAGTACGATGCCCGGGATGAGGGAAAGAATAAGTATTTTTTTGCCGGTGGGAAAAAGAAAAAGCAATCCCAAAAGACCGACAAGGTAGTAAGAAAAGAACCGTCATCCGGGTTCGATATTAAAATATAATGGAAAAATGTTAGGATTAAGAAAGTATGGGAATATTAGAGTCAGTATTGATCGTAGTCGGTGTTGTGCTGGTGATCGGGAGTTTCTTTGTGTCCGATAAGCTTTCCCGGAAGGATGTGGAAAAAATTGCGGATCTTTCTGAGGCGGAGTTGAAGGTGCTGGTTGAAAAACAGATCGCACAGGCCAGAAACAGGATCGAGGACGTGGCGGATGAAGTGATCGAGGAAACATCGGCGAAAACGGAACGTCGTATGGAGAAAGAATCCAATGAAAAAATCATGGCCATCAGCGAATATTCGGACACAGTACTGGAATCCATCAACAAAACGCATAATGAAGTAATGTTTCTATATAGTATGTTGAATGATAAATACGATGAGCTGACCGGTTATGCGAATCAGCTATCCAGCCTGAAGGGACAGATTGATGACTGTAGTCGTGGCGTGCTGGATGCAGTGAACAGCCAGAAAGAAAACCAGGAAGAATCCGAGAAAGAATCGGCAACTGTAAGAGAAGAGGCGCTTCCGCAGGAAGATAAAGACGATTCCATCTATCATAAGGAACAGATCCTTTCCTGCTATCGGGAGGGAATGAGTGATGTTCAGATTGCACGTAAGCTGGGCCTTGGAATCGGAGCGGTACGCCTTGTGATCGAATTGTATAAAGGAGAGCAATGATATGAAATTTAAGTATTATTTGCGGGGAGCCGGTGTGGGCATCATCGTGACCACTCTGATCTTCACCATTGCCCTTTTACGATATCAACCGACACTATCAGCAGATGAGATCCGCAAACAGGCTTCAAAGCTTGGTATGGTGATGCAGGAGGAGACGGCTTCCGGAAATGCAGAGTCAAAGCAAGCGGTAAAAGAAGATTCGCAGCAACCGACGGATATTTTGGATTCGAAAGAGGACTCCAAATCAGAGTCAAAGGAAGACAACGATGTAACGAAGGAGCCAGAGAAGGATGTGGATTCGAAGGATACCACAGCCTCTGAGGAAAAAGAAGAGGTTGAGGTGACCACGATCCGATTCGTGGTAAGAGGTGGTCAGTTTTCTGATGTGGTGAGCAATAATCTGGCTGAAAAAGGATTGGTGCCTGATGGTGAGGAGTATAACAAGTGGCTGATGCGCCATCATTATGATCAGGATATCCTTCCGGGGGTATATTATATTAAATCCGATGCTACCTTTAAGGAAATAGCAGAGATACTTACAACAGAACAGGAATAAAAAAAGCTTGCATAATGAAAGGAACTATGGTATCATATTTTAGTCTGAGCGTACTTGCATTATGCAAGCTTTTATGTTCAAATGTAACTATAATTCAGCAATCACATACGTGGACCTGTACGAAGGGTGCCTAGGTTTTCGTCAGGGAAGAAGCGTATGGCAGACAAACCAATGGAGGTAAAGAAAAATGGGCGTTATTTCAATGAAACAGTTATTAGAAGCAGGTGTTCATTTTGGACATCAGACCAGAAGATGGAATCCTAAAATGGCTCCATACATCTACACAGAGCGTAATGGTATTTATATCATTGACTTACAGAAATCTGTAGGAAAAGTAGATGAAGCTTACAAGGCAATCGCTGATATCGCAGCAGATGGCGGTACCATCCTTTTCGTAGGAACCAAGAAACAGGCTCAGGAAGCAATCCAGACAGAAGCTGAGCGTTGCGGAATGTTCTATGTAAATGAGAGATGGTTAGGAGGTATGCTTACCAACTTCAAGACCATCCAGAGCCGTGTTAAGAGATTAAAAGCAATCGAGAAGATGCAGGAAGACGGAACCTTTGATGTACTTCCAAAGAAAGAAGTAATCGCATTAAAGAAAGAACTTGCTAAACTTGAGAAGAACCTTGGCGGAATCAAAGAAATGAAGAAGATCCCGGATGCAATCTTTGTAGTTGACCCGAAGAAGGAAAGAATCTGCGTTCAGGAAGCTCACACTCTCGGAATCCCGCTGATCGGTATTGCTGATACCAACTGTGATCCGGAAGAACTGGATTATGTAATCCCGGGCAACGATGATGCAATCCGTGCAGTGAAACTGATCGTTGCAAAGATGGCAGACGCTGTAATCGAGGCAAACCAGGGCGAAGCTGTTTATACAGAAGAAGTTGAGGTTGAAGGCGAACCATCCATGGAAGAAATTGTAGAAGAATAATCGAGGATTACGGAGGAATAGAGAATATGGCTATTACAGCAGCAATGGTAAAAGAATTAAGAGAGATTACCGGTGCAGGAATGATGGACTGCAAGAAAGCTCTTGGAGAAACAAATGGCGATATGGATGCGGCTGTTGAGTTCTTAAGAAAGAACGGACAGGCAAAAGCAGAAAAGAAAGCCAGCAGAATTGCAGCTGAAGGAATCTGTTGCGTAGCAGTAGAAGGAGATACAAAGGCAGCTGTTGTGGAAGTAAACTCCGAAACAGACTTTGTTGCTAAGAACGAGAAATTCCAGAGCTTTGTTAAAGGTGTAGCTGAGAAGGCATTAAATACCTCTGCAGCTGATATGGATGCATTCCTTGCTGAATCCTGGGAGGCAGGCAAGACTATTTCTGAAGAACTGGTTGAACAGATCGCTACCATTGGTGAGAAATTAAGCATTCGTCGTTTTGAAAAAGTAGAAGCAGCAAACGGTTGTGTAGTTTCTTACGTTCATGGCGGTGGAAGAATCGGCGTTATCGTAGAGGCTGATACCACTGTAGTAAATGATGCAGTAAAAGAAGCATTAAGCAACATTGCAATGCAGGTTGCAGCTATGTATCCAAAGTATGTTGATCGTAGCGAGATCAGCGAAGAATACATCGCACATGAGAAAGAGATCTTACTTGCTCAGATCATGAACGATCCAAAAGAGTCCCAGAAACCGGAAAAGGTGATCAACGGAATGATCGAAGGCCGTGTGAGCAAAGAATTAAAAGAAATCTGTCTGTTAGATCAGGTTTATGTTAAAGCAGAAGACGGAAAACAGACTGTTGCTAAATATCTGGAGCAGGTTTCCAAGGAAGTTGGCGCAACTGTTACCGTTAAGAGATTTGTTCGTTTCGAGACCGGTGAAGGTATGGAAAAGAAGAACGAAGATTTTGCAGCTGAAGTTGCAAAGCAGATGGGACAGTAATTCTTTAGAGTATACTGGATTTATAACCCCTGAAATTCTCTGAAATGGGATTTTCAGGGGTTTTTGTACAAGAGCAAGGGAAAATAAATGAAGAAGAGTGCATTAAAATCTATTATTTTTATAATACTTGGTATTCTTGGGTTGTTTGCAATAATGCTACTGATCCTGACTATTCGTGAATATCGTCCGAAAGCAAATGAAAAACTGAAAGTCTCAGACGGAGCAAAGCTCCTTGAACAGGGAGACTCTTTTACGGTTCTGACATACAATACCGGATATGCCGGGCTTAGTCGTAACGAAGATTTTTTTATGGATGGCGGTTCTAAGGTTCGGCCGGAAAGTAAGGAATTAGTAGAGGAAAACCTGTCGGGGATCGCATCCATATTGAAAGATCAGAATGCCGACTGTTATTTTTTGCAGGAAGTAGACCGTGATTCCAAACGATCCTATTATATGGATGAACAGAACTATTATGAGGAAAAACTTGGGATAACAGGAATGTATGCCTGCAATTTCAAGTGTGACTATGTTCCGTATCCGTTACCAGCCATCGGAAAAGTGGATTCCGGACTGGTAACGATGACGGATTATTCTGTGAGTGAAGCTACCCGAGTTGCATTACCGGAATCTTTTTCATGGCCTATAAAAACCTGCAATCTGAAACGTTGTTTCTTAGAGGCAAGAATCCCTATTGAAGGAAGCAAAAAAGAACTGGTGTTGATCAATTTTCATTTGGAAGCGTATGACGAAGGGGAAGGAAAGCTTGCCCAGAGTAAGATGCTGGCCCAAAAGCTGGAAGAAGAATATGCGAAAGGAAATTATGTGATAGCGGGAGGCGATTTTAACCAGACTTTTGAAGAAATTGAAACCTATCCGTTATTGAGTGAGGAAAATTGGGTGCCTAATATCATGGAGACAAAGGACATTCCCGAACATTTTTCTTTTGCAGTTTCGGATAATGTACCTACCTGCAGGTTGCTAAATGCACCTTATAGCGGCAATTATCAGGAATCACAGGTTTACGTGCTGGACGGATATATTGTTTCTGATAATCTTAATGTGGTAAAGGTAGAAACCATTGACACAGGTTTTAGGTGGGCAGATCACCAGCCGGTCAGATTAGAAGTTATTTTAAATTCAGAAAAATAACAGGATGGGATAAGGAATGATATGAACAAAAGGATTGTATGCACCTTACTTAGTATTTGCGTTCTCTTGGTGAATTGTTTCTCCATGCTTTGTCATGCGTCAGGGGTATCTGAAACGGTGTCAGAAGGGACCGAAGTTACCGATGGAACACAGGAAGCGGAAGAAACACAGGAAACGGAAGAAACAACTGAAACAGAGGAAAATGGAGGAAACGGAGAAGTACAAGAAGGAGAGGGTCAACCCGGAGAGGACGAAGATACGCAAGAGGATCCGCAGCCAAGCTTTGGTGATTCATACAGGCAATTGCGTCCGACAATAACGGCGTGCTCAAGCAACAAAAAAATCCGCATCCGTTTTACCGGATTGCAGGACTCTTCTTACTATGTACTACAACGATCCACACGTAAAACAGTAGGATTTCGTACCATAGCGATTATTAAAAGTAGCGGAAAGAAGTCTTATCTGGATTCGAAGGTTACCTTTGGAAAGACCTATTACTACAGAATACGGGGCATAGCAGAGAAAGAAGAGAAAATACAGAGTAAGTGGTCTTATGTGATACATCAGTGTGCAACCTTAACTACACCAACCATCTATGCAGCAGACCGGATGAATGAATCCACAGTGTGTGTATATTGGGAGCCGGATAAGTTGGCAGATGGATATGTGATCTACCGAAGTACCGGTAAGGATGGAACTTACAAGAAAATAGGACAGGTAAAAAACAAATACGAATATCGTTTTGTCAAAAAGAATTGCAAGCGGTCTGCCCGCTATTATTATAAAGTCCGTTCTTATGCATATAAAAACGGAAAAAAGATCTACAGTAGCCTTTCGGAAAGTTTTTCCGGAGAATTATGGAAAGAGAGTGTGTTGTATGAACTTTTTCCAAAGGGAGTGCCCAAAACCAGAAGCGGGATGTCACGTTATATGAAAACAATTTCCGTGCCTATCGTAACCGGTTCCGGACAGAGAAGTTCCATGAGACTAACGGTGCACAAAAAACTTGCATCCAAGGTTCGCAGTGCTTTTCGGGAAATGGCTGATGCGGGAATTGCCGTGGATAGATCCTGTACCGGAGCTTACAATTATCGTTATATGACATCCGGTACGCTGTTGTCCCACCATAGTTATGGGTGCGCCATTGATATTAACTGGACGTATAACCCCTATGTATCCTATGAAAGGCTGCTTAAGGGATACAAAAGGCCCGGTTCCAAGTATACCATCCGGTCCAAATGTGTTGCGATCTGGCAAAAATACGGATTCGTATGGGGCGGAGACTGGAAAACATATAAAGATTATATGCATTTTTCATACACAGGACATTAGAGAA
The DNA here is from genome assembly GCA_051878875.1 of Lachnospiraceae bacterium. Taxonomy (GTDB): domain Bacteria; phylum Bacillota; class Clostridia; order Lachnospirales; family Lachnospiraceae; genus XBB1006. The sequence continues at coordinate 22,416 of JBJEKY010000127.1, read as the reverse complement.
AAGTCAGGTAAGGAGTTTGAATAAAATGAGAAAAGAAATTCCTTTGAAAAAATATCAGCGGAAGATGGAACATTCTTATGCGTTGGGAGCATTTCCCACCATAGAATTGTTACAACACAAACCGGAAAAGGTGATCAGGGTCCTGATCCATCCGGATATGAACAGTGAGAGCCAGTTTCAGGTGATCTCTAAACTATGTGAAAAATACGGTATCCCCTATGAAATAAACCGGAAAGATGTTGAGAAGATCCGGGACAAGGAGAATTGTCTTTCTATTGGTGTGTTTGAAAAGTATGATGAGGATCTAAAAGGTACTCCCGGACATATTGTACTTGTAAATCCCAGTGATATGGGCAATATGGGAACCATCATCCGCACCGCAATTGGTTTTGGCATCCGTGATCTGGCGATCATTGAACCGGCCGTGGACATTTTTAATCCCAAAGTGGTGCGTTCCTCTATGGGTGCATTGTTTCAGATGCGTTTCCATCGTTATTGTGAGTTTGAACAATATGCAGAAGAGTTTCCGGATCGAAGCTGCTACCCGTTTATGTTAAAAGGTGCAATGGATTTACAGGAATTTAAGCCGGATAAGCATAAAGAGTTCAGCCTGATCTTTGGAAATGAGGCTACCGGTCTGCCGGATGAATATGCCTTAAAGGGACAGAGTATCCGTATCCGCCATCAGGACACCATTGATTCACTGAATCTTTCCATGGCAGTAGGCATAGCACTTTATGAGTTTACAAAATAAAGTAATTGCATATTTTACATGATGTGGTAAAATAGAAAAGGAACTTTTTCTTGGAGGCTTACATGAGCGATAATCCAATTGTTGGAATTAAGGAACAACAGCGAAGAAGACGAAGAATCAACCGAATGAAAACAGCTATTCTATGGATCATAACCCTGTGGATCCTGTTTTCCATGACGGCTTGCATTGTTTTAAGTATACGTGTTGCTTCTTTAAATAGAAAAATGAACAAGATATACGACTATCTGACCACTTCGTCAGGTGATGTGGTGATGTCGGAAGAAGATTACGCAGATATCACCGGGGAAACCCTTTCCGAAGGGGATGTCACCATGAATTATAATACAGATTCGGATAATCAGGTGGTGGATGCGGAATCCAGGAAGGTGTATCTGACCTTCGATGACGGTCCGAGTGATAACACGGATGAGATTCTTGACATATTGAAAGAATATGATGTGAAAGCAACCTTTTTCGTTGTAGGCAAGACCGACGAACATTCCAGGCAGATGTATAGGAGGATCGTGGAAGAGGGGCATACCATTGCACTGCATTCCTACTCCCATAAGTATTCGGAGATCTATTCGTCCGTTGAAAAGTATGATAAGGATCTGGAAAAACTAAGCAAGTTAATCTTTGAAGAGACGGGAGTGACAACTCATTATATGCGTTTTCCGGGAGGCAGTTCCAACCAGGTCAGCGATGTTGACATGGAAGAATTCATCAAGCTGGTAACGGATGAGGGATATACATATTATGATTGGAATGTGGTAAGCGGAGATGCCACATCCAAAAGCTATTCCGCAAAGGATCTGATCGATAATGTGGTTTCCGGTGTAGAACATTTTCAGGAATCCATTGTTCTGATGCATGATGCATCCAATAAGGACTCAACGGTAGAGGCATTGCCGAAGATCATAAAGAAGCTAAAGGCAGAGGGGTATGTGATGCTTCCTATCGATGATAATACAAAAACAATCCAACACGTATCAGTGGAGAGTGTTGTAAATGAATGAAAAGCGAAAAGCGGAGGTACGATTACATGAGTTTTTTTAAGGATTTTAAAGAGGATTTGTCTACTGCGGTGAATGAAATGCTGCCGGGAGAGGAAGGCAATGAGGTATTCGCTGAAGAGATGAATGTTCAGAATTTAGAGGCTGAAGAACCGGCAGAACAGGATGTTAGCCAGAAAATGGATGAATTAAGTGAGATGTTAAAAGAAGCAGCTTCTTCTGTAAACCAGACATCTTCTTTTGCAACCAGACAGATGGCTTCTCAGGAACCGGTTAGACCGGCAGCTGAGGCATTTAGAGCAACAGAAACTACCGGTTCCCAGGCAACTGATGAAACTGCTGTTATTACAGAAGGAATGACCATTACCGGTAATCTGGAGTCAACCGGCTCTGTGGAAGTAAGAGGAACTGTGATCGGTGATGTGACCTGTAACGGAAAGTTAGTGGTAACAGGAGCTATTACAGGTAATACTTCATCTTCTGAATTTTTCGCAGATAATGCAAGAGTACAGGGTGAGATCGTTGCAGAAGGAACCGTTAAGGTTGGTTCCGGATCTGTGATCATCGGCAATATTTCTTCTACCTCAGCTGTTGTGGCAGGTGCTGTGAAAGGTGATATTGATGTTCATGGGCCTGTAGTTGTAGATACTTCTGCTGTAGTTATGGGTAACATTAAATCCCGCTCCGTACAGATCAATAATGGTGCAGTGATCGAAGGATTCTGCTCTCAGTGTTATTCAGACATTGATGTTCAGGGTATCTTTGGATAAGGAGATTATAGGAACATGAAGAGAGTATTACTGAAATTAAGCGGAGAAGCACTTGCCGGTGAGAAAAAGACCGGATTTGATGAAGAAACCGTGTTAGGCGTCGGTCGTCAGGTAAAACAGCTTATCGATCAGGGCGTTCAGGTAGGTATTGTGATCGGCGGCGGAAATTTCTGGAGAGGCCGTACCAGTGAGAATATTGACCGTACCAAGGCAGATCAGATCGGTATGCTGGCAACGGTAATGAACTGTATTTACGTTTCGGAACTGTTTCGTTCTCTGGGCATGAAGACAGCTGTTCTGACTCCTTTTGAATGTGGCTCATTTACCAAACTGTATTCAAAAGACAGGGCGAATAAGTATTTTGGTAAAAACATGGTGGTTTTCTTTGCAGGAGGAACCGGACATCCGTATTTTTCTACCGATACAGCAACAGTACTTAGGGCGGTAGAGATTGAGGCAGATGTGATCCTGTTAGCAAAAGCCGTAGATGGTGTATATGACAGCGATCCAAAGGAAAATCCGGAAGCCAGAAGATTTGACGAGATCAGCATTCAGCAGGTAATTGATGAAAAGTTGGCAGTGGTTGATCTGACTGCATCCATCATGTGTATGGAACAAAAGATGCCGATGTATGTATTTGCGTTATCGGAAGAGAATAGTATCGTGAATGCTATGAGCGGTAACTTTAACGGCACGAAAGTATTAGTGTAAAAATGGAGGGTGTATATGGACACAAGATTAATACCTTTTCAGGACAAAATGGAAAAATCACTTTCAAATTTAGTTTCAGAGTATGGAACCATTCGTGCGGGACGTGCAAATCCGCATGTTTTGGATAACATTCGTGTAGATTATTACGGAACCCCATCAGCACTGCAGCAGGTATCCAATGTTTCTGTTCCGGAACCGAGAATGCTCCAGATCCAGCCATGGGATGCTTCTTTGTTAAAAGAAATCGAGAAAGCAATCAATATGTCTGATCTTGGAATTAATCCAACCAATGATGGAAAAGTGATCCGTCTTGTTTTCCCGGAACTTACGGAAGAACGTCGTAAGGATCTGGTAAAGGAAGTTAAGAAAAAAGGTGAAGATGCCAAAGTTGCGATCCGTAACATCCGCAGGGACGCAAACGATACCATGAAGAAAACGGCGAAAGCTGAAGATTTGTCGGAAGATGTAGTAAGTCAGTTAGAAGATGAAATCCAGAAATTAACGGATAAATACATCAAGAAGATTGATGAGACTATCGACGAGAAGTCAAAAGAAATTATGACAGTATAGAAATGTGGGGACAGGCAGATGCATGTCCCCATAAGATTTATGGTGATAAAATGAAAGAATTAAATCATTTGGCGATCATTTTAGACGGAAACGGCAGGTGGGCAAAAGCTCAGGGGTTGCCACGTTCGGCAGGACACGTTCAGGGAGCAAAGAATGTAGAGAAAATCTGTCGTCTTTGTCATGCAAAAGGAATAAAATATCTGACCATCTATGCTTTTTCCACGGAAAACTGGAAACGTCCAAAAGATGAAGTAAAGACATTAATGAAGTTGCTGGATTCCTATCTGGAGTCCTGCATCCGTACGTCCAAACAGGATAATATGCGGGTTCGTCTTCTGGGAGACCGCGCGGGACTGGATACGCTTATCAATAAAATTGAACGGCTGGAGGCTGTATCGAAGGAGAATACCGGCTTAAATCTTCAGATCGCAGTGAATTACGGCTCAAGGGATGAGATCCTTCGCGGTGTGAAAAAGCTGGTAGGGCAGGCAGAACAGGGGTTGTTAAAAGCAGAGGAGCTTACGCAGGAGAAGATTGCGCAGGCATTGGATACGGCAGACATTCCGGATCCGGATCTTTTGATCCGTACCAGCGGAGAACAGCGGTTATCCAATTTCTTATTATGGCAATTGGCTTATACGGAATTCTATTTTACACCGGTTGCATGGCCGGACTTTGACGAGAAGCAGTTGGATCTTGCCATAGAGGCATATTATGGCAGAGACCGGCGTTATGGTGCCGTGAAGGAGGAGTAGTATGTTTAAAACAAGATTACTTAGCGGAATCGTATTGGTGGTTCTTGCTTTATGTTTGATCATTACGGGAGGAAATGTGTTGCTTTTAAGTACCGCAGTGATCTCCCTGATTGGATTGTTTGAACTATACAGAGTATTTAAGATTCATAATACCCCGCTGGGCTATGTAGGATATATAGCAGTCATTTTATATTATACAGATCTGAAACTTATGTTTGTACCGGACAAAATGATGCTGATCGTGGGTGCATTGATCCTGATTTTGGCGGTATTTGTGATCCGCTATCCCCATTATGATGCCACGCAGATGCTGGCAGCATTTTTTGGCATTGTTTATGTAGGTGTGCTTGTTTCTTTTGTTTATCAGACCAGAATGCTGCCTATGGGAAATGTTTTGGTGTGGCTTATTTTTCTTTCATCCTGGGGCTGCGATACCTGTGCATATTGTGCAGGAATGCTCTTTGGAAAACATAAGATGACCCCGTTATTAAGCCCCAAGAAAACCATCGAGGGTGCTGTTGGCGGAGTTGTTGGAAGTGTATTGCTGACTCTGTTATATGGTGTGATCATGGGACGGTTCGTTGAAATGGAAACCAAAATGCTGGCAGTGATGGCGGTGATCGCGGTGTTCGGTTCACTGATCTCCATGATCGGAGATCTGGCTGCCTCAGCGATCAAGAGGAATTATGATGTGAAAGACTACGGAAAGCTGATACCGGGACACGGTGGCATTCTGGATCGGTTTGACAGTGTATTTTTTACCGCACCCATTGTGTATTTTCTGGCGGCTTATTTATAAGGAGACAGCATGAAGAAAGTTGCGATTTTAGGCTCCACCGGTTCTATTGGAACACAGACGTTGGACGTGATCAGCCGGCAGGAGGATCTGTCGGTGATTGCATTAAGTGCAGGAAGTAATATAGAATTGTTGGAACAACAGACCCGTCAGTTTCATCCGGAACTTGTGTGTGTCTGGAAAGAGGAAAAAGCAAAACAGTTACGTAATAATCTGAAAGACATGGATGTCCGGATAGTCTGTGGAATGGAAGGTCTTTTGGAACTGGCTGTTTATGAAGAAAGTGACGTACTTGTCACGGCCATCGTGGGGATGCTTGGTATACGACCCACTATTGCAGCCATTAAGGCCGGAAAGACCATTGCCCTTGCAAACAAAGAAACACTGGTGAGTGCGGGACATCTTATCATGCCACTGGCAAAAGAGATGGGCGTATCCATTTTGCCGGTGGACTCGGAGCATTCTGCCATTTTTCAATGTCTGGAGAAAAATACAGGAAATAAACTTAAGAATATCTGGCTGACTGCTTCAGGCGGTCCGTTTTTCGGCCGCACAAAGCAACAATTAGAGAAGGTGAAGCCGGAAGATGCATTGAAGCACCCAAATTGGTCTATGGGAAGAAAGATCACCATTGATTCTGCCACCATGGTCAACAAAGGGTTAGAAGTGATGGAAGCAAAATGGTTATTTGATGCATCTTTGGATCAGATCAAGGTCTTGGTCCATCCCCAAAGTGTGATCCACTCTGCCGTGGAATATGAGGATGGCGCGGTGATCGCGCAGATGGGAACACCGGATATGAGATTACCTATCCAATATGCTTTATGTTACCCTCAGCGTAGAACGATACCGGGCAAGAGTTTAGATTTTTATGAACTGGGACAGATGACCTTTTATAAACCGGATGAGGAAACCTTCCGGGGACTTACGCTGGCAAAACTTGCTATGGGCAAGGGAGGTAATGTACCTACCGTGTATAATGCTGCCAATGAAAAAGCAGTGGAGTTATTCCTTCAAAGGAAGATTTCATTTCTGGAAATACCACAGATCATTGAGCAATGTATGGATGAAATTCCTTTCAGGGAAGCACCTGATGTCGAGGAAATTCTGGAAACACAACTTCTTACGGAAAACTATATAGAAAGCAGGTGGCTTCATTGAGTATTCTTTTAGCGATCATTATATTCAGCCTGATCATCTTATTCCATGAGTTCGGGCACTTTTTACTGGCAAAAGCGAACGGGATCAGGGTGAATGAGTTCTGCCTTGGTCTGGGACCTACTATAGTAGGGTTTACCAAAGGAGAAACGAAATACAGTATCAAGTTATTACCCTTTGGAGGAGCCTGCATGATGGAAGGGGAAGACGACGACAGCGAGGATGACCGCGCCTTTAATAAAAAGCCGGTGTGGGGACGCATCAGTGTAGTCGCTGCAGGACCTGTCTTTAATTTTATTATGGCCTTTGTTCTTGCCGTGGTGGTAATCTCTATGGCAGGTTATGGAGATTGTGTGATTGGGGAAGTGGTTGACGGTTACAGTGCCAAAGAAGCCGGATTGCAGGCCGGAGACCGGATTACCCAGATCGGAAATAAGAAAATGCATCTGTTTAAGGAGCTTACTTTTTATACCTACGTTCATAGCGGTGAAGAAATGACCATTACGTATGAGCGGGACGGAGAAAAACATGAGGCCGTACTAAAACCTACCTATAGTGAGGAATATGGCCGGTATATGATCGGAATAAACTCTGCCCCCTATAAAAAGGGAAATGTTTTTAAGGTTATCCAATACAGTATCTATGAGATCAAGTATTACATTGACACTACCATGACCAGCTTGAAACTTCTGGTGACAGGAAAGGTCAGCCTGAATGATCTGTCAGGACCGGTGGGAATTGTGTCCAGCATCGGACAGACGTATGAACAGAGTCAGTCCAGCGGGGCAAAGTATGTATTTTTGAATATGTGTATCATGTGCATTTTATTGTCAGCAAACCTGGGAGTGATGAACCTGTTACCACTGCCGGCTTTGGATGGAGGACGCCTTTTGTTCCTTATCGTTGAGGTGATCCGGGGCAAACGGGTGGACCCCAACAAAGAAGGTATGATCCATTTTATCGGACTGATCCTTTTGTTAGTCCTTATGGTTTTTGTTATGTTTAATGATATACGTAAATTGTTTATGTAAGTGATCGGAGCGTAACCCGATAGGAGGAATAAACGGTGAACAGCAGAAGAGTGAGTAAGGAAATCGCAATAGGGAACACCTGGATCGGAGGAAACCATAGTATTAAGATCCAGTCTATGACCAATACCAAAACCCAGGATGTGGAAGCAACCGTTGCCCAGATCAAGCGTTTGGAACAGGCGGGGTGTGAGATCATCCGCTGTGCTGTGCCGGATATGGAAGCAGCCCGGGCACTGGAAAAGATTAAAGAGCAGATAGGTATTCCTTTAGTGGCAGATATTCATTTTGATTATAAACTGGCTATCGCTGCCATGGAAAGCGGGGCCGACAAAATCCGCATCAATCCGGGTAATATAGGTGGCGAAGAGAAGATCCGTGCGGTAGTTGAAGAAGCAAAGAAACGAAATATCCCTATCCGGGTCGGTGTGAACAGTGGTTCACTGGAAAAGGAACTGGTGGAAAAATATCACGGAGTCACTGCAGAAGGCATGGTAGAAAGTGCTTTGGACAAAGTCCGTATGGTGGAACAATGCGGGTATGACAACCTGGTGATCAGTATCAAGACCACAGATGTCCTGATGTGTGTCAAAGCTCATGAGTTGATCGCAGATAAAACTCCTTATCCCCTTCATGTGGGAATCACAGAAGCCGGAACACCCATGACCGGAAGCATGAAGTCTGCACTTGGCTTGGGATTGATCCTGTACCAGGGAATCGGGGATACCATTCGGGTGTCACTTACAGGGGATCCGGTACAGGAAGTCGTTGCAGCAAAACAGATTTTAAGAACCCTGGGTCTTCGTAAAGGAGGAATCGAGGTTGTAAGTTGCCCCACCTGTGGACGGACGCAGATCGACCTTATTGGACTTGCCAATCAGGTGGAAGAACTGGCTGCCGGATATGATCTTCCGATTAAAGTTGCAGTGATGGGGTGCGCCGTAAACGGACCGGGAGAGGCGAAAGAAGCAGACCTTGGCATTGCCGGAGGTATCGGAGAAGGACTTTTGATCAAGAAAGGCCAGATTGTCCGAAAGATGCCGGAGCAGGAGCTTTTGGGAGCCCTAAAATACGAGTTGGATCATTGGAGTGCATGATAAATGGCAAAGAAATTCTTTGAAGTATTCGGGGAACTTAAACTGAATGAGGATTTGATAAGTCTTTTGCAGGAGGTAACGGTGGAGAAGATCTCCACCAATTCGGCAAGAGACTTTTTGCGTGTCTGGATACTTAGTCCGCGACTGATCCAAAAGAAAAACATCTATCTTCTGGAAGAGGAATTAAAAAAACAGATCTTTAAAAATCAGAAACTGAATCTTACCATTATTGAAAAATATGAATTATCCAGACAGTATCATGCGGAATATCTCTATCAGAATTACAGAGAAAGCATGTTGCTGGAACTTCGAAAGAAAAATGCGCTGTTATATAATGTGCTGGAAACCGCCAGGGTGAGTTTTGAAGATGAGAATACCATGCATCTGTCTTTGCAAAAAACACTGGTATCCGAGGAACTGGAGCCACAGCTTGTGGAGTATCTGGATAAAGTGTTTTGTGACCGCTGTGGGTTAAATCTTATTGTAGATACGGATTTTTATGAGGTTGACAGAACAAACCTGGAAAAAGAAAAGGAAATTGAGATCCGCCAACGGGTGGAAAGTATTGTGGAACAGTCTTCTCTTGCCAGAAAAGAAAGCGTTTCTTATGCACAGACAGAGGAACCCGGTGAAACAGTTATAGACGAAAAACTGCAGGAAAAAGAGCAATCACAAACCAAAGCCCAGCCCCCAACCAAGGCATTCCATGCAAAATCCAAGGATGAAAAGGGCTTGCGTCCGGTGATCCAATCCAATAACCCGGATGTGGTTTACGGACGGGATTTTGAAGAAGAGGCCATGAATATCGTAGATATCGAGGGCGAGATCGGTGATGTGGTGATCCGGGGATGTATCCTTACCGTGGACAGCCGCGAAATCCGAAATGAGAAGACGATTCTGATGTTTAATATCACGGACTATACCGATACCATCTGTTTTAAGATGTTTGCTCATAACGAGCAGGTAGCCGAGATTATGGCGGGAATACATAAAGGTGGTTTTTATAAAGTAAAGGGAGTGGTCATGACAGACCGTTATGATCATGAACTGACGTTACAAAACATCAATGGTGTGAAAACAATTCCTGATTTCCGGGTGCCTCGAAAGGATACTGCAGTGGAGAAACGGGTGGAACTTCACTGTCATACCAAAATGAGTGATATGGATGGTGTATCAGATGCCAGTGCCATTGTAAAACGGGCGGTTGAGTGGGGACATAAGGCCATTGCCATAACGGACCATGGAAATGTGCAGGCATTTCCGGAGGCCTTCCATACTATCCGCGATATCAAGGATGCCGAGACCCGTGTGATCTATGGAGTGGAAGGATATTTGGTGGATGACACCAAGGGAATGGTGACCAATTCCAAGGGTCAGTCCCTGGATAGCGATTTCGTTGTATTTGACCTGGAGACAACGGGGCTAAGTGCCATTACCGATACCATTATAGAAATCGGTGCGGTAAAAGTGCAAAACGGAACCATTGTGGATCGGTTTTCCACATTTGTAAACCCAAAGGTTCCCATTCCGTACCGTATCGAACAGTTAACGTCCATTAATGACGATATGGTTATGGATGCTCCGGTGATCGAGGAAATCCTTCCAAAATTTATGGAGTTTTGCCGGGATTGTATAATGGTAGCCCACAACGCGGAATTTGATATGGGATTTATCAGCGCTGCCTGTGAGAAACAGGGGCTGCCCTGTGAATTCACGGTGGTAGATACGGTAGCTATGTCACGTACCCTGATCCCGACCATAGCAAAGTATAAGTTAGATCAGGTGGCAAAAGCATTGAAGATCGATCTAAATCATCATCATCGGGCTGTGGATGATGCGGAGTGTACTGCACATATCTTCCTGAAATTGTGTGAGCGGTTAAAAGATCAGGAGGTCTATGACCTTGATGGTGCCAATGAACTGGCCAGATCTTCGGATGATACCATCCGAAAATTACCGCAGCATCATGTGATCTTACTTGCTCAGAACGAAGTGGGAAGGGTGAATCTGTACAAACTGGTGTCGTATTCACACCTGAATTACTTTCACCGGTTCCCGAAGATTCCCAAGAGTCTTATTGAAAAGTACCGGGAGGGAATCCTGGTGGGGTCTGCCTGCGAGGCAGGGGAACTGTATCAGGCCATCATCCGCCAGCAATCGGATCAGGAAATTGCCAGGATCGTAAATTTCTATGATTACCTGGAGATCCAGCCATTAAGTAACAATGCTTTCATGCTACGGGGCGAAGATCCGTTGTTTTCCTCGGAAGAAGAACTAAAAGAAATAAACCGAAAGATCGTACGTCTGGGAGAAGCCTTTCAAAAACCGGTGGTGGCGACCTGTGACGTGCATTACTTAGATCCGGAAGATGAGATCTACCGCAGGATCATTCTGGTGGGAAAAGGATTCGAAGATGAAGAATCTGCATTGTATCTTCGTACCACAGATGAGATGCTGAAAGAATTTGAATATCTGGGTCCTCAGAAAGCAAAAGAAGTGGTAGTGACCAATACCAACCTCATTGCAGATATGTGTGAATATATTGAGCCGGTGCGGCCGGATAAATGTCCTCCGGTAATCCCGGATTCTGATAAAACCCTGCGTACCATCTGCTATGAAAAAGCAACTTCCATGTATGGTGATCCGTTACCCAAAGTAGTGGAAGAGCGGTTGGAGAGAGAACTAAACTCCATTATCGGAAACGGATTTGCAGTGATGTATATCATTGCCCAGAAACTGGTATGGAAGTCTAATGAAGATGGTTATCTGGTAGGATCCCGTGGCTCCGTCGGATCTTCTTTTGTGGCTACCATGGCAGGAATCACGGAGGTAAATCCCCTGCCGCCGCACTATTATTGTGAGAAATGCCATTACAGTGATTTTGAATCAGAGGAAGTGAAGTCTTATGCCGGTCGATCCGGTTGTGACCTTCCGGAAAAGAATTGTCCTAATTGTGGGGCACCCTTAATCCGTGCAGGATTTGATATTCCTTTTGAAACGTTCCTTGGGTTTAAGGGAAATAAAGAGCCGGATATTGACTTAAACTTCTCCGGTGATTACCAAAGTAAGGCTCATAAATATACAGAAGTGATCTTTGGTGACGGACAGACTTTCCGTGCCGGAACCATCGGTACCCTGGCGGATAAGACAGCGTTCGGATATGTGAAAAAATATTACGAAGAGCGGGGACAGCATAAGCGAACGGCTGAAATTGACCGTATTGTGCAGGGCTGTGTAGGAGTTCGAAGAACTACCGGACAGCACCCGGGAGGAATCATCGTGCTTCCGCTGGGTGAGGAGATTTTTTCTTTTACACCTGTACAACATCCGGCCAATGATATGACTACGGATATCATTACAACCCATTTTGATTACCATTCCATTGATCATAACCTGTTGAAACTGGACATTCTGGGACACGATGATCCGACGATGATCCGTATGCTGGAAGATTTGACGGGGATTGATGCAAAGACCATTCCACTGGATGATAAGAAGGTCATGTCCCTGTTTCAGAATACCAGTGCCCTGGGAATTACGCCGGAGGATATCGGAGGTTGTCCGCTGGGCTCTTTAGGTATTCCGGAATTTGGAACGGATTTCGTTATCCAAATGTTGGTAGATACCAAGCCCCAGTCTATTTCTGACCTCATCCGGATCTCCGGATTAAGTCATGGAACGGATGTATGGCTGGGAAATGCCCAGACCCTAATCGAAGAGGGAAAGGCAACGATTTCTACAGCAATCTGTACCCGGGATGATATCATGACCTATCTGATCAGTATGGGACTTGAAAGTGAACAGTCATTTACCATTATGGAGTCGGTACGTAAAGGAAAAGGCTTAAAGCCGGAATGGGAAGAGATCATGAAGGAACATGGGGTTCCGGACTGGTATATCTGGTCCTGTAAGAAGATCAAGTATATGTTCCCCAAAGCCCATGCGGCAGCTTATGTTATGATGGCCTGGCGGATCGCATACTGCAAGGTGTATTATCCGCTGGCTTACTATGCAGCTTATTTTTCCATCCGTGCCAGTGCTTTTAATTATGAATTGATGTGTCAGGGACCGGAAAAACTGAAATTTTTTATGAAGCAGATTGAAAGTCAGGAAACCATTTCCAAGAAAGATGAAGATACCCTGAAGGATATGAAAAATGTAATGGAAATGTATGCAAGAGGATTTGAGTTCTTAAAGATCGACATCTATCAGGCACAGGCCAGACGTGTTTCCATTATCGACGGAAAACTGATGCCACCCTTAAGTTCCATCGAAGGAATGGGTGGCAGTGCGGCGGATGCAGTGGTGGAAGCAGCCAAGGACGGACCGTTTTTGTCCAAAGATGACTTTAAAGCCAGAACCAAAGTATCCCAGACCTGTATTGATCTTATGACTGAGCTGGGGATCCTGGATCTTCCGGAAAGTAATCAGCTTTCCTTATTTGATTTTTAACGATACTAAAGGTTTAATCTTCTATGACATCCGGATTAAAAATACTCACGCTGGGTTTTCCGGTTGCGGGAGTATAATAAAATGTGTTCAGGTCATCATAAGCCGTAAAATAAATATAGGAACCGGTCACGTTGATGTTGGCATAATTACCGGCACAGATCTCTTCGGCCTGGCTGCCATCGGTTTTCACACGGCATAGGGCAGGAGAGGTCTGACTGTTCCGTTGATAGTAAAGATAGCTTCCGTTTAAGTTAAAGCAATCGGCTCGTTCGTTGGTAACCGCTGTGATCTGACTGGTTTCCATGTTCATTTTGGACAGGGCGTAATCCCGGTCTGGATCCATGTAGTACACATATCCATCCTGCAGGATGGGGTTATAGAAATTTCCCTCACAAAGGGTAATGGAGTTTTGTTGTTCGGTATCCATGCGGTGAAGACTGTGATCGGAGGAAACACCGGCGTAATAGAGATACTGTTTGTGGGCATCTACGGCAATGAGAGGTTCTTTTGTTATCTGAGTTTTCTCAGTTCCATCGATTTTTACGCGATACAAGGTGGAAGCTTCTTCCTTGTCATAATGGATATAATAGACATAATCCCCTGACAGGCAAGCATACAGACAGGGGTCACCGTCCAGCACTTCTTTTTGCTTTCCATCAGGTGTTACCCGGCAAAGAGCATTCCTCTGGATGTTCAGGAAAGAAAAGGCAGTGTCGGAATCGGAATTATTTCTTGTATAATAGATGTAATTGTCATCTGCATTGATATAAGCGACAGAATCAGAACTGATCTTCCTAATATCCGAACCGGTACGGCTGATACTGTATAAGGCAAGATCATCATTGGGATTGGCAAAATAGATCACGCCGTCTTTTTCACAGAAATATCCTCCGTTATATAGGTTTCCGCCGGTGTTACCCTGAACCAGACCTTCCGTATATCGGGTACGGGTGTGGTTAAAGTGGATGAGGATACCGGCAGTGATGACAATGATCACAATGGAAAAAATAGCTATTTTAAAAGATTTCGATGTTTTCATTTGGCTGACTCCCTTTATTTTGATTGGTTTATCTTCGACTGGGTCTGTTCATGGCATTTCAACAGGCTTTCATACACCGAATAGGGGACGAACAGGTTTCCTCTGCCGCGACCCAGGTGAATATAAGGTTTGTTGGTTCCGTGATAATCAGAGCCTCCGGAAATAAGAAGATTGTATTTTTTCGCCAGTGCCTTCATGTCTGCCTCTTCACTGTTGTGATAGGTGGAATAGATGGATTCGATTCCGTCTAATCCGTTTCCGGCAAGCTGTGCCACCATGAAATCCAGATCCGTTGCTTTTAAGCGGTATAGCGGAGGATGCGCTAAAACAGCCAGGCCACCGGCATGGTGGATCAATTCGATGGCATCATGGGTGCTGACTTTTTGTCTGGAAACGTAGCAGCAGGCATCATCCCCAATGTATTTGGAAAATGCTTCATTCATGCTTTTTACCTGTCCGGTATCAAACAGATATCGGGCAATGTGAGCACGGGTCATAATACAGTCCGGATAACGGGCTATGAGACTATCCATACTGATGTACAGACCATGCTCTCTAAGCTTATCTATCATCTGTTGATTCCGGGTGATCCGGTTATTTCGGTACTGATCCAGATAGGAAAGCAGAGTTGGATCTGTATGATTTATAAAAAAACCAAGCAAATGAACTTCTTTTGCGATAGAATGATCGGGAAAGGTAAACTCCGTGGACAGTTCGATGCCCGGTATGAAATCAATTTGGTTTTGTGCACATAGTTGTTGCATCTGTTCAATGCCTGACACGGTATCGTGATCCGTCAGGGCAATGGCAGATAAAGAGCATTCATTTGCAAGAGCAACCAGTTCTTTGGGTGTGTAGGTTCCGTCGGAACAGGTGGAATGTACGTGTAGGTCAATAGCTTGTTCCATGGGTAGTACCTCCTTATACCTGTATTTTATCTTTTTATAGGGAAAATGTAAATAAAATCTATAAGAATCTGTTGACATGGTGAAAATATCATGCTATTATCTAATAGTTGTAAAACAAAGCAGAGTTCCACTCTCACCTTAGCACGAGGAAGTGACTAAGTGTTCATAAGAATGATTCTTACTTAAAGGTCGTATTATGACGTGTGGATAGCTTTGCTAGCCACTTTTTTTGTGCTTTGCACAGTGTATTTAATGGAGGTGTTTAAACATAGCTGATTTAATGATCAACGAACAGATTCGTGATAAGGAAGTTCGTTTAATTGGAGAAAATGGTGAGCAGTTAGGTATTGTTTCATCAAAAGAAGCTTTAAGAATGGCAGAAGAAGCAGAACTTGATCTCGTCAAGATCGCTCCCAAGGCAGAACCGCCGGTTTGTAAGATCATCGATTACGGAAAATATAAGTATGAGATGGTGCGCAAGGAAAAAGAGGCCAAGAAAAAGCAGAAGACGGTTGAACTCAAAGAGATTCGTATGTCTCCGAACATTGACACGAATGATTTGAACACCAAGATTAATTCAGCAAAGAAATTTCTTACCAAAGGAGACCGCGTAAAGGTAACGTTACGTTTCCGTGGTCGTGAAATGGCCCACATGCAGCAGAGCAAAGGAATCTTAGATGAGTTTGCAAAAGCAGTAGAAGAGATTGCTGTTGTGGAGAAAGCACCGAAGGTAGAAGGAAGAAATATGTCAATCGTGCTGGCAAAGAAAAATTAGCATAACACTTAAGGAGGAATAAATCATGCCAAAAATGAAGACAAAAAAAGCTGCAGCAAAACGTTTCAAAGCTACAGGTACAGGAAAGTTAAAGAGAAACAAAGCTTACAAGAGCCATATCTTAACAAAGAAATCTACTAAGAGAAAGAGAAACTTAAGACAGGCTACCGTCTGTGATCATGCAAATGTTAAGACAATGAAGAAGATTTTACCATATTTATAATGGATGAACAGTAAAGTAAGGAGGAACTATCATGGCAAGAATTAAAGGCGGAGTAGGCGCTAAGAAAAGACATAACAGAGTTTTAAAACTCGCTAAAGGATACAGAGGCGCTCGTTCTAAACAGTATCGAGTTGCAAAACAGTCCGTAATGAGAGCTTTAACCAGTTCTTATGCAGGACGTAAAGAAAGAAAACGTCAGTTTAGACAGTTATGGATCGCCCGTATTAATGCAGCAGCAAGATTAAACGGTTTATCCTACAGCAGATTCATGTACGGATTAAAGCTGGCAGGTGTTGATATGAACCGTAAAATGTTAGCTGAGTTAGCAGTAAATGATGCAGAGGCATTCAAAGCGTTAGCAGAAGTTGCAAAATCAAAATTAGCTTAATTTTAGCTTGTTTTTTAAAGATAGGCCGGCCATTGCTATGGCGGTGGCTGGCTAATTTTTTAACAATTTCGAAATTAATAAAAAATTAAAATAATATAAAAAATCTATAAAAAAGTACTTGTAATTTTACACGAAATGTAGTATGATACATCTTGCGTGGCTCGTTGGTCAAGAGGTTAAGACGCCGCCCTCTCAAGGCGGAATCACGAGTTCGATTCTCGTACGAGCTGTTTTTGGTCGCAGAGCTTTTAGCTCTGCGATTATTACGTATACGGTATTTTATCAACAGGGAGGAATATATAAGGTAAAAACGGTATATGTAATGTAATTGGAAGGGCTAAAGGAGAGAAAAAAATGAAAGAAGAAAAGAACAAATCCGCTGCGCCCAAAAAGGCCGGCGTAAGTGCAATTGATTTCTTTTGCATTGGATTTGGTGCCATCGTTGGAGTTGGCTGGGCTGTATCCATCAACAACTGGATGGCAGGCAGTGGCGGACCATTGCCGGCAGCGTTCGGTTACATCTTAGCATTGGTTATGATGATACCGGTTGCGTTGTGTTATTGTGAGCTTTGCTCTATGTTACCGGTTTCCGGTGGAGGAATGGCTTATGCATTCCGTGCATACGGCGACAATTTATCTTTTGTTTCCGGCTGGGCGGCATTTGGTGCATTTATTACCATCATTCCATGGGAAGCAATTTATGTTGTGGATGTTTTAAGTATTCTGTTTCCACAGCTGAAAGCAGGTTCTCCGTTATATAATCTGGCAGGAGCGGACATTTACATAGGCCATATTATTGTCGGAACCGTGATTTCGATCATTTTGTATTTGATCAACCGCAAAGGAGTTACTTCTTCTGCATCACTGCAGAGATTTTTGTGTTTTGCATTGGTGGGAGCAGGTATCCTTGCAATGATCTTTTCTATATTTAAATTTGATGTGGCAAATTATCAGCCAATCTATGAAAATATCGGAACGGGATCTCATCATTCTTTCCTGGGAGGATCCTTTGCGATCCTGGCATCTGCACCGTTCTTCCTTGCAGGATTTGAAACAATCCCTCAGGGTATCGAAAGTGCCGGTGGAAATCCAAAGTCTGTAGGAAAGACCGTAGTTTTGACCGTAGTATTATCCTGTTTATTCTATGCGTTACTGTTGGCAACTTTGGGCGGAGCTTTCCCATGGAGAGAGTTTGTTCAGTTCGACAGTCCGGCAGCTGCATTATTATTTAAGGAAATTTATCCGGGATTCATTGGAAAGACCCTTTATATGCTGATCTTAATTGGCGCGATCTGTGGATTGCTCACCACATGGAATGGTTTTATGATGGCATCTTCCCAGATTTTAATGGCAATGTCCCGTGTTAGTATTGTTCCTAATGTGCTGGCAAAACAGCATCCGAAATATAAGACACCTATCAATGCATTAAAGGTGAGTCTGGTAGCTTCCCTGGCCGGACCATTCCTTGGAAGTGGTCTGATCGGATCTTTAACTACGTTCTCCGCAGCGGGATACGTGGTAAGCTGGGCAATTACAGCATTTTGTCTGATTAAATTAAGAAAGACAGAACCGGATCTGGAAAGACCTTATAAGATTCCGGGTGGTGTGAAAACGGCCTGGTTTGCAGGAATTGTAATGGTAGTGCTTCTGGTATTACTGTTCATTCCGGGACAGCCGGTATTCATGGGCTCAATGGCCGTTATGTTATTTGTTGGCTGGATGATCATCGGAGTAGTACTGTTCGTTCTGGATTACAGACAGAGACAGAAGTATTCCAAGTTGAAGAGAGCATCCTTCCTGTTTGCAAGTATGGCATCTTCTTCTTTGAAGATCCCCGGATTTGTGGACGAAATGGAAGACGACTATCGGGTTATCTCCTTTGTAGTACCGAAGGATACCGAATATGCAGGCCGTACCTTAATGGATCTTGAATGGGGTAAAACCCAGAGCATATTCATTGTAAAGATGGAGCGGGGAACAGAGATGATCATGCTGCCAAACGGAAATACCGTAGTTCAGGAAGGCGACCGTATCTTTGCAATGGGTCTTGAAAAGATGGTAAGACGTTTCAGTGTCCGCTGGGACATTGGAGATAAATATACCATGAGTACCATGAAGGATTTCATGGGATTTGGAGCAACGGAGAAGCAGTCTCCGCTGGTAAGTATGGAGATCAAGATCAACGGATCAGAACCCTATTGCGGCAAGCTGCTGAAGCAGTCAGGAATCCAGTCTGAAGCACATTGTATGGTAATCGGAATCGAACGTAACGGTGAGTATGTAATGATGCCGGATGCCAACATGGAAATCCGCAAGGATGATGTTCTTTGGGTTGTTGGAACAGATCGTGATCTGCAGACCCTGGCACAAATGGGAGAAGAGTAGAATTTTGGCTTGAAATTTCATGTGCAGGGTGTTATACTGATTAAGTAACATAGTAATCAAGTTTGAGAGTGGGCGAAAGTCCACTCTCAATTCGTGTGATGAAGTATTTAAAAAGTTCCGTAGGAGGAAACATGGCAAAACGGGAAGATTATGAAAAAAAAGCAGAAGAACTTCTTTTACCCATTATGCAGGAACATCACTTTGAACTGGTGGATGTGGAATATGTAAAAGAAGGCGGAAATTATTACCTTCGGGCGTACATTGACAAGGAAGGCGGCATCAATGTGGATGACTGCGAAGTAGTGTCGAGGCAATTCAGTGATCTTCTGGATGCACAGGATTTTATCGAAGGTTCTTATATTCTGGAGGTAAGTTCTCCGGGATTAGGACGTCCGTTAAAAAAGGAAAAAGATTACAAGCGCAGTATGGGAAAGGAAATCGAGATCCGTACCTATCGTGCTATTAACAAAGAGAAAGAGTTTTACGGTGTGTTGTCTGCCTATGATGAAACATCAGTAACTATAGAAAACGATCAGGGTCAGATGGTATTTCAGAAAGCGGATATTGCACTGATCCGTCTGGCATTTGACTTTTAGAGAAGATAAGGAGGAATGAAAGCAAAATGAGCGAATTATTAGAAGCGTTAACCGTGCTTGAGAAAGAAAAGAACATTAGCAAGGAAGCATTACTTGAGGCGATTGAGACTTCACTTATTATGGCATGTAAGAACCAGTATGGAAGAGCAGATAATGTAAAGGTTGATATTGATCACGATACCTGCGAGTTTCACGTTTTTATCCAGAAGGAAGTAGTAGAGCAGGTAACTGATCCAACTGCAGAGATTTCTCTGGAAAAAGCCCATGAGATCGACTCTACCTATAATCTGGGAGATCTGGTGAATGTAGAAGTGCAGAGCAAGGAATTTGGTCGTATTGTAACCCAGACTGCCAAAAATACGATTTTACAGAAGATCCGTGAGGAGGAACGCAAAGCTCAGTATGATGAGTACATCACCAAGCAGCATGAAGTTGTTACCGGTGTGGTACAGCGTTATGCAGGTAAAAATGTAAAGGTAAATCTCGGAAAACTGGATGCAACCTTAACAGAGAATGAAATGATCCGCGGCGAAGTATTCCGTCCAACAGAACGTATCAAAGTATATGTTCTGGAAGTGAAGGAAGGTTCTAAAGGACCTCAGGTTCTGGTATCCAGAACTCATCCGGAATTAGTAAAGCGTTTATTTGAATCGGAAGTTACGGAAGTTAAAGACGGAACTGTAGAAATCAAGAATATTGCCCGTGAGGCAGGAAGCAGAACCAAGATCGCGGTTTATTCCCATGATCCGGATGTGGATCCGGTAGGTGCCTGCGTAGGTTTAAATGGGGCCAGAGTCAACGCCATCGTAAATGAATTAAAGGGTGAGAAAATCGATATCATCAACTGGGATGAGAATCCGGCAATCCTTATTGAGAATGCCTTAAGCCCTGCAAAAGTAATTTCCGTTATTGCAGATGCAGAAGAAAAATCAGCCAAGGTCGTAGTTCCGGACTACCAGTTATCCTTAGCGATCGGTAAAGAAGGACAGAATGCAAGACTTGCTGCCCGTCTCACAGGATTTAAGATCGATATTAAGAGTGAAACCCAGGCTCGTGAAGCCGGAGACATTCTTGATTATGATGAATACGACGAGTATGACGAATACGACGAGAACGAAGAGTACGACGAGAATTATGATGACTATCCGGAGGACGGTGACGCATACTATGATGAGGAGTATGCAGACGGTGAGTACCCGGAAGAGGAATATGCTGAGGAGTACTATTCTGATGAGGATGAACCGTACTCTGACGAGTTGGAAGGTGATTACAACGACAAAGAGTAATGGAAAACGTATTCCACAAAGAATGTGTATCGGCTGCCGTGAAATGAAAGACCGTACAGAACTTATCCGGATCGTGAAAAATAAAGAGGGAGCGATCTTCCTGGATGATACCGGAAAAGCACAGGGACGGGGAGCGTACATCTGCGCCAATCCGGAATGCTTTCGTAAGATCAAGAAAAGCAAAGGACTGGATCGCACTTATAAGACATCGGTACCTGACAGTGTGTACGAAACGTTAGAAAAGGAGTTGGATGAGAAGTAATGCAAAATAAGGTGATGTCAATGCTGGGATTGGCAACCAAAGCAGGAAAAGTGGCAAGTGGAGAGTTTATGACCGAAACCATGATCAAGAAATCCTCTGCCTGTCTGGTGATCCTTGCAGAAGATTGTTCGGATAATACCAAGAAGAAATTCCATAATATGTGTGATTATCGTGATATTCCCTGCTATGAGTTTTCCAATAAGGAAGACCTGGGAAGAGGGATCGGGAAGGAATTTCGTGCCTGCCTGGCAGTTACAGATCCTGGTTTTGCAGCATCCATAATCAGTAATCTTAAATAACGGAGGTAATTAAGTGTCAAAGATCAGAGTACATGAGTTAGCCAAAGAGCTAAATGTAAATAATAAAGAAATCATGAGTTTCCTGGAAAAAAAGCAGATCGAAGTGAAAAGCCATATGAGTGCCCTGGAGGACGCGCAGGCTGAAATGATCCGTAAAGCTTTTGGAACAGGAAAAACAGCAAATCCGGAAGAAAAAAGTGAGCCTGTGAAAACGGAAGCTGCTAAAACGGAGACAAAAACAGAGACGAAACAGGAAAATAAACCGGAAGCAAAACCGGAACAGGAGCACAAAAAGAAAGCAAGTATTTCCGCTGTGTATAACCCACAATATGGAAAAAATCCTGCTACCAGAAACGGACAGAGAAAGACCATGAGCGGAACGGGAGAACGTCCGCAGGCAGAACGCAGAGTACGTCCTGCCAATGGAGAGAATCCGGAGAGAAGACCGATGCATCCGGGGGAGAAAAGAGTAGCGCCTGCAGGATCTCAGGAAGAGAGAAGGGCACAGACGCAGCCGGGAGCAAACCAGGAGCGCAGAGTACGTCCTGCCAATGGTGAAACTGCTGAACGAAGACCGGCAGAACGTCGCCCGATGAATAATGGTGAAGCAAGACCGGCAGATCGTCGTCCTATGAATAACGGTGAAGCAAGACCGGTAGAACGCCGTCCTATGAATGGCGAGAACAGAAGACCGGCAAACGCAGAAAGACCGGTGCAGAATGGGGAGAGACGGTTTTCCAACCAGCAGGGCAAAGAAAGATTCAACAATGGGGAAAAGAGATCCTTTAATAATAACGGAGAGAGACCTCGTTTTAATAAAGACGGCAATAACTCTGACAGACGTTCGTTTAACAACAATGATCGTCGCAATCAGGGCGGTAACAAAGGAAACCGTTTAGAAGGTGAGATCAACCGTATGAACCGCAATTCTGAGGTTTCTACGGAAGAAAAACCAAAAGACAGAGAGAATAAGAGATTTAAGAGTAAACCGCAGAAGAATACTTATACCAGTCAGAAGGAAAAGAGACCGGAGAATTTCTTCCAGCTGGAGAAAGTTACCAAGAAGAAGAATCACCAGCCAAAGCAGTCTGAGGATAAAGATGAGATCAAGACCATTGTGATCCCGGAAAATCTTACCATCCGTGAACTGG
>JBJEKY010000126.1:0-9138 GCA_051878875.1 Lachnospiraceae bacterium | reverse complement strand
CTGGTTTCCGAAGCACTGGCAAGCTGTCTTGTGGGAAAACAACTCCAACCGGTACTGGTCACACGATAAACCACCCGGTTACCGTGATATCTCAGGGCAACACTACTAAGCCCCCTGCCTTATGACAGGGGGCTATTCCTGTGGCACATCCCGGGATTTTCATCCATGACAATGCCTTGTTTTAGATTCTGATCTCTACATCGTATTCCTTCAACCATGCATTTATCTGTAATAGATACGCCAGCATCTGTGGTCCTCTCATCAGCTGTCCAAACCAGGGGC
Organism: Lachnospiraceae bacterium; assembly: GCA_051878875.1. Classification (GTDB taxonomy): domain Bacteria; phylum Bacillota; class Clostridia; order Lachnospirales; family Lachnospiraceae; genus XBB1006. The sequence goes on along the minus strand of JBJEKY010000126.1, from coordinate 8,856 downwards.
TGGAAAAGTCTTTCTTTTCGTCCATGAACTCCTTCAGTACTTTTTCATCAACAAGTTCAAACACCGGACAATCTCCTGCCCTTTCCTCTTTCCACTTCTGACATAGCAAAGCCTGATAAGTGGGGTCATAGTTCTTGGGATAAGGTGATTTGGGCCGGTTATACACAGCTTCCGGCAATTCACCCGAGGCCATTTTCCGAAGCACATATTTGCGGACTCCGTCCTTTTTCTTAAGAGACCAGGGTATGTTATAGGCATATTCCACTAACTTCGGATCTGCAAAGGGTACCCGTGCTTCGATCCCGGCTGTCGTGGCGGCTATATCCGTTCTTCGGATCAGGGTCTGCATGAAATACTGAATGGTGAGATATGCCTTCTGGCGCAACCGGTGCTCTGTTTCACTTTCCCAATCCGGGCAGTTTACTTCCAACAGGCTCTCACGGTATTGTTCCTCTACATATTGCTCGATCCGTAATCGCTGTTTTACATCTTCACGAAGCAGCAATAACCTTGGAGACAGATCCGAAGACCACGGGAATCCCTCCCGGTTCACCAGTTCCGGCATATGGAACCAGGGATATCCGCCAAAAATCTCATCCGCACATTCCCCGGTGAGCATTACCGTACGTTCCTTTCCCACTTCCCCGCAAAAATGATCGAACGTCGTCTGAATATCCGCCATACATGGCAGACAGTGAGCTTTCATAGCAGGTATCAGCCCTGAAAGCTGCTCTTCTAATGTACACCAGACATAACTGTGGTCCGATCCTAAGAATTTCACCATCAGGTCCACGTAGGGGCGATCCAATTCCGGCTGAAAGGCATCTGCAGAAAAATAGGTGCGACTGTCCAGAAAATCCAAGGAGTAGGTGTAAAGCGGCTTTTGTTCTGCCTCACATTGTTTCTTATGTACCGCGGCCACATAACTGGAATCCAGTCCGCCGGAAAGCAATACTCCCGCATCCGTCTGGGTTCCCTGCTTTTCCATGGCCTCTTCAAACAGTTTTCTGGCATGTAAAATGGTTTCCTGCTCGTTTTCCTCATGCTTACAGGTATGAAGTTTCCAGTAAGTTACCGTCTGGCAGGTCCGCCCATTATAGGATAAGTAGGTTCCCGGTTTTAGTTCAAAAATACCTTTGAACGGTGTTTTTCCCGGTGTCCTGCCCGGTCCCAGACCCAGCAATTCGCAGGCTCCCTCCCGGTCTAACACTGCTTTTACACCGGGATAAGCAAGGATCTTATCCAGGTGGGAAGAATACACCAGCATGCCATTGACCATGGTGTAATACAGGGTTCGTATTCCTACACGATCCCGGAACAAGTAGATGGTTTCTCTTTTTCTGTCCAAAAAAGAAAAGGCAAAGACTCCATCCAGGTGTGTCACCATATCCGCCCCATATGCCTTGTACAATCCTATGATCAAGGATTCATAACTGTCGTCACAGGGAATGGCTAACTCCTTTAATTTTGTCTTTACCTCACGTGTATTGTAGATTGTTCCTTCAAATTGTATGTACTGTCCATTCATAGAAACCCTTTTCTTTTATCTTATGACTCAGAAAAAGGTACTATGATTTTATTTTTTCCTAAATAAAAAGCTGTTTCGCCCGTTTCGTTTCACCTGGTACAGAGCTTTGTCCGCACAATCTATATAGTCTGTATAACATTGCTCCTTCTTAGGCACCGCCATATAGTACCCCTGAGATATTGTCAGGTGATCTGTTACAAACGAATTCCTGTTTTCTACCTCTTCTTTACGGATCAACTGGTCAATATTGGCAGCAACCAGTTCTCCTTTTTCTCTGGAAGTCTGTTCCAACATCACCAGAAACTCATCGCCGCCCAGACGATACACATTACCGGCATTGCCAACTGCTGTACGCAACACCGCTCCTACACGCTGCAGGATAGCATCGCCCTTCAGATGTCCATAGGTATCATTATATTGCTTAAAACAGTCAATATCTAAAATACCAACGATAAGATTCTGCTTCTTCTCACTGCATTGTTCTATGGCCTTCGGAAGTTCTGATTCCATAGCGTAGCGGTTCTTTAACCCTGTCAGGGCATCAATCTCCGATTTTTCCCGGGCACACTTTAGGTCATCTTCCGCTTTCTTCAATGCAACCTTTAAATTTAGGGTCATCAGTTTTTCCTGATTAAGTTGTTCCTCACACTCTGCCATGCACTTTGCGTATTCCACGCAGGAATTTTTAAAGTTTTCCTCATCCCCACTATAATGGTAATACTGGATGTAGTGTTCGATCACCTGTAATCTGCGCTTCTTATTATCTTCCTGTTCATTTACCTGTTTCTCATACTTGCCGATTACAATTTTCATGGCATCGTAAGCCTCTGCCTTGATCAGAAGTTCCACAAAACCGCGGATGGTACTGGAAAAGTCTCCCATATTCTCCTGATCGCGATCCATGGCCTCCACTAACTCATTAATATGCTCTTCCACATATTGGGTGTTTCCCATTTCCTGTTGCAATCTGGCATAGGCCACCTGCATGGAAAAATCAAACATAGATACCCTGAATTTTGCGGAATCATTCATCGCTTTTGTAAGATAGATTTCTGCCTGTTGATAATTCTGAAGGAATCGGTAGCAGTCAGAAAGATTAAGGTACACAATAACGGCAAACAAGGCCCTGTCATCTGCCGGTTCCGCGCTTTTTCCCATACTCTCTTCTGCCAGATGGAAATATTCCAATGCCTCCTTGTAGGCACCCAGGTCATAGTAACGCATTCCAATGTTGTTATAGAAAGATTGCGAAACACCGATCACCTCATGTTTCTTGATATATTCCAGGCCGTCCAGATAACAATCCAGTGCCATCATATCATTTCCTATCGCAGCATAGGTAACGCCCATTCCGTTCATAGCCCGTGCATAGAGCCAATGTTCACCTATTTCTTCCGCACGAATCAGGGTTTCCTGAAATGTCATGATTGCATCCTTAAACTTGTTTTCTGCTAAGTATCTTCGTGCCTGATCATATAATTCATTGGCCTTTATCGTTTTTGTTTCCATAACAACACCTTCTGAGTGCCTATTTTCCCGGGTAACAGATTACTGATCCAACGTCGTATTTCTTTAGGCGATCTCTGCCCTTTAATCCTGCCAGCTCCATCAAAAATACCAATTTTACCACTTCACCACCCAGTTCTTCGATAAGGTCACAGGTAGCTTCAATGGTTCCGCCTGTTGCGATCAGGTCATCGATCACCACAACCTTCTGACCAGGCTTGATGGAATCCTTGTGCATCTCAATGGTTGCCTTGCCGTACTCCAGCTCGTATTCTCTGGAAACGGTCTCACAGGGAAGTTTTCCCTTCTTCCGACATAAAACAAACGGTTTGTGTAACTCATACGCAATGGGGGCTCCAAAAATAAAACCTCTGGACTCTGCTCCGACGATCACATCAAACTCCACACCTTTTAACAGGTTCATCATTTCATCAATGGCCAGATGTAATCCGTCTGCATCCTGCAGTACACTGGTCACATCGCGGAAAATAATTCCTTCTTCCGGAAAATCCGGAATACTTCTTACGTACTCTTCAATCTTTTTCATTTCTGTCTCCTACTTACAGAGTTCATCCACCACGCTACTGATGGTTTTGCCCTCTGCCTTTCCCTTTAATTTTCCCATGACATTTTTCATGATCAGGCCTTTGTTCTTTGAAGATGCTTCCTCCGGAAACTCTTTTAAAATGAACGCCTTCACTTCCTCTGCACTCATCATGGACGGCGCATACTCCTTAATGACATCGTACCGCTTCTGATAGCTTTCCAGTAAATCAGTACGGTCTGCCGGACAGGAGTCGATCTGCTCCTTTACGGTCTTTAATTCCTTCATGATCACGCGGTTGGTCAGTTCTTCCGGAACATCCTCCCGACATCCTTCATCAATGGCAACCTTCTTCACTGCGGAAACCAGACTGGAAATAGCATCCTTTCGCTCCTTATCCCTGGCTTTCATGGCCGCAACCATGTCACTTTGCAGCTGTTTTAATTCCATACTCTATCCACCTCTTTTTTATAAAACTCTGCGAATGGTAATGATTGTATTATATCTTGCATTATTTGTGATACAGATTCCATATGCCTCTCCACGCGCATGTATGATCTGATTATTTCCCATATACAGTGCGACGTGTCCCGGGTAACAGATGATATCTCCGGGTTGTGCATTTTCAAAGCTTACCTCCCGGCCCGCAGTTCTTTGCAAATAGGAAGTACGCGGAATGCTGATCCCGAAATGCGCATACACATACTGGGTGAATCCACTGCAGTCTGCACCGGTGTGTGGATCTGTTCCACCCCATACATACGGGTTTCCCACAAAGGTCTTTGCGTATTCGATCACCGCACTGGGGGACACATTTGTTGAATATCCCGGATCTTCTGAAGATCCGCCTCCGGAACTTCCTCCGCCGCTGTTTGAAGATCCTCCGCCGGAATTTCCTCCGGAAGAATTACCACCGGAAGAGCCGCCCCCACTATTGCTGTTATTGGCAGCCTCCTGCGCCTTGCGCTCTTCTTCCTTGATGATGTTATTCTGTGCGATAATAGTCTTTTTATAACTGTCTGCCATAGACTGGGCGCTGGCCAGCTTCTCATCAAAATCCGACAATTCGCTCTTCAAACGATTCATCACGGCTTCCAGCGCACCCTGGTCTTCCTTCAGGGAGGCTTTCATGTCTTCCAACTGCGCAAGCTCGTCCTCCACCTGGTTTTTCAGCCGCTTGGATTCTGCCTTTGCTTCCTGATATGTATCCAGTAATGTACGATCGTATTTATAGACCTCATCATAATACTCTACCTGGTTCAGAAGATCCGCCATACTCTGGGATTCCAGAATTGCTTCCAGAAATGCGGTATCTCCCTGTTCGTACATATATTTGATACGAAGCTTCATGGCTTCGTATTGTTTCTTCTCATTCTTCTGTGCAACCTTCAGATCTTTTTTCGCCTGAGCCAGCTCGTCCTTCTTATTCGCGATATCTGACTGGATCAGATCCACAGAAACCATCAATTCCACAAGTTCCTGTTCATAACCGTCCATCTGGCCCTGCAACTCCTCCTGCTGTGCCTTGATATCGTCCATCTGATTCTCCAGATCCTTCAGGTCGGACTCTGCCTGTGCCTTCTTATCCTTGGCCTTCTGACTGTTTGAAGTAGCAAAGGCAACTCCACCTGTGGAACTGACTAAAACTGCGATTGCTAATATCAAAGATAAGATCTTTTTTCTCATATCTTTCCTCCTAACATAGTTCAAGAGTATTTTACCATTGTACTGTGTTTTTTTCAACCATCAAAGGTCGGCTGGAAATCTTATCCGGCCCTGCCGGTTGCCGGATAAGATCAGCCTTATTAACATTTTCCTGAATAGCGCCCACCTTCTTTTGCCTACCGGGATCGCCGGCAGCTTTTCTCTGCTCATGAGGACTGCTGGCACACCAGTATCTGCATACCCGGCTTCACATCCTGGGCCTTGATCCCGTTGATCCTGCAGATCTTATCCACTGTTGTCCGGTTTTCTTTGGCCAGATTCCACAAACTGTCCTCTTTTCCCAAGCGATATCCCACCAGTCCCGGCCATTTTTCCTCCGGTAGCTCATCCGTCTGCAAGCTGACCATCAGCGGTATTTCTTTACGGTCATAAAGCGAGGCGGTAATGTTCACTACAGCTTTTACATCTGCCTGTGTTCCATCCAGAATCGTTGCGGACAGTTGAACTGTATCCGCACGCACTTTTACACGGATCTGCTCCTTATTTTTCTGTGAAAGCTGTGCTTCATTGATCTGCTGGTGGAAGGGAATGCTCACCTGAACGATCCTGGGGCTATTCCCCCGCAATGTTCCGATATACAAAAGGTTCACGATCACACTGCCTTCCACTACCACGCCGCCTTCTACTACTTCCGGGATTCCCATCTGCACGATGGATCCCGTAGGGTACACGGTCAGCAGCCGGTCTTCTCCGGGAGGTGCAAAAATCTCCGCCGCCTTGATCCTCACCATCTGCTGGCTTAACAGTTTCTGAAAACCGATGGTCTCGTACTCCGGTTTCAGAAGACAGTTCAGGGAATAGGTATCCTCCAGATAATCCACTTCTTTTTCCTCAAACTGTTGATAATCCACTTCGATTTCCATCGTTATATGGATATCACGAACCTCACCGTCTTCATTGGGTGCTTCACTGACGTTGGCCGACAGTACCCGATAGTTCATATCCTGGATCGCACCGTCCATACAGTTACATTCTCCCTGTCCTTCCACAGGGCTTACCAGTTCCATATATTCCATGTGTGGCTCTTCCGGGCCGCTTTCGTATACCAGAAACGCAAACAGTTCCCCCTTGATCCAAATGCCGTCCGGCTGTGCTTTTAACTCCACTCCCCGGATCTGAACCCGGTAAAAAATGATCTTTCCCACGTCCGGCCGGTTAGAGGGCAGTGCCAGAATATCCTTGATAGAGATGTTTGTTGTTCCGCTTTCCATAAGCTGGGTCGTATTTAAATGCGCTTTCTTCTTTTCCACAGGTTCTTCGATGTCCTCAATAAAGCGTTTTTCCTGCATGCTGTAGGCATTTGCTTTTGCATCCAGTAATACGAACACAGACAGTTTCCGACTATTTAGCCGTTTAATGGTCACTGTAGATACGTTTACTTCCACCTGCACATCACACTGTGGCTCATAATCCATCATGATACACTGGGACACCGGGAAGCTGCCCCGGATACTGGTCAGTTCCCCTTTCACCGGTGCATACAGGATCTGATACTCCAAATCTCCCTGTATACAGACTTTTCCTTCGGTTTTGGTGATCTGTCCCGGAGTAAAAATGAAATTCTGCCCCACCACCTGCTCCAGATCCGGCATCTGCTGTTCCAAATTGATCTCTTCTTCCATAGGAAACTGCAGGCCGGCACCGGCGGTTCTCTCCCGCTCCAGATATTTTCCGTACGTTATTTCCACTAAAAAACTCCTATCCGCATGATTGTTAAAATCTATTCCGGACAGGAGCATTTTATTCTTTATTCAGTTTGCTTTTCTTAGGCTGATTCCTTGCACAATCTCATGCGGACACCCTTGGTCACGATATCCGTATAGCTAAAGGACAGAACCTGATTGTCCTCTTTTCCCTTACCTTCCACCAAGACGGTGAAAACACTTGGATATGCGTTCTGTAATACCCCTTCGCATACATTAGATCTGTGTCTGCCTTCATCCTGTTTGATCTGCACCCGGTTTCCTAACTGCAATGTAACGGATGCTCGAATCTTGTCTACAATTTCCTGTTCTGCTGCCATTTGTCTACCTCGTACTTTCCCTTCCTGGGTCTGTGCGCCAGATCCATTCTGCATCAATATTACAGGTATATTATATCAGTATTTTGTATTTTTGTCAAATTATTTCACCAAAAATACACTATATCTAGTTTATTAATCAAAAATAACACTGTAATCCAGATACTCCATCTTTACCGCGATGAATGGATAGGATGGGGTCTGGCTGATCACATCCTCCCCTCCCGGTCCGGTGAGCTCGGTATCAAAGAAGATCGCGTTCTTTGTCAAATACAGATCCTTTACGGACACACTGTAGCCCCCGGTGGGCTTTTCTCCGAATCCCACCACGATATACAGGTATTCCCCCTGAGCAAAAGTCAGTTTGAAGCCCTTTTGTTTCTTTTCCTCGATCGCCTTTTTCAAATCCTCCGGAAGCTGCTCCGCTTCTACCACCGTATAGTCTATATCCCTGACTTTTTTGGTATATCCGGGATTGTTCGAGCAGCCCCACAATAACAGAATGCCTGCCAGAAGCAGACTGATCCAAATAATCTTTTTCATGATCATCTCCACCTTTCACTCCCATCTTATTCCGAAGGATCTGTTTTCTATGCATATTTGCCTGTCCTTGTTTTTCGTGTTATAATGGGCGAAAGGCAGAAAGAAGCAAGCTGGCTTGCTTCTTTCTGTGGCGAATCGGATCATGAGCTTTGCTCATGATATAATGAAAAAACCTTTATGGAGGTATGAATATGATACGATTGATCCTGGTCGTTTTGTTTATTGTTTTATTTCTGATCCTGTCTACTCCGCTGATGGCATTCGAATGGTTTTACCACAAGAAGCATCCGGAAAAAGCGGATATTCAAAGTTTACGCATTGTACAGTGGGCATTTCGCGGGGTTATGTTTTTTGCCGGTGTACACTATGATGTAACGGGTATGGAAAACATCCCCAAAGATAAGGCTGTCCTGTTTGTAGCAAACCACAAAAGCTTATTTGATACGGTGTTAGTATATTCCCTGATGCCGAATCCTACCGGGTTTGTTGCCAAAGACGGTATGTTAAAGGTTCCGCTTCTTAGGATCTGGATGCGCAGACTTCACTGCCTGTTCTTAAATCGGGAAGATCCCCGTGCCGGACTTCAGATGATCTTAGATTGTATTGAACTGATCAAAAACGGGATTTCCGTTTTCATTTTTCCGGAAGGAACCCGCATTGCCGAAGATGAAATGCAGCCCTTTAAACCAGGCGCTGTAAAAATGGCTTCCAAAACCGGCTGCCCGATCATTCCCATTGCTATTAAGGGCACGCGGAATGTGTTGGAGAATCACTTCCCTCTGATCCGCTCCGCTCATGTGACCGTTACCATTGGAGAACCCATTATCCCGGGCGATTTGGATGAGGAGAATAAAAAGCATCTTGCAACCTACGCACAAGGCAAAATTCAGGAAATGCTAAATACAAAATGAGTCCGCAAATAATCTCTCTTGTTATGAAAAAAGCTGACGGCATTGAAAAACCGTCAGCTTATTTTTATTCCGCTACATA
>JBJEKY010000125.1:3984-9180 GCA_051878875.1 Lachnospiraceae bacterium | reverse complement strand
TCCCGACCATGAAGTCCCAGGGAGAAAGCAAGAATGCAGCAAACAACAAAGCACAGGCTGCACAGCCTGCAGCTGCTGCACCGGAAAAAATCGATTTCTCCAATGTAAAGATCGAACCATTATTTGAAGAGATGGTGGATTTTGACACCTTCAGCAAATCCGATTTCCGTGCCGTGAAGATCAAAGACTGTGTTGCCGTACCAAAGAGCAAGAAGTTATTGCAGTTCACGCTTGACGATGGAACAGGCACAGACCGTACCATTTTAAGCGGAATTCATGACACCTATGAGCCGGAAGAATTAATCGGTAAGACAGCCATTGCTATTGTGAACTTACCACCGCGTAAGATGATGGGAATCGAGTCCTGTGGTATGTTGATTTCAGCAGTAAGCAACTTCAAGGATTCTGATGGTGAAGAGTTACATCTGCTCATGGTGGATGACCACATTCCTGCAGGAGCAAAGCTGTATTAATAGCTAAGAGAATACAATTAAATTTATAGTCTAAGTGCCACAAATTGGGAGATAATCCTGATTTGTGGCATTCTTCATAGAACTGGGAGTTATAAAATTTTTATAGTTGGCAATAATAGATAAAAGGGGATTTGAGCAGAAATTGCTTTTGCACGAATGGGGATTTGCGTAGAAAATAGGTTTACACGAATGGGGATTTGCGATATACTCTCTTTAGGAAGGTGGCATTATAAATGGAAAAACCAGTTTTTAAGAGAAAGATATACAATGAGATACTTGAATGGAAAGAGAATCGTAGTGATAAATATGCTCTTCTAATAAAAGGTGCAAGGCGAGTTGGAAAGTCAACTATTGTAGAGGAATTTGCCAAGAAGGAGTTTAAATCATATATTTTGGTTGACTTTGCTCATACCAGTAAGGCGATAATGGATCTTTTTGAGGATACATATGATTTAGACTTTTTCTTCTTACAGTTACAGCAGTTAACAGGAACGAGACTGTATGAAAAGGAATCTGTAATCGTATTTGACGAAGTGCAACTACTTCCAAAGGCCAGACAGGCAATTAAGTATTTGGTTGCTGACGGAAGATATAAATATATTGAAACAGGGTCTTTGTTATCTATAAAGAAGAATACAAAAGATATATTAATTCCAAGTGAGGAACATAAGATATCAATGTATCCTATGGATTTTGAGGAGTTCTTATGGGCAATAGGTGATGAGATATCGGCTGATACAATAAGGATGCTTCTTCAAAAGAAAAAGCCTGCAGGAAATGTAATGCACAGAAATCTTATGCGTATTTTTAGGCTGTATATGCTTATTGGCGGAATGCCACAGGCTATAGAAACATATCTTGAACAAAATAATTTGCAGGCTGTCGATGAGACAAAAAGAGAAATAGTAGATCTGTATGAGGAGGATTTCACAAAAATAGATGGAACCGGACTCGCCGGAGATATATTTGATGCCATACCTGCAAATTTAAGTGGCAATGCGTCGAGATATATTCTCTCAAATGCAAGAGAAGGTATACGTTCAGAACAGGTCCGTGAACTGATTCCTGATATGCTTAGTTCTTTTACTGTGAATATTGCATATCATGCAAATAATCCGGGGGTCGGGATGTCATTAGAAAAGGATGCAAGACGATATAAGCTTTTCACATCTGATGTGGGCTTATTTGTGACACTTGCATTTAAAGACAAGAATTATACAGAAAATGTGATTTACAATAAACTGCTTTTGGATAAACTTGATTCAAATTTAGGTTATGTATATGAGAACGTAGTTGCGCAGATGCTGATAGCGAAAGGATATAATCTATTTTATTATACCATGGAAAGCGAATCCTCCAACCATTTGTATGAAATTGACTTTCTAACGTCAGTGGGAGATAAAATATGTCCGATTGAGGTGAAGTCCGGAAATTATAGAGGTCATAAATCTTTAGATGTATTTTGCAATAAGTTTAGCAGTCGGGTAAGAGACAAATATGTTGTTCACACCAAAGATTATAAATGGGAAAATGGAATTCATTATTTGCCGGTATATATGGTTCCATTTTTATAATGGAAACTATGGCTTGATAATGCAAAAAAGTAATTGCAATCCCGCCAAGAAGACATTATAACAAATTCTAGGTAGCATTTTGTCTGTGTTTTATCGTACAATGTGAAGTTGTAATGATGAAACATGATTTGCGGAAAAAGACCAGGCATTTTTGGTAATGCCCGGTCTTTTTTTATACCATAGGAAATTGTTTTTAAGAAATCTGAAGCTTACAATTGGAACTTCTTTACAACGGTCTCCAGATCATCTGCAATGACTTGCTGTTTTTGTGACATATCGGATACTTTGTCAACGGTCATGGATGCAGAGTCAACGGAATTAAGGACCGTACCACTGATGTTTGCAGTTTCCTGGGAGGATTCTGCAATGTTTTGGATTGCTTCTGTTACCTCATTCATGATCTGATGAATGTTCGCGGACATTTCGGAAATCTTATCAGAGGTTGAAGCAATGAAGTCGGCATCTTTTCCATATTGGTTTGCTGTTTCCACGAAGCTGTTATAATCCGGTGTTACCGTATCCTGTACGAAGGAAAGCATATCCTGTGCATCGGAGGTAAGCTGCTGGAATGCGGATTGAACTTCGGAAATCGTATCCTGGATACTCTGTACGGCATTGGAGGTATCACCGGCAAGTTTTCCGATTTCTCCGGCAACAACGGCAAATCCTTTTCCTTGTTCCCCGGCTCTTGCAGCCTCAATGGAAGCGTTTAATGCAAGCAGGTTGATCTGTTCTGCAATGTTGGCAATGACATCAGCAAGCTGGCCGATATTCTCAACGATTTTGGTGTTCTCAATGCTGGTATGAAGCTGCTGCTCAAATCGTGTAGAGAGCTGTGTTGCTGTATCGTAGGAGTTTCGGCTTGACTCTTCCACTGCAGTAGCGCGGGCCTTGATCTCCTGTGAGCGGAGCATACTCTCTTCTGTTTCGGAAGCGAGAACGGAGACAGAAGCATTTACTTCTTCTGTGCTGGCATTTACCTGTTGGGTAGCAGCGCTTGCGGACATCATGGCCTCATTGATCTGAGACATATAGGACTGAACAGTGCGGAATTCTTCTAATAGATCAGAGGAAGAATCACGCAATTGGTTGCTTGCACTACTGATGTGGGCGGCATGCTCTGAAATATTATGGATAACTTCCTTGTTGCTTGCGTACATATTATTTAACGAAGTTCCCATGGAACCGAGTTCGTCAGCAGATTTAACGGTAAGCGGGTCAATGGTAAAATCACCGGTTGCAAGTGAGCCGGCAAATGTCTGTACTCGCTGAACACTTTTTGCAATGGAAGATACCTGGGTAAGAACTGCAACCAATGAGCAGATCAAAGCAATAATACCTACCACTGCAAGCTTGATAATAAGGTTGATGGTTGAAGTGTATAACTCCAATGTAGGCATACAAAGAATCAGATGCCAACCTGTAGCCGGAACGGTTCCAAAATAAAGGTTATAGGATGTACCGGAATCGTCTGTATAGGATGTCTGACCGGAGGTTTCGGATAAAATCATATTTCCGGCTTCTGCTAAAGAAGTGTTCGATTCGTCAAGGATGCAGACACCATCGGAAATTTTCTGCTCGTCTACGCCGGCGAGATAAGTACCGTCAGAGGTTACCAGTATTGCAGAGCCTCCTTCTCCTACAACAATGGAGTTGATAAGGTTCTGGATGGAGGACAATTCGATATCTACTGTAATACATCCGACAAATTTTCCATTCTCGAAAATCGGCATGGAGCAGGAAGACATAACAGTTCCGGAGGTCGGGTCAAAATAAGGATTAGTGATGACCGGAGAGGTTGCGTCTTTTGCAAGTGTATAATACTCCTGGGAGAAATAGTCATAGGAGGAATTGCTGTAATCATAAGTAACCGCAGTGGAGCTTCCGTCTTTGTATACATAGGGACCAACATATTCCTCATTTTCATCGTAAGCATATGGTTCAAACCAGATACCGCTTCCAAGCACGATCTCGTTATCCATGATGACTTCAGCGAGCATGGTTTCGTAATCGCTAAGTGAAAGTGTGTGATAGGTCGTTCCGACTGTGCGGGACAGGGTCGTTGCGGTGGATTCAACAACATCCAGATCTTCTGTGATCGCTGCCGATTCCGCGGACAACGAAGCATTCATTTTTTCCCCGATCTGTACTGAAAGCATAGATGTACAGGAAAGGGCAGAAATGATAGTTAAAGAAGCAAGCGCAATTATAATTACCGGTAGGATAAGCGCCAACATCTTTGTACGAATTTTTTTGAATTTCATGGCAAAACCTCCTATGTATAATATAAAAATGCTAATTGCATATATTTTACATCCAAATATTGAAAAAGTCATTTGTTTCTGCATAATTCACAGAATTTTTAAAAGAAAGATTTTTGGAGTAATTCTATATTAAAGTATTCCGGAAAGTGTTATAATCCGTGTAATATAGACTGTTTCGGAGGAAAAAATGAGAGCGATAGTAAATATCAATGAAAACTGGGCCTTTTGTAAAACGCAAGGATTGCCAACAGTTTTTCCTGCAGATTGGGAAAACGTGAATTTGCCCCATACCTGGAATGCTGAGGATGGTCAGGACGGTGGTGGGGATTATTTTCGCGGACACGGCATCTATGCGAAAAGAATAACCCGGGATCAGCTTCCGGTATCAGAAAAATACTATTTGGAGATAAACGGCGCCAACTCCAGTGCAGATGTATATTGGAACGGGGGACATCTTTTCCACCATGACGGTGGTTATTCCATCTGGAGGGTAGAGCTACCGGACATTCAGGAAGAAAACCTTCTGGTGGTGGATGTAGACAATTCACCCAATGAAACGGTTTATCCACAGGTGGCTGATTTTACCTTTTACGGAGGATTATATCGAAACGTAAATCTCGTTTGTGTGCCGGATAGCCATTTTGATCTGATGACCTATGGTACGCCCGGTATCAAAGTTACACCGGATGTAGAAGGAAAAAGCGTGGAAGTTGAAGTTTCTGTTGAAAATCCATCTGCGGGTCAGAGTCTGCATTACTGCGTAAAAAATGCAGAAGGAGCGTTGGTAGCCGAGACAGAGGTTCCCGTGGAGGAAAATCAGGTGGCCTTGCAGCTTGAAGACATCCATCTCTGGCATGGCCGGAAAGATCCTTACCTTTATACTGT
>JBJEKY010000125.1:2502-3884 GCA_051878875.1 Lachnospiraceae bacterium | reverse complement strand
CTCCGGGGAGTGTCACGTCATCAGGACCGCTGGGGTATCGGAAATGCGCTTTTACCGGAGCATCATGAGGAGGACATGGATCTGATCTGTGAACTGGGAGCTAATACCATAAGGCTTGCCCATTATCAACACGATCAGTACTTCTATGACCTTTGCGATGAAAAAGGTATGGTGGTGTGGGCGGAGATTCCCTACATCTCCAGACATATGCCCGGCGGATGGGAAAATACTATTTCCCAGATGACGGAGTTGATCACCCAGAATTACAACCATGCATCCATTGTCTGTTGGGGACTTTCCAATGAGATTACCATGAGTGGTGCTGCCACCGAAGAAGTCAAAGAGAATCACCGTGTATTAAATGACCTGTGCCATAGCATGGATAGAACCCGTTTTACCACTATGGCCTGTATGACCACCACATCTATCAAGGATCCGTATTTGTCTATCCCGGATGTGATCTCCTACAACCATTACTTTGGCTGGTATGGCGGAGAGACCGATATGAACGGTCCCTGGATGGATGACTTCCATAAAACCAATCCAACCATCGCCATCGGCATGTCCGAGTATGGTTGCGAGGGCCTAAACTGGCACAATTCCAATCCCCAGGCCGGAGATTACACCGAAGAATATCAGGCCTATTATCACGAGGAGCTGATCAAACAGCTTTTCCCACGGAAGTATATCTGGGCTACCCATGTGTGGAATATGTTTGATTTTGGCTGCGATAATCGTAACGAAGGCGGGGAAAACGGCCAGAACCATAAAGGTCTTGTGACTATTGATCGTAAATACAAAAAAGACGCTTTTTATGCCTACAAAGCCTGGCTGTCCGACGAGCCCTTCGTACATATCTGTGGTAAACGCTATGTAGACCGGGTGGAGGATGTGACCAAAGTTACGGTCTATTCCAACCAGCCTTCGGTAGAATTGTTTGCAAACGGTATTTCGTTGGGGATCCAGACCTGCCCGGAGCACTTTTTCTACTATCGGGTGCCAAACGCAGGTGTTACGAGGCTGGAGGTAGTGGCAGGCGTTGCTTGCGAGGGCGAGGCAGCAGCTGACAATTGTCCGGGCGGCGTTGCCAGCGAGGGCAAAGTTCGGGTGAAAGCAACCACGGAAGCTTGCCTGGATCATAGTGAGATCCACAAGGTGGAAGAGTTCAATGAGAACTATCGTCTAAAGGAGGCGGGAGCGATCCTGAACTGGTGTGATGTTACTATGCCGGAGGGCTATTTTTCCATCAATGACAAGATCGGAGACATTACCTCGACTTTCCGCGGAAAGATCGTATTCGGAAGCTTCCTACTGAAACTGATCCGGCAGATGAAGGGCAAAGGTGGAAAAAGCACCCGCGCGATGGATGGGTCCGGAGCCGG
>JBJEKY010000125.1:0-2402 GCA_051878875.1 Lachnospiraceae bacterium | reverse complement strand
CGTGTTGCCAGCATGTCCGGTGTCATCGGCATCACTATAACGAAAGAAATGCTGCTGGACATGAACCGGAAGTTAAATAAGATAAAGAAGAAGTAAATTAAAGCGCCAACATTCCGAAAAAATATATGCCAACCTTCCTAATAAATATGCGCCAACTATCCGAATTTTATTGTTTTTTTTTGTTTACATGGGTATACTATATAAAAGACCTACAAAAAGTGAGGTGCCAGAGATGAAAAAATACAGAAAACGGATCGCGGATGAAATCCTAACACGAAAGTTGGAAGGCAAGGGGGCGGTTTTGATCGAGGGCCCCAAGTGGTGTGGCAAGACTACCACGGCTGAACAAATTGCAGGCAGTATTTTATATATGGACGATCCTGAACGAAAAGAACAAAATATTACTATGTCTGAAATAAGTCCCAAACGATTGCTGCAGGGTGAAACACCCCGATTGATCGACGAATGGCAGTTGGCACCGAAACTGTGGGATGCTATCAGGTTTGAGGTGGATCATCGGGGCGAACAGGGACAGTTTCTTTTAACCGGATCTGCCGTTCCGGCGGATACCAAAGAAATCACCCATTCAGGAACCGGTCGGTTTACATGGCTGACTATGAGGCCTATGAGTTTGTATGAGTCCGGAGAATCCTCTGGTGAGGTCAGCCTAAAAGCATTATTCGAAGGTGCCGAAGAAATAGACGGAGAATCTCGTTTAGATATTGAGCAATTGGCCTTTTTGGTATGCAGGGGTGGTTGGCCACAGGCAGTAGACATGCGAGATGAAATCGCATTAGATCAGGCGGTAGATTATTTTGATGCAGTGGTTCATTCCGATATTACCCGGGCGGATAATGTGAAAAAGAATCCGGAGCGGGTAAAACGTCTGATGCGTTCCTATGCAAGGAACCAGGGCAGTCAGATTCCGAATACCGTGATTGCACAGGATGTCGGAGTAAATGAAGAATCGGTTATGGATGATGCAACAGTCGCAAACTATTTGAATGCATTGCGAAAAATTTTTGTGGTGGAGGATATGCCGGCATGGAACCCAAATTTGCGATTCAAAACGGCAATCCGTACTTCTGATACCCGCTACTATGTAGATCCGTCCATTGCAGTAGCTGCATTAGGAGTTGGCCCACAGGACCTGATCGCTGATCTGAAGACTTTAGGATTCCTGTTTGAAACACTATGTGTTCGAGACCTTCGTGTATTTGCCGATGCTTTAAATGGATCAGTCTACCACTATCGGGACAAGGATGGGTTGGAATGTGATGCAGTGATCTATTTAAGAAATGGTTCCTACGGTTTGATCGAAATTAAGCTAGGTGGAGATAAGCTGATCGAGGAAGGTGCATCGAACTTGAAAACGCTTGCCAATAAACTTGATACGGATAAAATGAAACAGCCTTCATTTTTGATGGTACTGACAGGTACAGGTGATTATGCGTACCGCAGGAGCGATGGGGTTTGTATAGTTCCTATTGGGTGTTTAAAAGATTAATGAAAGAGAGAACAAGGAGGAAACAAACATGGCAAGAAAATCTTTTGGAGCAAAACCTTATACCTATCCACAGCCGGTATTTATCATCGCCTCTTATGATGAGGACGGCACACCCTGTGCCATGAATGCAGCATGGTGTGGGATCAGTGAAGCAAATGAAATTTCCATGTGCTTATCCGCGGGACATAAATCAGTTAAAAACATCTTGAAAAAAGGTGCTTTTACCATCAGCATGGCGGATGCGAAGCATGTAGCAGAGTGCGATTACTTTGGTATCGCTTCCGGTAATAATGTGAAGGATAAAATCGCTGTTGCCGGAATGACGGTAACAAAAAGTGAATTGGTGGATGCGCCTATCATCAATGAATTGGCGGTTTGCGCAGAGTGTAAGCTGATTTCTTACGATGAAGAGAGCTGCATCATGAAGGGTGAGATCGTGAACGTCAGTGTGGACGAAAGTGCTCTCACAGAGGGAAAAGTGGATGTGGCAAAAGTTCAGCCCATCACTTTTGATCCATTTAACAATGCCTACCATGTGATTGGAGAAAAAGTGGGCGATGCCTGGGGTTCCGGGAAGAAGTATATGTAAAAATGGGTTGGATCGTTTGGGAGAATTATGTGTAACAAATGGACCGGGCTTCACCCAAAAGGTCCGAAAACAAAAAATGTGAAATGGGGCGTGGCCCCATAGGGGGGAAAAGTAAATGGCAAAATTTGAAACAACAGTGATCGGTGATTTTGATCATATTTTAAAGAAACTGGAAGACGGCATTTTAAAAGGAAGTATGTCGGCATCGCTGGAGGATGCCAGTGATTTTTGCGACGCAGATGCCCGGTGCAGTGTCCGGGTGTTTGAACGGTACAGCATTTCCGGAGAAAATCGGGTAAGTTTAAA
>JBJEKY010000124.1:0-1680 GCA_051878875.1 Lachnospiraceae bacterium | reverse complement strand
CTTCGCTTGCATACTCCTTCAATTCTTCCCTTGCCCAATTTACAAGATTTACCGGTGCTACAACTACCATCTTTTCAAATTTCTTCATAACATACGTATAATCCAATTATCTTAGATGGTAATTGGATTTTTTCCTTTCTCCCAAAATAATCTGGGTATTTATTTCCATCTCTGATATAGTTTGAAAAGGCACTGTGGATCTGTTTCTATATCAATACGGCTTTAACTGTTATGAGGTGTCTCAGACCACAGCTTTTCGTCTATTACTGGTAATTAGTTTGTTAACGCTTGACGTTTCTATTTACGTGTTTACACAGCCGAATTCTCTGTGGAAGACTTCAGTGCCTAAATACTAATTCAGGAGGTATATTTCTATGTCCATGTACTTTGTTGGAATTGACATTTCCAAGTACAAGCACGATTGCTGCATCTTATCTGCAGTTGATCAAAAAGTAGTTTCAAAATTTACTTTCAACAACGATAAGTCCGGTTTTGAAGAACTACATACTGTTTTAAATTCTCTCTCCAATCCTGAGGATATAAAAATAGGGTTTGAATCAACAGCCCATTATGCCCTCAATCTTGAACTCTTCCTCGAAAATGCCAACCACAGCTTCATGGAAGTTAATCCAGTTCTTATCAAGGAATACAAAAAGTCTACGACCTTAAGGCGAACCAAAACAGACTCTGTTGACTGCGAATCAATAGCTCGTTGGTTAATGACTGTTGAGTACAAACCCCATCCAAAAGGATTTTACCACTCTTATTCCTTAAAGTCACTAACTCGTTTACGAGACAGGCTCATTCGTCAGCGTTCTTTTTACCTTGTAAAGATTACAAATGTTCTGGATCATACTTTCCCCGAATTTAAGCCTTTTTTCAATGAACGACTTTCTAAAACGGCCCTCTATCTTCTTGAAAACTATGGTTCTGCCGAAAAAATGTCACGTATGAACTCTGCATCCTATGACAAGCTTCGTTGTATTTCCAGAGGAAAGTTTTCTATTCAGCAGTTCCTTCGTTTAAAGGAACTCGCCGCCAATACGGTCGGTGTCAATAATTCTATCTTTGATATTGAATTAAACAGTTTATTAACTCTATATAAATCTGTGGCCAAAGAAATAGATACTCTGGAAAATGAGATTTATAAACTTATTGAAGAAGTACATCCGCACTATTTGACTATTCCAGGTATTGGACCAATTTCAGCAGCTGTTATTTATGCCGAATATGGCGATATTTCTAATTTCTCTAATCCCGGTCAGATGCTTGCATTTGCTGGCATTGAACCTGGAATAAATGATTCTGGAACGGAATCTCACGGAGGCAGAATGGTGAAACATGGTTCCTCCCAGCTCCGTTACGTACTTCTTAATGCATGCCTTCCTTTAATTCGCTTTGATTTGACCTTTGCAACCTATTATGCGAAGAAACGCGCAGAAGGCAAAAAACACCGAGTAGCCATTACTCATGTAGCAAAGAAACTGATTAGAGTCATCTATGCATTGGAGACGCAGGATGTAGACTTTAACGTTCAGAAGCTTCGCTAAAATCTACTCTACATACATTTATCTGTTCCATCTGAAATACGGTATTTTCAGATGGTCTATTAAAGTTACTCTTTTTTACAATTTTTCTTTTTTTATCAAAAATCTCTTGACTATTTATAGTTTGACACCT
>JBJEKY010000123.1:1165-9288 GCA_051878875.1 Lachnospiraceae bacterium | reverse complement strand
GATAGAGAGCTTCGGTGGCGGTGGCGTGAGTAACTCTGGAACCTTTACCATGAGTGGTGGCAATATTACCGGAAATATAGCAGGTGAAAAAGGCGGAGGTGTGTATAATTCCGGAAACTTTGAAATGAGTGATGGCAATATTACCGGAAATAGAGCAGATACAGAAAGTGGAAAAGGCGGAGGTGTGTTTAATTGTAATTTTGGAAGCTTTACCATGAGCGGTGGCAATATTACCGGAAATACAACAAATGGTATTGGCGGTGGTGTATATAATAGTGCCACATTCGAGATGTCAGGCGGTAGCATTACAGAGAATAATGTGTTTGAAAACGGTGGTGGTGTGTATAATAATGGCACATTTAATGTATTATCTACAGCGGTTGTTAAAAACAACACAATTATGAACACAACTGCAAACAATTTGTATTTACCGAATTCAAAGGTAATTACCATTTCCGACGCACTGCATTCCGGAACATCAATCGGCGTAACGGTGGAGAATCCTCCAACAGAAGGAAATTCTGTAGCTATCACTGATGGAGCAGATTCTGGTAATGAACAATATTTTTTCAGTGATGATGCTGCATACGAGACTTATTACGATAGCAATAAAATAAAAATGAAACTCAAAGAAACCTGTTCGCATTCAGGCTCAAAAGTAACCGGACAGGCAGCGACCTGTACGGCAGATGGCTGGAAGGATTATTATCAGTGCTCCAAATGTAACAAGTATTTTTCTGATTCCTCATGTACAAATTCGATTTCAAATCTTAATACATGGAAAGCAGGAGACGGAAAGATTGCTAAGCTTGGACATAACTGGACATATTCTGCAGATGGAGCAACTCTTACTGCTTCCTGCAGCAGGAAAGTAACTTGTCATGTGGCAGATATGCCATTGACGATAACAGCAACTACGGTGGCACATTCCGGTAGTCAATATTCCGGTGCTTCCATTTCTGATACGAGTGCATGGACAGATGCAAACTTGGTGGTTCCAACCATCATGTACGAAGGAACTGCCGGTACAAGTTATGGTTCCTCTGCTACAGCTCCTACCGATGCAGGACGTTATAAAGCAACGATCACAGTGAATGGCAAAACCGCAGCAGCACCTTTTTCAATCACAGGAACTGAGCACACCTTGAAGGTGGAAAGTGGTGAAAATGGAACTGCAGGTATACAGAATATGGCAGTAACAGGAGCTGCCATAGCAAGCTATACAGAGGTTACTCTGACGGCAACACCGAATTCCGGTTACCGTTTCAAGCAGTGGACGGTATCCGGCGGAGCAATTACAATTACCGACAATAAGTTTGTGATGCCGGATTCTGATGTTACGATTAAGGCAGAGTTTGAAAAGATATCGGGCGGTGGCTCCAATCCGGGCAACAGTTCCGGAGGAAGCACCGGTGGTGGCAGCAGTTTCGGCGAAAACACCAGTGAGGTGACCACGAGCAAGGATTCTGTGAGCAATACTACTTCAACAACTTCCCCAACGGAAGTGAAGGTGGAGAGCGGAACCGCCAGTGCCACAGTGAAGACAGAGAACATGACAGAAGCCATTAAACAGGCGGCAGACAATAAATCGGCAGAGATCGTGTTTACCGTTTCCGAAGCGGAAAGTGGAAATGCAGACACCATCCGGCTGACCATTTCCAAGTCAGATGCACAAAAGATCCTGGATAAAACAGCAGCAGACCTTGTTGTGACCACTCCGGCAGGAGATGTGATCCTTTCCCGGGATACCCTGGAAGAAGTGCTTTTGGCGGCAGAGGGAACAAACCTTACCATAGAGGTTGCCAAAGTCACCAACCCCACTGAGGTGCAAAAACAGGCGGCCGGGGACAACGGCTATATTGCGGGAGTGTCCATGGTATCGAAGAGTAAAGCCATCACTACCTTTGGAGGAAAAGTCTTAACGATCCGACTGGAGATACCGGCTGCACTTGTGGGAAAAGATGTGGTGGCCATTCATATCGCAGATGACGGAAAAACAGAGAAGATGCCGGGAAAAACCGTAACAGAGGGCACAAAGCAGTATTACGAGTTCACTACCACCCATCTTTCCACCTTTGCCCTGATCGAGGACGAGAAACAGGAGGAAACCCCGACCGTTTCCTATCCTAAGAAGGGAACCGTCTTTACCGGAAGCAAGACCCTAAGGATGTATAAGATCACTAAGGCAGGGCTTACCGGTGGTACGGTACAGTTTATAGGTACCAAGAATACCACGGCTACGACCATCACCATTCCTGCTACCGTAACCTTTGGCGGCATTACCTACAAGGTGACTTCCATTGCAGCGGGAGCATTGAAGAATAATAAGGTGATCACCAAAGTGGTCATTGGAAAGAACGTTACCGTGATCGGAACAGGAGCCTTCAGCGGTTGTACAAAGTTAAAGAGTGTCACCATTGGAAGTGGTGTGACGACCATTTATTCCAGGGCATTTTACAATTGCAGTAATCTGACCACGCTGAGCCTGCCTTCCGGCGTTTCCAGGATCAATGCCTATGCGTTTAAGGGATGCAACAAGTTAAAAACTTTAAAGATCAATTCCACGAAATTATCCTCCAAGACGGTGTCTTCATTAGCGTTCAAAGGCATTTCCACCAAGACGGTGATCAGGGTGCCAAAGAGCAAGTTAAAGACCTATAAATCCTTGTTTGTAAAGAAGGGATTGAGTAAGAAGGTTACGATTAAGAGTTTGTAAGTTGTTCCCTGTGTGATGCAGGTTTAACCGGAGCAAATCAAAGGTCCCCTCTTTACTGAGGATGGGATCTGGAATAAAACTTTATATTATATTTAAGACGAATAAACAGGATACCCCCTTGCTGGTTGCTGACGAAAAATCGCAAGGTGGGTATCCTTTTATTCGTTTTTATAATTATTATGAAGATTTTTCCAATACTCATTCGTTATATAGAGTGTAAGTGATAATGGAAGACCATAGATTACTAATTTCAGGCATAGAATAACGAATTCATAATCAAGCGGATGGAGAACTTGTAAAGATGAAAAAACTGATCAACATTATACCGGAAAACATGCGGTTGCCGCTTCTTTTGGCAATTTTCTGTAATACGATCACCTATTACGGCACCCGGTTCGTGACAAGTGGGTGGTACCATTTTGACTTATCCAACGCATGGGATGACCGGATACCCTTTGTGCCATGGACGGTGGCAATCTATCTGGGATGCTATCTGTTTTGGGTAGTGAATTACATACTTGGCTGCAGACAGGAGGAAAGCACCGCCTTTCGATTTATCAGTGCTGATTTTGTGGCCAAGCTGGTATGTCTGGTGATTTTCCTGGTGTTTCCGACTACCAACATCCGCCCTGCGGTGGATGGAACGTCGTTCTGGGATATGGTGATGGTGTGGCTGTATGCCGCTGATGCAGCGGACAACCTTTTTCCGTCTATTCATTGTCTGACCAGCTGGTTTTGTCTGATCGCAGTGCGGGAAAACCCAAAGATTCCCGGATGGTACAAGGTAGCATCCCTTCTGCTTGCAATTGCGGTCTGTGTGTCTACCCTGACCACCAAACAACATGTACTCATTGATGTGGTGGGAGGGATCGCATTGGCGGAAGGTAGCTACCGGATTGCGGAGAAAAGCGGCTTTTCACGGCGATATGCCCATTGCCTGCAGAAATTAAACAGGAAACTTATCGGAGGGGGGAGGAAGTTTGAGTAAGAAGATCCGAGTGGGTGTGATCATAGGAGTTGTGATCATACTGCTGCTATTTTTAAGGCAGTTTTTTAACCAGAGGTTCACATCAGTGGCAGATGTACAAACGTATATGGCAGGATTCGGAATTGCTGCACCGCTGATATTGACATTGTTCCAGGCATTTCAGGTAGTGGTTCCGGTGTTGCCCGGTTATCTGGGGTGTGCTGCGGGAGCAGTTGCCTTTGGCAGTGGTACCGGTTTTTTGTGTAACTATATCGGCATTAGTGTCGGATCTATCATAGCCTATTTTCTGGCCAAGCGATATGGAATTGATCTGGTGCTCACTTTGTTTCCCGAAGAACAGTATCGGAAGTGGAGTGACAGGATAGAGAAAAGCCGGTCCTATGAATGGTTTCTTTTTGTGGCAACATTGTTGCCCTTATTTCCGGATGATTTTCTTTGCTATTTTTCCGGCTTAATGAAAATGAGTAGTAGAAGGTTCATCTGGATCATCATTTTGGGAAAGCCATGGTGTATCCTGGCATATAGTTTGTTATTTGGTTTGATAGGATAAAGGAGAGAGTGGGATGAAAAAGAAAGTACTTGGATATTATGATTATACGGTGATACTGACTTATTGTGGAATGCTGTGCGCTTTTTGCGGGATCTTAAAAGTGATCGCACAGGATTACCGAAATGCACTGTTTTGCCTGATGCTGGCAGGAATCTGTGACGCATTCGACGGAACGGTGGCATCCACCAAAGACAGAACGCATAGTGAAAAACGGTTCGGGATTCAGATCGATTCCTTAAGTGATCTCATAAGTTTTGGAGTTTTGCCTGGGATTTTCGTTTATATGATCGCAGGAAAAAGTTTATTGATGGGGATTGTTTCTTCTTTGTTTGTTTTATGCGCCCTCATCCGCCTGTCCTATTTTAATGTAATAGAAGAAGAGAGACAGAATCATACCGCGGAAGGACGCAAAAGTTTTGTGGGTGTTCCGGTAACTGCGGTGGCGATCCTTTTACCATTGGTGTACCTGATCTATGATCATAAAGTATTTAAAAGCAGCATTGGTTTTCCTATTCTTCTGATCCTACTGGGAGCAGGATTCCTTTCGCCCATCGAGCTTAAAAAACCGGGAGTGTTGGGTAAGATCGGAATTGTGCTCATCGGTGTGGTGGAAGCAATCGGTATGGTATTTTTCATGGGATGGGATTTGGTATGAAAGACTTGCTATATTTAAGATTCTTATATAAAACGGCATTTGGGCGTTTGTTGTTAAAAATGTTTGTGCAGCCCAGGGTCTCCCAAAAGGTTGGGCAGATCCTATCCTGCGGAGCATCCAGATGGCTGGTGCCTTATTATATTCGAAAACATGATATCAATATGGATGATATTGAGGTGCCGCAAGACGGTTTTTCTTCCTTCAATGATTTTTTCACAAGAAAGAGGAAAGGGGAATGCCCCAGTGCTACAAAAGATCAGCTGATCAGTCCCTGCGATGGTTTTCTCACCCCGGTTAGGATTACGAAGGATACGGTCTTTGAAGTAAAGCACACACAGTATCGCCTTTGTGATCTTCTCAAAAACCGTGGATTGGCGAGAAAATTTGAGGGTGGGACGGCACTTATTTTCCGTCTGACACCGGCAAATTATCATAGATATTGCTATCCGGCAAAGGGAAAACTTCTTCTGCAAAGAAAAATACCGGGAAAATTGCACTGTGTGAGGCCTGTGGCTCTTAGCAGCGTTCCGGTGTTTATCCAAAACAGCAGGGAGTTTCAGGTTATTAAGACCCAGAATTTCGGAACCATGATTCAAATGGAGGTAGGGGCTCTTTTGGTGGGAAAAATAGAAAATCACAGAAAGAATCTGTCTGAACCCTATGTTCAGGCCGGGGAAGAAAAGGGTTATTTTGAATTCGGTGGTTCCACCATTATTTTGCTGCTTCAGAAAGATAAAATCCATCTGAACAGGGATCTACGCGTAAGACGGGACGATAATGGAGAGATCCCGGTGCAGATGGGAGAAGTGCTGATCCAGTTCTAGCTACAGATATTTGTTTACTCGGCAGCTTGATTAGGAGAAGATCATTTTTATGGAGTAAAAACAATGATTAAAGGGATCAAAAATTGGAAAAATTAAAAAAGAGTACCCGGAAATGGAGAATAATGTTATAATTATTAAAACATACGCTGGGGAATTATGAATCATGATGGAAGTGGAACTACAGGAAGGAGTGCAGAGAGATGTTTTCAAATGTGTATCCAAGAGAAAAATATCTGGCGAGGATACGTCCTTTTTTTGATTCTGATATAATTAAGGTTATTACGGGAATAAGAAGATGCGGCAAATCATTTATCCTAAGAGGCATAATGAATGAATTATGTTCTAAAGGTATTGATGAGTCGATGATCATTTATTTGCCTTTGGATAGCAGAGGATTTAAAGGCATCAAGACACCTGAGCAGTTAGAAGAAAAGATAGAGTCCATGATCGTAGGTGAAGGATTACATTATTTGTTTATTGATGAGGTTCAGAATGTTCACGGATTTGAGGATGTGGTGCAGGCTTATGTGGAAGAAGGGTATTCTATTTTTTTGACAGGATCTAACTCCTATTTGCTTAGTGATGAGATCACAACGAAATTAACCGGAAGGTATCTGACATTTGAAACCTTCCCTCTAGACTTTAAAGAGTACCTCGAAATGAAGGAGTTTTTTAAAATATCTATAAATGAGGATATAAATTCTGAATTTAATGAATATGCTTTAAATGGTGGATTCCCTAAAACTTTGGAATTTCCGGATATCAGTACCAGGCAGGTTTATACTAGAGGGATTATTGGAGAGATATTTGAAAAGGACGTAAAAACAAGAAAAAGAATTTCGAATGTGGCTGTATACGAAAGAGTGCAGTCCTTTTTACTTAATAATTATGCCGCACCATTTTCGATTTCAAACTTATTGGAATATTTGAAAAAGGAAGGATTTGCTACAAAGGCATCTACGATAAGAGGCTATATTGAAGATTTGAAGAAGGCCAAAATTGTTTATGAATGTAATCGATTTGATCTCAAAAGCAGGAGGGCTATCAAAAGGGAACAAAAGTATTACCTGGCCGATATGGCTATTTATTTCTCGATGAATACGGATAACCGGTTAAGTTTCGGACCTACACTGGAAAATATCGTTTATCTGTATCTTGTCAGTCACGATTATCAAGTGAGTATTGGAAAGATAGGAAATTTGGAGTGTGACTTTATAGTACGTGATAAAAATCAAAACTATGCGTATATACAGGTCACATACACGTTACAGGGAGAAGATATAAAAGCAACTGAGAAAATCAGGGAAAGAGAATACAATCCCTTTAGAAAAATCAGGGATGGTTATCCGAGATATATCATTTCATTGGATAAGTTCCGTGATCAACAGGAGGGCGTACACCACATAAATGCAATTGATCTTTTTTTAGGGAAAGAAAAAATAGGATAAAGGTAAATAAGGGGCTTGTCATATCTAAGGTTTTATTCAACCTTTGATGCGACGGCCCCTGTTGAGTAAGATATTTTATTCTATACACCGTAACTCAAAAATCCGTGAAGTAAAATCACCCGAAGGCAGGTTCTTAGGCAAACCGGATTTACAAGAGGAACGGTCGGAAACGATCAGTCCGCATGACATTAATTCAGCGCCGGAGCAGGTCATGGTTGGATTGGAAACCGGAGGCTGACCGGGATCAAACGCGGTACCGGTTGGTAAAACTTCTGAAACTGTGTAGTCTGCCTGCGGGAGTAACCCTTGCAGATTTAGACGCATAAAACTGTCATTAATGGTTTGCAGGGTTTTATAATATCCGACCAAAGCTTGTTTTCGATCGGCAGAAACCACCATCCATGCAGTATAGTTACCTTCGAAAGGACTTCGTAAACGATAGAAAGTTCCCTGTTGGATTAAGTCCCGGTATTGTTTCATAAACAGGATCTGTGTTTTCATTTCTTCCAGATCTTCTTCCGGCAATTTGGTTAAATCCAATTCAAATCCGAACGTTCCAAAGTATGCCACATCACCACGCATTTTCAAAGAGGTTCGACGTTGCAGTTGGTGATTAGGGCTGGCTGAAACATGACTTCCCATACTGACCAGAGGATAAACCATGGAAGTTCCATATTGGATTTTCAAACGTTCTACGGCATCCGTATCATCGGAAATCCATCCTTGTGGTGCGTAATATAACATGCCGGGGTCAAAACGGGCACCACCGCTGGCACAGGACTCAAATAGCACATCGGGGTGACGGGTAATCAGTTTTTCATAGAATTCATAAACACCCAGAATGTATTTATGCTGTGCCTTTCCCTGATAAGAGCGATCCCTACCATTGGAAAAACACTGGGAAAAGCTACGGTTCATATCCCATTTTACATAGCTTATGGG
>JBJEKY010000123.1:0-1065 GCA_051878875.1 Lachnospiraceae bacterium | reverse complement strand
ATAGGGCGGCTTTGCTTTTTCCATGGACCGCGCATCAGGTTATGGCGGAAGAGTTCATGAAAAGTCTGGCTCATACCATTTAATCCTGCATCAGAATAGGTCAGAAGCATTTCCGGGGTCTGGAAGGATTCTCCCTGGGATAGGTCCCAGGTAAAGGTGTTAGGATGGATACCTATGAGAACTCTGGTTACGTCATAGTTATCGACTTCTACTTGAGCGAGAAAGTTTCCGCTGTACACAAGGCTGAATCCCATGACGGATCCGGAGGTTTCCGTGGCATTTTTCCTCATCAGAGCAAGGAAAGGGTTATGCTGATGACTGCTGCAGCCACGCATACTGTACACAGCCTGAATACCATATTCCAGATCTCTTGTATGAACATGGCGTTCTCTTGCCCATGCACCGGACAGGGTCATGAGTTTATAGTCATGATCCGGAAGATCCAGACAGCCGCTCATGGCACTTTGTAAGGTGATACCCTCCGGAAGATCACACTCGAAACGCACATTCCGCGCGATTACAGGAAGCTGCTCAAAAATTGTATAGGATAAGATCATGGTGGATCGGATGCCGGTATCCTCCAAAATGATTTCCAATGTGGTGGCATCATCGGGAGTTTCCACATAGGTGGCCGGCAGACCGTCAAGCTTCTTTTTGCCGGAGAAAATCCGGTGAGAAACGTATTGAAAATCCACCACCCGACTACCGTTTGCTTTTTCAATCTCATAGGCGGGATAGCGCATATCTCCGGTGCCAAAGGTGGGATACTCCTGCTTGATATTTTCCAGGGTAAAATCATATCTGCCCTCAAAGGCATAAGGAGCCATGTCTCTCATGCCACCTTCGAAAAGGTGAGAAAAATCCTCCCGATGCGCTATTTTCTTACCGAAGTATAATTGCCCGGGCTGTTGATTTTCCAGAATCTTTATGATGTAACTGATGGTGTCATTATAAAGGTGAAATTCACGTGTTTTCTCATTAAAAAGAATTGGCATGTTTATCCTCCGTATCATTTCATTACGTTATATCCTTAGGATAATAAAAAGATAGATATATGTCAATTTT
>JBJEKY010000122.1:0-49492 GCA_051878875.1 Lachnospiraceae bacterium | reverse complement strand
CCTTTTCAACTCTTCTTTCACCTCTGGTCCTATAGTTGAATTTGATCCTGATTATTAATGACAAAACGAAACTTACAAACATAACCAAAGCAGCCAGCTGTTGCTGCCATGGAGTAGTAGTGAAGTATTCATTCAGTGCATCCCCCATCATTTTCAGGATTTCCCCGAACTCCACAAATTCTTCTTTCAGTTCATTTAATTCATCCATTATTACAAAATTCCTTTCGTATAAAGTAGTGAGGCATATGTGACTAAGTGCGAAAAGACACGAGGGTTCCGGAGCGATTTTGACGCGCAGCGTCAACCAGTGAAGCGCACATGTGAACGAGATGAAGAATAGGATAAGGGGGCTGAACGATTTTGACGCAAGGCAAACGAAAAATCAAGTGGGAATAGGATAGGTGTGCTGAACGATTTTGACGCAAGGCGTCAACCAGTGAAGCGCACCTATCCTATTCCTTATACCATTTTACGTATGCGCAGCGTCAACTAGTGAAGGCACATGTGAACGAGATGAAGAATAGGATAAGGGGGCTGAACGATTTTGACGCAAGGCGTCAACCAGTGAAGCGCACCTATCCTATTCCTTATTCTATTTCACATATGCCCGATCCACCTTGATGACCGTAAAACACGTCGGATCATACTCCGTCACTTTCTCCTGGATAAGCCCGGTAAGCTTAGAATCCTCCATTTTAAAGCCTGCCGGTGTGACCACATCAAATACCATATTGGTGTGGGTTGGTCCCACCACGATCCGGAAATCATGAAGGGTAAGGTTCTCATCAATGCTCTTTACAATTCCCACAACCACCTGTTTTAACTGTTTGGTCCGTTCGTCTCCCACTGCAATAGGATCCATATGTATGGTGGCTTCACAGCCTAATTTGCTATCCAGCTCTTTTTCTACGTTATCGATAAGATCATGAACCTCAAACACGTCGCTGTCTCCCGGCACTTCCGCATGAAGGGAGATCATCACCCGTCCCGGACCGTAGTCATGCACGATAAGATCATGGATTCCCACGATCTGCTCATGAGCCATAACAATCTGCTCGATACTATCCACAAATTCTTCTTCCGGCGGCTGTCCCAGCAGGGGATCCATGGTTTCTTTCACCGCTCCGATGCCTGCATATAATACCAACGCCGCAACCAGCAGACCACACCAGCCGTCCAGGTTTAGTGTTGTATACTGGGCTGCTATGGTACAGAGCAAAACCACGGTGGTGGATACTGCATCACTTAAGCTGTCGGTAGAAGTTGCTTTCATGGCGGAAGAATTGATCTTGTTGCCGATTTTTCTATTGTAGTAAGCCATGTAGCATTTTACCAAAATCGAAATCACCAGAATAGCAAGCACCACGGTACCACCTTCGATGGGTTCCGGATGAAGTATCTTCTCGATAGCACTTTTACCCAGTTCTACTCCCATCAGGAGCACCAGGAATGCCACGATGAGCCCGGAAAGATATTCCATACGCCCATGCCCGAAGGGATGGTCGGGATCCGGTTTCTTGCCTGCCAGTTTAAAGCCGGTCAGGGTAATGATGGAAGAACCAGCATCTGACAAACTGTTTAAAGAATCCGCCACAATGGCAATGGAACCGCTTAAGGTTCCGGCAATATATTTTAAAATGAATAAGAACACATTGAACACGATACCCATGATACTGCACAGAGTTCCGTACTGTCCCCGGACTTTTCCGTCCGCTACATTTTCACTATCTTTGATCACGTGTTTCGCTAACCATTCAACCATAACCACGCCTCCTAAAAAATGCTTAAGTACATTTCTTTTGACAACTGCTCCAGGGCACGGATCCCTGCGTAGCTATTTCCTTTTTCATCTAAGCCCGGAGAAAAGATTCCGATTCCCATACGGGTAGGCACCACGCCCATGATTCCTCCACCTACGCCGGATTTGGCCGGAATTCCTACGTTAATGGCAAAATCTCCGGATCCGTCATACATACCGCAGGTAGTCAGGATGGCATTTACATAGGTTGCATACTCACTTTCAAACACCCTCTCATCGGAATGCGGAAGTTTACCATGGCTACAAAAGCAGTAGCCTATGTTGGCCAGATCCTCACAGTTGATGCTGATGGAACAGGCCTTAAAATACATATCCACAATATCCTCCACCTCTTCGTCAATAAGGCCATAGGATTTTAACAAAAAGGCCAGTGCCCTGTTCTTATTTCCGGTGCGCTTTTCCGACAGATACACATCTTCATTAACCTGAATATCCGGATTGCAGGCTAGTTTTCTTGTAAGATCCAGCAATCGTTCAAACCGTTCTTCCGTGGTCTTTCCCTTAACAAGTGCGCACATGGCAATGGCTCCCATATTCACCATAGGATTGATGTGCTGCCGTTTTAAGCTTTCTCCACTCATATTAATGGCGTCAAAAGGTTTTCCGGTAGCTTCCACGCCTACTCTTTCCCGGACGAATTCTTCCCCATTATCAATAAGCGCCTGCAATAAGATAATAGGCTTTACCACACTCTGGATGGTAAAAGGGTTCTTAAAATCCCCTGCCCGGTACACTTTTCCCGCTGTACTTACAATACAGATACCCAGCTGATCCGGATCTACCTTGGCAAGTTCGGGAATATAAGTTGCTACATTTCCCTGTGTTGTATATTGTCTGCAGGAGGTCATCAGATCCTCCAGAAATTGTTCCATCATTGTGTAACCTCCCGGTATTTCTTTTGTTTTCTAACTACCCACATAAGACAGATCAGATGCGTTCCTGCAGTGATCGCCCAGCTGATGGGATAGGATATATAAAGGCAGGACATGGTCCTGTTATATGCAAAAATCGTATAGATCCAAAGAATACGGAAACCGCAGGCTCCGATCAGGGATACGATCATGGGCATAATGGAATAGCCCAGTCCCCGAATGATGCCCACCAGAGTATCCATGATCCCGCAAAGAAAATACGGTGCACAGATATACCCAAGACGGACAATTCCGTAGCGGATCACTTCCTCTTCTGTGGAATAGATGGATAAAAGCGGGTGGGCCAGCACATAGGCTCCTACGCCCAGAATAAGCCCCACTACGGTTACCATGCCAATACAGTAAAAACTGATCCTGCGGATACGCTGCCACTTGCGTGCTCCATAGTTTTGGCTGACAAAACTGATAGCAGTTTGGTGAAACGCATTCATTGCCACATACACAAAGCCTTCGATACTGGATGCCGCCGTATTTCCTGCCATGGCGGTTGCTCCAAAGGAGTTGATGGATGACTGGATCAACACATTGGAAATGGAGAAAATGGTTCCCTGCATTCCCGCTGGAAGCCCTACCCGGATGAGCTGCATCAGTTTGTCTTTATGGATACGCAGCCTACGAAGGTCCAGGTGACAGACCCCTTTTTCCCGGATCAGGGTTATTATGATCAACGTTGCTGATAACACCTGGGAAATGGAAGTCGCCAGGGCTACACCTACCACACTTAAGTTACATACGATCACAAAAAACAGATTCAGGCACACATTCAAAATTCCTGCCGCGATCAGATACCACATGGGGCGGCTGGTATCTCCTACTGCACGTAGGATGGCGCTTCCGAAATTGTAGACCATCATGGCCGGCATGCCTAAGAAAAATATTTTCAGGTAAATAGCAGATAATGGTAACACCTCTTCAGGGGATCCCATGAGTACCAGCATGGGGCGTGTAAAAAACAGTCCCACAAAGATCAGGATCACACCACAGATCAGAGCGGCCAAAATGGCCGTATGTACCGTCTGCTCCACATCTTTTTTGTTATCGGCACCGCAGTATCTTGCCACCATTACATTGGTTCCCACCGACAACCCCATAAATAAGTTTACCAGCAGATTGATCAATGAAGAGGTGGAGCCTACCGCTGCCAGTGCTTCATTCCCTGCAAACCGTCCCACCACGATCACATCAGCGGCATTAAACAATAGCTGCAGGACTCCGGAAAGAACCACCGGAATGGCAAAAACCACAAGTTTTGAGAAGATCGGTCCTTCACACATTTCAATTTCATGAGTCTTACTCTTCATCTGTATGCCTCTCTTTCTTCTTAATCACTCAATTTTTTATTATATAGAAACTGGAAAAGATATGCAACTGCTCCACCAGAAATCGAAAGACTTTTTACCAAAACCTGCCGCTATAATATAAGAGAGATTTGACATCACCCTATCCTTTCCTTATACTATAAGTGCAAGCCTTGGACACACAAGTGTTGTTTGGTTTAGCAAGAAAAGGAAAGAGGTTATGAGTAAAGCACTGATTTTACAAACAGATTTTGGAACCGCCGACGGCGCAGTGAGCGCTATGTACGGCGTTGCATCCAGCGTGGATCCCGAGCTTAAGGTCTATGATCTGACCCATGAGATCCCACAGTATGACATTTGGGAGGCATCTTACCGTCTCATTCAGACTGTAAGCTACTGGCCTGCCGGAAGCGTTTTCGTAAGCGTGGTTGACCCCGGAGTAGGTTCCACCAGAAGAAGTATCGCGGTTGAAACCGCAACGGGACAATATATCATTACCCCGGATAACGGAACCCTGACCCATGTAAAAAAGATGGTAGGTATCAAAGCCGCGCGCATCATTGATGAAACCGTAAACAGACTTCCCAATTCCGGTGAAAGTTATACTTTCCACGGAAGAGATGTCTATGTCTACACCGGAGCCCGTCTTGCTTCCGGAATGATCGATTTTACAGGCGTTGGCCCGGAAGTACCCGTGGACAGCGTGATTGAACTGCCAACCTTCAGCCCTGTGGTAGAGGGAGATAAGATCACCGGAACCATTGACGTATTAGACGTCCGCTTCGGTTCTCTTTGGACTAATATCAGCAGAGAATCTTTCTTAAAACTCGGCATCGCCCACGGCGACCGGGTGGAAATCAGTATTGAAAATGAAACCCGTACACTTTACAAAAATATTATGACTTATGCAAAGAGCTTTGCCGACGTTTACGTAGGAGAGCCACTGATGTATGTCAACAGTTTGGACTGTATGGCTGTAGCTATCAATCAGGGTAGTTTTGCAAGAGCCTATAATATCGGCACCGGAACTTCCTGGAAACTTACTATACGCAAGGCTCCGAGGTTAGTTTACGAATAAATGAGGAAACCAGGATGAAAACAGAACCAATCATTTCTTTTAAAAATTTCGGTTTCCAGTATTTCAGTCAGGCCAAACCTACTCTGTACGATATCAACCTGGATATCTATCCCGGGGAAAAAGTTTTGATCGTAGGTCCATCCGGCTCCGGAAAGAGCACCATGGGACATTGTCTGAACGGTCTTATTCCCTTTTCCTACAAAGGCGAGATTCAGGGTTCCCTGAAAATCGCAGGGGTGGAAACCAGAGAAAGCACTATTTTTGACCTGAGCAAAAAGGTAGGAACCGTATTGCAGGACTCCGACGGACAGTTCGTCGGACTATCTGTGGGCGAAGATATTGCTTTTGCCCTGGAAAATGACTGTGTAGATCAGGATGAAATGAAAAAGACCGTACAAAAGGTCGCCGACATGGTGGACATGGGAAAGCTTTTAAAATCTTCTCCCTATGAATTATCAGGCGGTCAGAAACAGCGTGTTTCCTTTGCAGGCGTTATGGTGGATGATGTGGATATCCTTCTGTTTGACGAACCACTCGCCAACCTGGATCCTGCCACCGGAAAAACTGCCATCGCCCTGATTGACGATATTCAAAAACAATATAACAAAACCGTCCTGATCATCGAACATCGACTGGAGGACGTTTTATACCGTGATGTAGACCGGATCGTAGTGGTATCCGAAGGCCGCATTGTCTGCGACATGAGCGCAGACAAGCTGATGACCACAGATATGCTCACCAGCCTGGGTATCCGGGAACCGCTTTATGTCACTGCGTTAAAATACGCCGGCATCACCATCACAGAAGACATGCATGCCGGACGTTTAGAAACCCTTACACTAACGGAAGAACACAAGGAAAAGCTCCGCCAGTGGGTTGCCGCAGGCAAGCCACACCAGGAACCGGAAAGCAACGAGATCCTGAAGGTAGATCATATGTCCTTCCAGTACACCAAATATCGCAAGATCCTGCAGGATGTCTCTTTTGCCATCAAAGAAAAAGAGATGGTGAGCATCGTGGGAACCAATGGTGCCGGAAAAAGTACCTTGGCCAAGGTGATCTGCGGATTTGTAAAAGAAGATGAAGGTGACATTCTCTTTGAAGGGCAGTCCTTAAAGGGACAGACCATCAAAGAACGTTCCCAGTTCATCAGTTACGTCATGCAGAATCCAAACCAGATGATCTGCAAACCCATGATCTATGACGAAGTGGCTCTGGGCTTACGGCTTCGGGGTGAACCAGAGGATGTGGTAGAAAAAAAGGTCTTCGAGGCGTTAAAGATCTGCGGTCTGTACCAGTTCCGCAAATGGCCGGTATCAGCCTTAAGCTTTGGTCAGAAAAAGCGTGTGACCATTGCTTCCATGCTGGTCATGAATCCGAAAGTTCTGATTTTGGACGAACCAACTGCAGGACAGGATTACCGCCATTATACCGAGATCATGGAATTCTTAAAGAGTTTGAACGAACAGGGTGTGACCATCATCCTCATCACCCATGACATGCACCTGATGCTGGAGTACACTCCCCATGCCATCGTGATCCATGATGGCCAGAAGATCGGTGACAGTTCTGCCGTAGATATCCTTACTAACGAAGAGATTGCCGGCAAAGCAAGTCTGAAACTCACCAGTCTTTACCCGCTGGCCCAGATGGCAGGCATTGAAGAACCCAAGGATTTTGTATGGCACTTTATCGATTACGAAAGAGAGGTTGTAAGAGAGACTCATGAAGACGAAACTGTTTGATTACGTGGAACGTGATAATTTCGTCTATAACCTTTCCGGAATGACGAAATTATTGTGCTTTCTGTTTTTATCCTTTGCAGTGATGCTGACCTATGATATTCGAAGTGTCCTGCTGATTTTTGTATTTTCTTTTACCGTACTGCATTTTTCTGAGATCAAGCTGAAACAGATCCGGCTGATGTTATATTACACACTGGTATTTCTGGCAATGAACTTTGTTCTCACCTATTTGTTTTCTCCGCAGTACGGTGTGGAGATCTATGGAACCTGTCATGAACTGTTCCGTTTTAGTGCCCGTTACATTGTCACGCAGGAACAGCTTCTGTATCAGCTTACCAAGTTCATGAAATATGCTTCCATCATCCCACTGGGAATGTTATTTTTGCTGACCACCAACCCCAGCGAGTTTGCGGCATCCTTAAACTCCATCAAGGTCAGCTACAAATTCTGCTATGCTTTTGCCCTGACACTTCGTTACTTCCCGGATGTGATCCGTGAATACAACGACATTGCACTGGCTCAGCAGAGCCGGGGCTTAGATCTTTCCAAAAAGGAAAAGTTAGGCACCCGTGTAAAAAACATCATCAACATCATGGTTCCACTGATCTTTTCGGTGTTGAACCGCGTGGATGTCATCAGTAACGCAATGGATCTAAGAGGCTTCGGAAAACATAAAAAGCGTACCTGGTACACCAAAAAGCCATTACATAAAGGTGATTACATTTCCCTTGTGATCTGCCTTCTGGCTCTGGCAGGCACATTGCTTATGGCCGCTACCGTGAACCACGGCAGATTCTGGAATCCATTCGTATACGGATGGCTGTAAGAAAAGGAGATAGATTATATGAGTATGTTTGATAAACCGATTTTAGTGTTCCAGACCGACTTCACATACGCAGAGGGTGCGGTAAGCTCCATGTACGGTGTAGTGAAATGCGTGGACAGAGAATTAGAGATTTTTGACGGAACCCATCAGCTTCCCCAGTATGATACCTGGTCTGCAAGCTACCGCCTCTACCAGAGCCTTCAGTTCTGGCCCAAGGGAACTATTTATGTATCCGTTGTCGACCCGGGCGTGGGAACCTCCCGACGTGCCTGTGTGGCCAAAACCGTAGACGGTTACTATATCGTAACTCCCGACAACGGATCCCTTACACACATCAAGAAATTCGTTGGAATCGAGGCCGTCCGCGAGATTGATGAATCCGTAAACCGCCTAAAGAGTACCCGTGGCGTTGCCATTTTCCATGGTCGCGATCTGTTTGGCTATACTGCTGCCAGACTGGCCAGTGGCATCATTGATTTCGAAGGAGTAGGACCGGAATATCCGGTAGAAGAGATCGTAGAACATGAAATCTTAGAGCCTACGATCACAACCGGTAAAGCGGAAGGTATCTTCGAGATCAACGACCCCAACTTTGGAAACCTTTGGACCAACATCCCAACCGAGCAGTTCATGGAAGCAGGCTTCCATTACGGCGATACCCTGCACACCGTGATCCGTCATGACGGTAAGGTAGTATTTGAACAGGATCTCTTATTTGAAAAGAGTTTCGGTTATGTGAAAAAAGGCGATGTCATGATCTACAACAATGAGCTGATGAAAGTAGCCCTTGCCGTATGCCAGGGAAGTTTATGTGAAATGCACAATCTGGATTTTGGCCCTGACTGGACAATTGAATTTACAAAATAACAAATATCTAGTACAATAAAGATAGCAAATTAACAAAGCTGATGACGGGATCTGGTTTTAGCAGAAAAATTGCTTTCTCAATCCTGTCACCGCAGCCTACAAGGAGGAACGTTCTAATGAAAAAACTTTTTCAGGTTAACACACGTACCATTGTTGCCACCGGTTTAGGAGCTGCTCTGTTTGCAGTTTTATTCATGTATGTAAAGATCCCAACCGGTATCCCCGAGACTCAGATCCAGTCCGCTTATGGTATCGGTGCATTCTTTGCTGCACTGTTCGGCCCCATTGCCGGTGCTGCCATTGCCATTATCGGACATGCCATTTCTGATGCGACCCAGTACGGTTCCGTATGGTGGAGCTGGGTTGTGGCCTCCGGTGTTTCCTGCTTCATTGCCGGATTTGCAATGCCAAGACTTCGTGTAGAAGAAGGTATCTTCACAGGAAAAGATATTTTAACCTTTAACATTATCCAGATCATCGCAAATGCCATTGCATGGGTGATCGTTGCTCCGGTACTGGACATCGTAGTATATAGCGAGCCGGTGAACCTGGTATTTACCCAGGGTGCTGTAGCAGCTATCTCCAATGCCGTGTCCATGGGTGTCATCGGAACTTTACTGCTGTTCCTTTACAGCAAGACCAAATCTTCCAAAGGAAGCCTTTCCGCAGAAGACTAATCAGAAATTACCTTGCGGAACTCAACATGATAAGCTTAAAAGCGGCTGTACCAAAAAATACAGCCGCTTTTTACTTCCAAAAGCCAAATCCCGGAGCAGATCACTCTGCTCCGGGATTACTTTTTCTTTTCCTTCAATCTTGAAACTGCCGTCCGGTTACATCCATATGATACTTCTCTCTATAGATCAATTCTCCCACCGGCACGATCTCAAACCCTTTTTCTTTCAGTCGGGTCAGCACCTCATCCAACGCATCTGCAGTATACTTTGCTCCATTGTGGCACAGGATGATGGCACCGCTTTTTAACTCCTTATGGTTACAAACGGTGTCAATGATGGAGGCAGTACCGTAATCTTTCCAGTCGAGACTGTCAACCGACCATTGTATGGGGTAATATCCCATTTCCCGGGTGGTTTTTACCACTTCGCTGTTATAGTCTCCATAGGGTGGTCGAAACAACGTCATTTCGTACCCCGTAAGTTCTTTGACTCTCCCATGTACAGTCTCGATCTCTTTTCGCTGCTGTTCCTTGGATAAGCCACTCATATTGGGATGAGTTTCCGAATGATTGGCCAGTTCATGGCCTGCCTCATAGAGTGCTTTCACATCCTCCGGATAAGCTTCCACCCAGCCACCGGTCATAAAAAAGGTAGCGTGTACATCATGCTTCTTAAGGATATCCAATATCCTCTGGGTATCCTCATTTCCCCAAGCGGCATCAAAGGAAATGGCCACTTTTTGCTCAGAAGTTTCCACCGAATAGATGGGGAGTTCCTTTCCGTTTATGTTGTGGCTTACCCGAATGGCACCCGGAATAAATTTTACTGCCACTACGATCAATAATGCCGCTACCGCCCAGAACAAAAGGGAACAACGCAGCCTTCTTTTGGCAAACTCCATTAAAGACTGTGGTTTTTCTTTCTTTTTCATGAATCAGATTCCTAACGTGTTGTTAGTATCTTATTCCTGATCTTCTGAAACTATGACCTCACTCTCAGTAAGTTCCTCTGTTGCCAATCCTTCTTTATCCGGAATGTCCGCCTCTGCTACCGGTATGTCTGTTTCCGATGCTTCCGTCTCATCTGCTCCGGCCTGCACCGGTTCCGTCTCCGGGAGTTTTCCCTTTCTGGCCAGATTCTCGATTGCTTCCGTCTGTTTCTTTTCCCGTTTCTCAAAGCCTTTGTAAGAGCCGGACAGAATCAGCTTGGACGCCAACACCGTCACTCCGGTACCAAACATCAGATAATTCCCCACGCTTTGCCGCAAGGTTGTCCCGGTAAACGGATCTATCAGGACGATCATGGATGTAAGAATCACTACTGCCGCCAATATGAGTATCAGTATCCAGATCCGGCTTAACAGACGTTTTAAGTCCAGTGCGTCCTGCAACAAGATCACACCGAACAACAACGAGATCAGACTGATCACAACAGGGAAAAATGCTACAATCTCCCCGGTCTTCATAAAGCCCGCAATGCCGATCACGCATAAGAATACACCGACGGAGAATCCATAATCGGAAGCCTCGCGGAATGCATTGGACATAAAATAGCGTACAATGGAGTAGATTCCTCCCACCACGATCACACCACACATGAAATATGTTATATGCTGTAACCGGATCTGCGGTACAAAAAGCAATACTGCTCCCACCACGATCAGGATTGCTGCCGTGATCAGTACCATCCGGTTGGTGGTTTTATTCTCCATAGTCTACCTCCTAGATTGCTCTGGTATACTCCTTGAGCCATTCTCTTTCTTCTTCGGTAAGATATGGAGAAATGGTCTCATATACCTTCTTGTGATATTCATTGAGTCTCTGTTTATCGGTCCTGTTCATCTCTTCCACATCGATAAGATCAAGATCGATAGGTACATAGGTAATATTTTCAAAATACATGAACTGTCCGTACATATTTTTCTCGCCCTTATGGGTGATCAGTTCATTTTCAATACGGATACCGTATTTACCTTCCAGATAGATTCCCGGCTCGTCTGTAGTAACCTGTCCGGCTTCCAACACACCGTAATCTTTTCTTCCCGGCCAGATTCTCCAGTGGAAACTATTAGGTCCTTCATGGATATTCAGAAGATATCCGATTCCATGACCGGTTCCGCACTGATAATCCAGATTCTCATCCCAGATCGGTCCTCTGGTAAGGATATCCAGGTTATGGCCGGTACATCCGTACAGAAATCTTGCATTAGCAAGGTTTAAGTTGGAACGGCATACTGCAGTAAAATGTCTCTTCTCTTCCGGAGTTACCGGTCCTAATGCAAAGGTTCTGGTAACATCTGTAGTTCCTTCCAGATAATGTCCGCCGGAATCCACCAGCAGCATTCCTTTTGGCTCTATCGTAGCACACTTCTCCGGTGTTGCAAGGTAATGCATCATGGCTGCATTAGGTCCGTATCCACAGATGGTATCAAAACTGATTCCCAGACAATTCTCCTGCTCTTTTCTAAACTCTTCCAGCTTGTCCTGCACCGTTGCCTCTGTCATAGGAATCTTACCCACATTTGTTTTGAGCCAGAACATGAACTTGGTCATGGCCACACCGTCTTTGATATGTGCTTTGACAAAATTGGATAACTCCGTCTCATTCTTGATGCTCTTCATCTTCTCAGCCGGATCTGCCGCATCTACAATCTCCACACCCTCCGGAATGTTGCCCGTGATTGCAGCATTCACCTGAGCTTTGTTCAAAAGAACCTTAGACTCCTTTGGAAGATTTTTTACATCTTCATAAATCGCATCATAAGCACGGACTATAATATGATTCTCTTCCAGATGCTTTCTTGTTTTCGCAGTAAGGATCTTTTCATTTAAATAAAGGATCGCCTTCTCCTTTGTGATCATGGCAAAGGATAAGAATACCGGCACATTCTCGATATCGCCGCCGCGCATGTTAAAAGTCCATGCCACATTGAAAAGGCTGCTCATAATGTGGGTATCTGCTTCTTTTTTCTCCATTTCTTCCCGGATTCTCTTTAACTTGGACTCCACGGATTCTCCGGAATACTTCTCCTCCAATACCCAGGTTGGTTCTGCCGGAAGATCCGGACGCTCTTGCCAGATCAGATCAATAAGATCTTCTTTGGAATAAATACTGCCGTTTTTCTTCTCCGCTACTTCACGGAAGCTGTCTGCCAGATTGGTGTTGACCACCCGTCCGTCAAAACCGATACAACCACCTTCCTGTAACGTTTTCTCCAGATATTCTTTAACAGTAGGAACACCCTCATTGTACATACGGTAAAGAGTTACCGTGGTATCCTTTAACTGATTCTCTGCCTGGATAAAATATCTTCCATCCGTCCACAGTCCGGCTTCTGTTTCTGTAATGACTGCCGTTCCTGCGGAACCGGTAAATCCTGTAATGAATTTTCTTGCCTTAAAATACTCTCCGACATATTCTGATTCATGGAAATCAGCTGTCGGAACCACATAGATATTAATGTTTCTCTTCTGCATCTCCTGACGGAGTGCAGCTAAACGTTCTGGTATCATATTCTGCCCCCTGGTAATGTATTTTCGAAAAACTTCGATAGATTTATGATAGCACAAAGCTAAAGTAAAAAAAAGAACTCCTTCAAAACCTTTTTTACAAATTTTGAAGGAGTTTTTGAGTTATTTTATCTAAGACTAACGATGATATATCTTACTATCTGTCATTACTGTTTCGCATATCTTCCGTGTATTCCTGCAAGGTCACCTTAAAGGTTTTCTCCACATATTCGCCGCCTTTTTTAACCTGTGCCTTAATGGTAACTTCCGATCCTGCACTATAGTATTGCAACTGGCTTTGCAGCTCTGTCATCGTGGATACATCAAAATCCTCAATACCTGTGATGATGTCACCTTCCACAAGACCGGCTTTCTGTGCTGCACCGCCTTCCACCAGTCCACTGATGTAAATACCCATCGGCATATTATATACAGAAGCAAAATCTTCGGTTACATCCGTACCATAGATTCCAAGATATCCACGCTGCTGCTCTTCCACCGCTTCTCTGGTGATAATGGCCTCAATAATAGGCTGCGCATCGGAAATGGGGATTGCATAGCCTATACCCTCAACGCTGGTATCGGAATACTTCGCGGAGTTGATCCCGATCACTTCGCCCTTGCTGTTTAGCAAGGCTCCGCCGCTGTTACCCGGGTTAATGGCTGCATCGGTCTGCATCAGAGTATTACTGTAGTTTTCTACTGTCACGCTTCTGTTTAATGCACTAACAACTCCGGTGGTAACAGATTGTCCGTAGCCTAATGCATTACCAATCGCGATCACCGGTTCTCCAACCTTACAATTCTCAGAATCACCTAATACCGCTACTTTAATCGCGTTTAATGTAGAATCCTTCAAGTCGGATAATTTCACTTTTACAACCGCCAGATCGCTGCCCGGATCTGTTCCTTTTACTTCTGCCTCTACAGTTTCATTATCGGAAAACGTAACCTTTAAGTCAATGGTACCCTCCACCACATGATTATTGGTTACTACATAAATATTAGAATCATCTTTTCCGATAATGATTCCGGAACCGGCACTTTCATATGTCTCTGTCTGGTTCCCGAAAAAGCTCTGCACCTCTGTTTCCGCTGTATTGGTAATAGCTACAATGGACGGCATTACAGACTCTACAATACCGGAAATATCCTCGGACTGTGCCAGCCCTTCTGCGGTACTGGATACATCATTGCTCTTGTAGGTTACCACGGAAGATCCGCTTCCCAGATCGATACCGCTTACCTTTACTACTCCTACAAACACACCGGATACCACCAGCCCGAATACCAGGGCAATGGCAACCGTCTTCATCAGAGTTTTCGGAAAACCGCTCAACGTTTTCTTCGGCTTTGGCTGTGGCTGGTTTCCATACCCATTTCCTGCAGCGTGATAATCACTTTGCTGATAGCCGGAGTTATAACTTCCTGCCTGCTGTCCCTGGTAAGTATTGTTGTATGCTGTACTCTGTCCGCTTCCGTTATATGACGTGCTCTGTCCATTTCCACCGTATGCATTTCTCTGGCGTTCCCGGTACTCTGCATCATTATAGCCATAGGACTGACCTTCTGCTCTGTCATATCCCGCACCGCCGGTAGGTCCGCTCTGATACCCCGTAGTCTCATTGGGATTTTCCTGTCCCGGAGTGGGATTTACGTAGCTATATGAGTATACAGTATCCTGTTCATTTTCTGTGTTATTCGTTGTCCCCTCTTCCGGACGTCTTCCATAAAAATTCTCATCCATAACTTTTTCCTCCTTACTGTTGATACGGTCAGTTTAGATTTGCAATGTGTCAGTCAGGTGAAGATTGGTAGAAGTTCCATTGACATTTTTATTAAGAATTTATTGCGTCTTAGCTTTCTTTCCTTTTTTCTTTTCCAGAAAGCGTTTTCTGGAAAAGAAATTATAGATGGTCACTATTCCGGTTGCCAGTAATTTGGCGATCAGATAATGGATATGTGTGTGGTCTACCATGATCCAGAGCAACAACGTATTCAGTAATAATCCGATCACACTTAACACCAGGAAGATAAGAAATTCCTTTTCCCTGCTGATATCCGTACGCCGTTTAAACACATACCGCATGCTGAACCGATAATTGAAGATCAGGGATATCACAAATGAAATGGTAGCAGACCATAAATAATACAGGCCTGCTACCTCCGTAAGCAGAATCAGGATTCCGTAGTCAATGAGGAACGCTGTCCCGCCAATCACTGCATGTCTAAAAAACTGTTTGATAAATCTCTTTAATCGTTTTGTCATATCTTCTATTGGGAACCATCCTGACTTCCGGTCGCAGAGTCATCCTCTTCAACCACCGGTGCCATTCCGGTTTCATATACAATGTTGTTACTAATCTGCTGCACCGTTACGGACGGTGTGTAGCTTTCATTCTCAAACAGAAACGCATGGAGTTTCTGAACGTTGGTAAGCAAACTGACAGGAATGACACAGGATCCTGAACTTCCCATGTTCTTACCGCCACGATCTTCCGGAAATCCCAGAGACTCACCCATATGATAATCGAGCAGGGAAGTTCCCATCTGAAGCATTTCTGTATATGTCAGGCTGGTTTCAATATCCGGGAATACTTCATCCATGATCTTGGACAGTGTACTTACACCGGAAGATTTGATCTTCTCCACCATTTTGGCTATAACTTCACGCTGACGTTCCGTTCTCTTAAAGTCATCTCCCACGCCTTTTCGGATCCGGGCATAGGAAAGTGCCTGAACGCCGTCCAAATGGTTT
Organism: Lachnospiraceae bacterium; assembly: GCA_051878875.1. Taxonomy (GTDB): domain Bacteria; phylum Bacillota; class Clostridia; order Lachnospirales; family Lachnospiraceae; genus XBB1006. Next base: position 33,983 of record JBJEKY010000122.1, on the reverse strand, counting down.
GCTCCTTCTGTAGCCACCCGGTCGGTTGTATATCCTGTAGCCGGTCCAATATCCCGCACATACTTGTTCACCTGTGCAGCTTCTTTGGCATCCATTTCCACATCAATACCACCCAGCAGATTAATGGTCTTCACCAGTGCATACCAGTCAACAGAAACATAATCCTGGATATCCAGATCCAGATTCTTATTCAATGTTGACATCATTCCCACAGCTCCGCCATTCCTGCTGTAGGCAGAGTTGATCTTAGAATAGGTTCCTTCCTCAGATACCTGCAGATAGGTGTCACGATATACGGAAACCAGTTTCACCTCTTTGGTTTCATTGTTGATGCTTGCAATGATGATGGTATCTGCATTTCCGGTAGAATAGTTTCCTACTACACGGTTGTCCAGACCAAGCAAAGCAATGTTGGTATATTTTCCCATTGCCGCCAGTGCATCCTCATCCAGATCCTCATTGGTTTCCACCGGATCCACAGTTTTCTGATTGATCTTACTTAGTTTTACTGCAAACCAGAATACACCCAGCAGTACCAGCAAAATCACGATCTCCACTATAAATACAATTAATTTTCTCTTATTCTTCTGCCGTTTCGTCAACGGCTTTTTATTTCTAGACATAATGCCCTATTATCCTTTCGTATACCCTTTTTCGAAAAACCAAACTATATCATACAACAATTCACAGAAAATAGCAACGTCAAGCTTTCTAAGACATTACATCTGAAATCAGATTAGCAAGTTTTTGTGCTTCACGCTCGATAACGTCCTGATCTTTTCCCTCGATCATTACCCGGACAAGCGGCTCCGTTCCGGACGGACGGATCAGGACTCTGCCTTCATTTTCGAAACGTTTCTCCAGATCTTCAATGGCCTGGGCAATGGCACCATATTCCATGAATTTGCCTTTTCTCGAATTTGGAACATGCGCATTTACCAGTGCCTGCGGAAGAACTTCCATAACTTTGGAAAGTTCCGACAACGGCTTTCCTGTTTCCACCATGACTTGTAACAAATGTAGTGCAGACAGCAATCCGTCACCGGTAGTATTCTCATCCAGGAAAATGATATGTCCGGACTGTTCACCACCCAGATTGTATCCTTTTTCTTTCATGCATTCCAGAACATAACGATCCCCCACTACCGTACGCTCAATATGGATCCCGTTTTCTCTTCCCATAATGGTGAATCCAAGATTACTCATAACCGTACCGACAATGGTATCTTTTTTCAACCTTCCGTGATCTTTCATGTAAAGTCCGCAGATGGCCATCAGCTGGTCTCCGTCCACCATGCGCCCCTTCTCGTCCACAGCCAGCAGGCGGTCTGCATCTCCATCAAACGCAAGACCTGCATTCGCTTTTTCCTTTACCACACGTTCACACAGTTCCCGGGTGTGGGTGGAACCGCAGTTATTATTGATATTGATTCCATTAGGATTGGTATGGATAGCGATCACTTCCGCTCCAAGCTCTTTAAGTGTACGCACAGAACTGATATAGGACGCGCCCTCTGCACAATCCACCACAATACGCATACCGGTAAGATCCACCGGAACGCTGCTTTTCGCAAACCGGATATAATCTTCTACTGCATCAAATTTGTAATCGATCCTGCCCACCTGTGCACCAACCGGCATCGTAACACCCATCATATTGGCAGAGATCAGATTCTCAATCTCATCTTCCATGGAATCCGGAAGTTTATATCCGTCCCGGTTGAAAAACTTAATCCCGTTAAACTCTGCCGGATTATGGGATGCAGAAATCACTACTCCCGCATCCGCCTTATATAATCTTGTTAAATACGCAACTGCCGGTGTGGGAACAATACCCACAAACACTGCATTTGCTCCTACGGAACATATTCCCGCCATCAGTGCATTGCTCAACATTCCTCCGGACACTCTGGTGTCACACCCCACTATGATCGTTGGCTGATGAGATGTTTCTCTGGTCAGAACACTGGCACCCGCCTGGCCCAACTGTGTAGCCAGTTGTATGGTCAATTCAGATCCGGCTACTCCACGTACTCCGTCTGTTCCAAATAATCTGCTCATAAACGAACCTCCGTTTATTCTGTCTCATTTTCTTCGTCTGTCTGACTATTCTTTTCCACAAGCGTTCCCTTGATCTTGGAAGCGGAAATCTTGTTTATTCCTTCTATTTTATTAACCGTCGGTGTCAACTGGAAAGATCCGCCTTTTTTCATGTTTCCGAAATTCAGCGTCAGCTCAATATCCCCTTCCGTAAGGGCATTTACCACATCTTTTTCCCCTTCTACAGTCACTTTCACGGTTTCCCCGCTAAAGTTCACTTCCAAATCAGAATGCAGATTCTCAAGGATCACATCTGATAGTGGTATATTTAAGGTTCTGGTGGTAAATGTAACGAGTTCCACCTTGATCACAACACTGCTCTGGTCTGCATCCACAGGATCCACGCCTTCCGGCAGATACGATGCAATGGAAACCGTCTTTTCCTGTGACTCGGTTTCCTGTGACAGATCGATCACCTCTGAAGGGATCACGATCTCATCAATCTGCGCAAGTTCACTCTTTTCTCCCTTTAAAGTCACCGTCTCCGGTAAGCACTTCACGGACTCAATGGTATAACCGTCTTTCAGTGCTCCGGTATATTCATAGGACACCGGTACACTCTTGGTTTCCAGGATCTGTGCCGTAATCTCTACCATAGAAGGCTCAATGGTCACATTGGAACTGGTGATCCGCTTGCCGTCTTCATCATACAACTGCGGCACCACAGTCTGTACCCGGTCCGAATACATTCCATCTACATTTACGCTTGCCAATGCCTTATCGATACTGTTGATCACAGACTCTGCACCGGTTATGGTCACGGTAGCAGGTTCACACGTTACCTCTCCGATAGCATAACCGTCCATCGGTGTACCTACCGTACCGGATGTGATGGCAAACTGCTGACTCTTCACATTTTCAATGGAAACCCGCACATTGGTTGATTTTACAGAAATGCTGACCTTGCTGGCATAACGGTCCGCTGTCACTTCCACCGGAACCAGTCCCAGATCCAGATCGATCTTATTCATATCTGCTGTAACGGTAAAATCTGAAGCGGACATTCCCTCCACGATGGTCCGGGGACCCGTTACAGAAAACTTGATGGAATCGGAATTATCCACCACTTCAAAAACCTTACCGTTATCCTTAATGATATTCTCATTTATGATATTTGCCGAAGAGGTAAACGTTACCGTCATCTGCGGATTATCAATGTTTACTACTACCAGCCATAATACAACTGCAATTACAACGGAGATTAACTTCAAACCGATGTTATTGGTTATCCGATTGAGGATTTTCTTTGCCATTATCCTTAAACCTCCTCTTGAATTTCTCCAGACGGCCAACTTCTTCAAACCGTTTCTGGTTGGCAGCCAGTCGTTCTTTCAAACGCTCCGGAGACACATCCCGTTCCAGTTTTCCGTGTTCAGCCACAGAAACCTTTCCGGTCTCTTCAGATACCACAATGGTCAGGGAATCACTGACCTCACTGACTCCTACTGCTGCCCTGTGCCTGGTTCCCAGCTCTTTGCTCAGTTCCAGATTATCCGACAGGGGAAGATAACAGGTCGCAGACACGATCTGGTTACCCCGCACGATCACAGCACCGTCATGCAACGGTGTATTATGCTCAAATATATTGATGATCAGCTGGTTGGAGATTTTGGCATCCAAAGGAATTCCTGTCCGTTCAAACTCCGCCAGCAAAATATCCCGTTCCACTACGATCAGTGCACCGGTTTTTACTTTTCCCATTTCATAGCAGGCCTTCACCAACTCCTGAATGGTTTTATCCGAATAGCGCTCCGCATTATTCTTCTGGCTATCCATAAAAGCGAATCCGGACAAAAACTTCTTTTGTCCGATCTGCTCCAACGCTTTTCTGAGCTCCGGCTGAAAGATGATCACCAATGCGATGATACCAACGCTTAGTGTTCTTTCCGCCAGCCATAGAATGGTGTTCATCTGAAAAATAGCTGCCAGTGAAATAAACGCCAGGATCACCAGTAATCCCTTAAACAGCACCCATGCTCTTGTATTCTTGATCCATACCATAACATTGTAGACCAATACTGTTATGATCAGCATTTCTACAATATCTGTAACCGTAATATCTGGAAAATGCATCCAGAAAAGGTAATTATTTATAAATGTCTCCAATCCCTGCATGCTCCAGCTCCTTTCCCCTTTATGATTTGTCTTATTTCAACAGCTCCGGATCAATATCCAGTTCTTTTGCGATCTGCTCTTTTGCTTCCTCATCCTTTTTGGATGCGCCGGAAGCATTCTTTCCGAAAGTGGTTACCTTCTTCTCTTTTGCACTGACCAGCACCTTGGGGACTGCTTTTACATAGTAATAATAAAAGTCATCCTCAAACTGCACCCGTTCTACTCTTGTATAGTCTAAATTGAACAGGAAAAATTCTGCCACAATAGCCAATCCCATGGAGATCACGCTTCCCAGGATCAGGCCTACGATTCCTGTTGTGTTTCCAATCAAAAGTTTACCGCAAAGAATGATCACAAGCTGCATGATGATGCCTGCATAAATTGCCACTCTCCATGCATTTCGGATGCTCTTTCTGCGGATCACATAAACTGCTACGGAAGTAAGGAAAAATGCTACCAGCACGATCCACATTTCCTTATTTCCCACCAACTGATTCAAAGCCACCGTAAGCTTAGACGTTGCACCCGCCCCATCAGTTGCAAGAAAAACAGCTTTATTTTCTTTCACGCCTTTCAGAAAATAAAAAGCCACTGTTCCCATCAATACGGAAACGGATGTAAGCGGAGTTCCTGTCAGTCCCAATACCACCGGTGCCACGTAGGGAATACGAAGGCACCACAGGATCGGACTTAAAACAAACAAATAAGTCTGCTTGGGCGCGAAACGAAAATACAACAGATAACACAACAGCAACACCGCTGCTCCCACCATGGTCACTTCCAATCCGAGACCGTACAGGTTCAGCAAAATGTACAGGCCCATGATCACCACACCCAGAGAAAGCGGCAATACCGCACTCAACACAGCCAGGATCATGGGGATAAAAATAATATGGATCTTCGAATAAAAGCCCACATTGAAATAGATCATGAGATACGCTGCCAGCATTAATACCAGCTTTGCCGCAGGTTTGACATAGGGTTCATTCTTTTCTATAAATCCAAGGATTTCCGTTTTTAACTCCAGCAATTTATTCATACATATTCTCCAAACGTTTCAATGCTTTATCATATACTTTCAACAATTTCTCACTTCTACGGTACTGATGGGAACTGATAAGCCAGGTGATCCCCAGATAACACAGCATAAAAACCGCGTAAAGGACCAGAAACACGATCATCATCCGTTCCAGATCCAGTGATAAAAAATTCGCCAGCAAACCGTCCAGTCCGTAGCTGATCCACAACCCCGCCAGGATCATGAAAGCAATGGTTCCAAGGAAAAAGCTTTTGATCAGCTGCTTGGCAATATAATCTTTTTTGTAATATTGACCAATGGGAACTGCCGTTTTGCCCCGTCCTTCCTCGTAAATCGTAAGCTTGGTCATCATACGGACTTTTTCTTCGTTTACCATGATTTCATCTCCTTTAAGAAAAGCCACCCACACCGGGGTAGCTTTTTAATTCATGACAAGCCGGCTGACTGCCATCTTGTTAAATCTTGTCCAAAAACCGCATTCTATCCTTATCTCTTACATCTTTGCGCTCTTCCACAACCGGTTTTTTAATGGCACTTCCCAGATTGGCAGCCATTTTCGCCATACACTGCGGACAGTATTTTCCCGTCTTAATAGGCGCTCCGCAGTTCTCGCACTCAATACTTAACGGCGAATCACTGGAAAAAACAAGTCGTTCTTCACGAACCCACTGCTTGATCTGCTTAATATCCACGTCGTTTTCTTCTGCAACCTCATTGATGGTCGCTCCGCCATGTTCACGGATATATTGCTTTACCTGCGCAAATTTATCCTCTAATTCTTTCTTACATTCCGGACAGATCGGACGTCCGTTTAAGTAATTAAAAAGCCTTCCACATTGTTTACAGTTACGTACTTCCATATATTGATCCTCCTAAAACCCTCTGCCGATACAGACCGTTAATCCAAATACCTGCTGTGTTCCATGCTCCAGCAGTACTGCTGCGGCAGCGTCTAATGTGGCTCCGGTGGTGTAAATATCATCCAAGAGCATAATCCGTTTTAATTGTACCGCATTTTTTCCCATAAGAAAAGCGTTTTTCACATTATTTTTCCTCTGAAGGTCATTTAATTCCTTCTGTGGGCGGGTTACCCGGCTTCTTAGCAGATAATCCGGAAACACCGGAATCCCACAAGCCTTTCCGATCCGGTCTGCCAAAAGTTCTGACTGGTTATAGCCACGCTGACGTTTTCGCTCCGGATGCAGAGGGATCGGCACTATCCCATCCACCTTAAGCGCCATGATCCAGTTTTGCAAAATGTCCACTGTTTCCCTTCCGAAAAACTCCGCGCAATCTTTATTATGATGATATTTTAATTCATACATCATCTTTTTGGCCAATGCATCATATACAAAAACACTGCGGTTCTGGGAAAATATATGAGGCGCCATTTTACAGTCAAAACAGCGTCCCTCTTCTTCATCTTCCAATGGTTTGCCACAGATCACACACACCGGATCTTTCACATAATGAAGCTGCTTTTTGCAGCGATCACACACGTAGTTCCCGGCAGGAAGGATTTCTTTGCATCCTGCACATTTGGGCGGATACAGCAATTCTTTCAGCATATGCCTTCCTCCCAGCTCTCCTGCATGCGGTCTGCCAGACCGCTATAGCGTTTCTGCTGGTCACCATTTTCCACCATCTGATCAAACACGGTTTCATCTCCCACCAGCGCCACACAGGTTTTCGCCCTGGTCACCGCAGTATACAGAAGATTCCGGTTCATCAACGGGCGCGGTCCCTGTAAAAGCGGGATCACCACTGCAGGATATTCTGTGCCCTGGGATTTGTGCACGGTTACTGCATAAGCCAGTTCCAGCTCATCCAACTGGCTGAACGGATAGACCACCAGCCGGCTTTCATCAAACAAAACTTCCACCCGTTCCATTACGGGATCGATTCGCTGTATAGTTCCGGTATCACCGTTAAACACTCCCATTCCCTGGTCGATCACCACATGGTATCGATTGGTCACCTCCCAGGCAAGCTGATAATTATTTCGTATCTGCATGACCTTATCCCCTTCCCGGAACAAAACGCCTCCTGCCTTCTTTTCTTCTTTATCCGGCTGCGGAGGATTCAGATAAGACTGCAACACTTCATTTAGATGTTCCACTCCCAAAAGGCCTTTTCTGGTAGGTGTCAGCACCTGGATATCCATAGGTTTAGCATCCACGTTGGCAGGAAGTTTATTTAAGATCAGCTGGAGCATCACACCGATCACCTGGTTGGCATCATAGCGTTTTAGGAAAAAGAAGTCTTTTTCCTTCTTCTCAAGGTCGATCTTATGGCCGTCGTTGATCTCATGGGCGTTGACCACGATATTGCTTTCTCCCTCCTGGCGGAACACCTTCTGCAGAGCCACTACCGGAAGTAACTGACTACTGATAAGATCATGCAGCACCGCTCCCGGTCCCACACTGGGAAGCTGATCTGCATCTCCCACCAGGATCAGTCTGGTTCCGGGGATCACAGCTTTTAAAAGAGAATACAGCAACGGCAGATCTACCATGGACATTTCATCAATAATGATCACATCGGTCTCCAGAGGATTATCCGCATCCCTTGAAAAGTGACTGGCCTCCTCCGCGTTGCCGTTGATCTCCAAAAGCCTGTGCACCGTCTTTGCTTCGAATCCTGTCACTTCACTCATGCGCTTGGCTGCTCTTCCGGTTGGTGCGGCCAGCATGATATCCAGATTCTCCATTTCAAAGTAACGGAGCATGGTATTGATAATGGTGGTTTTTCCCGTTCCCGGCCCACCGGTCAGCACCAGCACTCCATGCTTCGCAGCAAGCTTCACGGCCAGGCACTGTTTTTCATCCAGCATAAAGCCCTGCTCCTTTTCCGTAAACTGTAGAAAACGATCTAGCTCCGCTTCCTTCACAGAATAGGAGACCTGAAGATTTTTCAACATTTCGGCACAGCTGCGCTCCATATGATAAAACACGGACAGGTACACATTGGGTTGCTTTCCCATATCCCCAGGCACATCATTTTCCGGCTCCCCGCCGGCTGCATCATTGTTTCCGCCTGCAGGTTTAACCAGGATCACCTTCCGCTCCATGGCCAGGTTCTCTACCTGGATCCCAATGACATCTCCCCCCACTTCCAGAATCTGTGCTGCGCACCGCAGTAACACATCCCATGGCAAAAACGTATGTCCCGACGCTGTCGCCTGAGACAGGGTATACTGGATCCCGCTGCGTATACGGTAATCAGAATCCACCCGGATGCCGATCCTTTTTGCAATCTCATCGGCTGTCTTAAATCCCACACCGGCAATCTCATCGGCCAACTGATAGGGATTTTCATTCATGATCCGGTACATATCAATGCCGTACTTCTGATAGATCTTTAATCCTAAATTCATGGAAATACCGTATTTTTGCAAAAACATCATGGCCTGACGCAGTTCTTTTTTCTGCTGCATCTGATCTGAGATCTCCATGGCCTTTTTTTCACTGATACCGGAGACCTCCGCGAGGCGTTCCGGTTCTTCCTCTATGATCCGAAAGGTATCCTCTTTAAACTTTTTCACAATCCTGGCCGCCAATGCCACACCGATCCCCTTGATGGCACCGGAGCCAAGATACCGCTCCATTTCCAGCGCATCCGCCGGTGCCAGCTCTTCATAACTCTGAAACGCAAACTGATCTCCGTAACTTGGATGGACCGTATACTCTCCCATAAGTTTCAGGCTGATCCCCATCTCAATCCCGGACAGATATCCTACCGCCACATATTCTTCTTCCTCTGACACCAGGTCAAATACCGTGTATCCGTTTTCGTCATTGCGGTATCGGATCCCGGACACATATCCCTGCAATGTTTCCAAGGTATTTCCTCCATATCCTTTTATCCGGTCATCCCGGATAAAATTCTTTCGCATTCCTTACCTTCTATTCTATTCCATCGCAAAGAGCAGGGCAAGATTTTTCCTGAAAAAATGGACCCGGGAGATAAACCCCCGGGTCCGAAATTTCTATATATCGTAGTTTCGTTTCATTTGTTCATACATCATTTTTGCAATGCCCAGTCCCTCGCCTTCGGCACTGGCCTGCGCATATTCTTTGATCAATTGTTCTTTATAATAATCCTTTAGCTGCTGATTGGATGCACTGCTTTCTTCTGACTCCGGAACCATTTTTTCCATCGCCTTAAATACCTGTTCGGTAAAATATGCTTCAAACTCTTTGCAGACATCCATCAGTTCTTCATCCGTTGCATTACTCAGATCGGATTTCAGATTATTCTCCAACTTCTGCGATTTTGCATCCCCGGCCGCTGCCTGGGTATATGCTCCCGCAAGGGAATCAATAGTCATCGACATCTGTCACCCTCCTTATCGTTTCAGGTTGTTGGCCTGACTCAGCATATCATCCGCCGCCTGGATTGCCTTGGAATTCATCTCATAGGCACGCTGTGCCACAATGAGGTTTACCATCTCATCTGCTACCTGAACGTTAGAAGCCTCCAGATACTTGTTACAGATCTCGCTTCTGGTCAGTCCCGCTGTGGTAGCTTCATTCATGGCATTTCCGGACGCATCCGTAACTGCATATCTGCTTCCGCTGACTTTATCAAGACCTGCCGGGTTATTAAACTGCCAGGTTCCGATGGTCTGATTCAGGCTTACATACTGACCCGTCTCATCTAGATACCCCAGTTCTCCGGTGGTAGTGGTAAAGGTCGCTTTGGAACTTGGCACGTTATCCGGCAGCACAATGGCATTTCCATTGGAATCTAACACTGCCAGTCCATCCGACGTTGCAAGGGTCACTCCTGTGGTTCCCATACTCCAATGAAAATCACCGTTTCTGGTGTAATAGGTCTCGCCGTCACCGCCCCGGACAGCAAAGAATCCATCTCCCTGAATGGCAAATGCGGTAGGACTTTCACTGGCAGTCATTGGTCCCTGGGTAAAATCTGTAGTGATGGATGCCAGACGGGTTCCTAATCCCACCTGCGCTCCTACCGGTTTATTCTCTCCGTTGGCAGAGGTGGTCTTGCTCTGAATGGTCTGATAGAGCAATGACTTGAATTCTGCCTTATCGGTTTTATATCCTGTAGTATTTACGTTTGCTAAGTTATTGGAAATGGTGTCTACATTGGTCTGCTGACTGATCATGCCCGTTGCAGCACTCCATAACGCTCTCATCATAAGCCTTCATCTCCTTATGGTAAAATCTAGAGTTCCAGATTGTATATCGGTTACTTTTCAATAAAAATAAAGGGGATTTTCAAAAAATTCCCCTTTATCTGATCTTTTATACTCTTCCTAAATTATTTACTGCCTTATCCAGGGTTTCGTCGATGGTCTGGATCACCTTTTGGTTGGACTCGTAAGCACGGGATACGGTGATCATTTCCACCATCTCACTAACCACATTGACGTTAGACATTTCCAGTACACCCTGGTACACTTCCACGTTGGTATCGGTCACTTGACCTCCGTCTACCAGTTGATACATGTTTTCCCCATAATGCTCCAAATAGTTATAATCTTCAAAGCTAACCACGCCGATCTGACCTACAAATGCATTGTTCTGGAAGATGTTTCCCTGGGTATCCACCGTAAACGGCTGGTTGGGATCAAGGCGGATATAGTTGTTCTGATTTAGATCAGAATTCAAAGCACCGTTCTGGTTCAATACATAATCTCCATCCTTGGTCACCAGATAGCCTTCCGTATTCAGTACAAACGCACCGTCTCTGGTATACTTGATGGATGATTCCCCAGCCTTGTTGGTAAACGCAATGGCAAAGAATCCATCTCCGCCAATGGCAAAATCCGTATCATTCTCCGTCTCATTCAGAGATCCCTGCGAGTAATCCGTATAGTTCTCTCCGATCTTTGCTCCCAGACTGATAGAACCAATCCTCTGGTTCAGATAGTAGGAAGAAGAATCTTTAATACGGTCTGCATACATGGAATCAAACGCCTGGGTTGTTGCTCCTTCTTTCTTAAAACCATTGGTTGCTGAGTTTGCCAGATTGTTGGTAAGCACATCCAGTCGGTGCATCTGATTCACCATACCGGTGTATGCCGTATATAATCCTTTTACCATTTTGTCGCCCCTTTCTATTCGGTTCGACCATCCTTAGTCTCTTATTCCACTGACTTTCCTGTCATCGCTTCTACGTATTTTCCGGTTCCGATGGCTACGCAGGTCATGGCATCATCTGCCACCATGGTATTGATACCGGTCTTGGAACTGATCAATTCATCCAGACCGCGCAACATTGCACCACCGCCGGTTAACACAATACCCCGATCTGCAATATCGGCAGCCAGCTCAGGCGGAGTCTTCTCCAACACGCTGTGCACTGCTTCTACTATCTGAACTGTAGTTTCCCGTAATGCCTCTTCGATTTCAGAGGAAGAAACAGGAACACTCTTGGGAAGTCCGGTAACAAGGTTCCGTCCTCTGACCTCCATGCTCATCTCCTCTGATAACGGATAGCAGGTTCCAACTTTAATCTTCACATCTTCTGCAGTACGCTCACCAATCAGAAGATTGTGTTTCTTTCTCATATAGCGGACAATCGCCTCATCAAAATCATCACCGGCGATCTTCACGGACGTGCTGACAACCGTTCCGCCAAGAGAGATCACCGCGATATCAGAAGTACCTCCTCCGATATCCACGATCATGTTTCCGCAAGGCTTTGCAATATCGATTCCTGCTCCAATAGCCGCTGCGATAGGCTCTTCAATGATGAAAACTTCTCTTGCTCCGCAGTTTACAGCCGCATCTTCAACAGCCTTCTTTTCCACTTCGGTTACCCCGCTGGGTACACAAACTGCAATGTTTAATTTACGATAAATCTTCTTACCGATCGCTTTCTGGATAAAATAGCGAAGCATCTTCTCTGTTACGGTATAATCAGAAATAACACCCTGACGTAACGGACGAACTGCCGTAATATTGCCGGGAGTTCTTCCTAGCATCAGCCGCGCATCCTCTCCGATGGCTTTGATCTTCTGATTATCTCTGTCAAATGCTACAACGGAAGGCTCTTTCAATACAACGCCTTTTCCTCTGATATATACTAAAATACTCGCTGTTCCTAAATCGATTCCAATATCTGTAGAAGCCATTTTCTTCCCCTTTCAAATCCAATTTTTTCTCTATCGTTAGCGCCGGACATAGTGCCAGCAGATTACACATAAGATTACCATTCTATTATATACAATCCTTCCCATTTTTCAAAGTTTTTTTTCATATTTTTTGCGATTCTTTTTAAAAAATAGAAACCCTCCAGTATTTTTTGAAACATAAAAAACAGGCAAACCAATCTAAGCTTTCACTGCGACCGGTTTGCCCGCTTTTTTATAAAATTAATCCGTATTTCTCATTTCATTATTTTGTTGTAACATTCTTTGCTGCTGACCAGGAAGAATATACGTATGTTTTCCCTACCTGCTTATATGCACGCACTCTTACATAGTATTTCTTTTTGGCCGAAAGACTTTTTACCGTTTTAGAAGTCTTGCCTGAAGATACCTTTACGGATTTAGCATTTTTAAAAGATTTGGAAGTAGAATACTGAACCTGATAACCGCTGGCGTAACTTACTTTTTTCCAGGTTGCGCTAAAGGACTTGCTTCCGGCTTTCAATTTCGAAATCGAAGTCGCCTTCGGCGTAACATTGGTGACCTTAAAGGTATATTTAAACTGTCCTCCAAAATAATTATAGACCCTGATATAATAAGTTCCGGTAGATGGGGCAATAAACGTATCGCCCGGTGCAACGCAAAAGTTTTCTGCTTCAGCTGATTGCCAAGTCGTATTTAATGCCACATCCTTGCCAAGCATTCTTACAATTGTGGTGGTATTCTCCAGCCCCTCACAAGAAAACTTATATACCTGTCCTTTTGTCAGCTTTATAGCATACAGATCCTCTTCATCCCGGTTGTCGTCAAAAGTAAGATACCCACTGCCGAGATATCCCGTATAGGTACTGCCCACCTTCACGGATGTAGCTGTTTCCTTTGTGTCGTTTACTTCCAGCTCACACTTATCGCTTGCGGAAAACACAAACTTATAATCAGAAGTCTGACCAATTGCAGAATCAGCATACTCCGGAGCCAGATCCACATAATAGGTACCTTTTTTAAGACCGATATAGGAAGAACCGTCTTTCGTTTCTTCAACATCCTTCATTTCGTAAACTTTTTCTCCGTGCTCGTCAAAAATGCTTACCTTGATCTTGATCATCTCATTTGTGATCTGTTTCACCGGTTTCGTTACATGCACTCCGAGAATGCCGTTTTCTTCCAGAGTGACCTTGCTCCAGCATTCTTCTGCTCCCTCAGACCAGGTTATGGAATAGTTGGTATCAAATACCTTCTCTTCTGCCGTCTCCATGGACGCTGTCTTTGCGGTTACATCACTTGCATAAACAGATGTCTGTCCGAAAAGTCCGGCCACCAGACAGATTGCCAGCGCAAACGCTGTGATTTTCTTTCTCATTTTGTTGTTCTCCTTTTGTTGTACATACCTGGCATAGTTTTCCAACTATGTTTTTCTTTACCAAATTAAACTACCATATTGTTATTTTCTAGTCAAGTCAGGAATTGGTTAACTGTCATGAATTTCTTTATAAAAATTTTAGAACTATCTTCACATAGCCTTCACATTGGCTTTTTATACTGAAACAGTACTAGCTATTTAGCTAATATAATTTTTCATAACTCATGTCCCCTGTGTCCATCACAACGCAGGGGACACTCCCCGAATGCTAGAGGCTGCCGGATCCGATTGGACCCGGCAGCCTTTTTGTGATACTTCTTTTTATTATTTATCATCTAAATATTTTTTCAAATACTGTCCGGTATAGGAAATGGGATTATCCACAACTTCTTCCGGGGTACCCCGGGCAATCACCGTTCCGCCGCCATCGCCGCCTTCCGGTCCCATGTCAATGATGTAGTCTGCAGTTTTGATCACATCCAGATTATGCTCGATCACCACCACGGTATTTCCGCCTTCCGCAAGTTTGTGCAAGATTTCCACCAACTTGTGGACATCCGCAAAATGCAACCCTGTAGTGGGTTCATCCAACACATAGATGGTTTTTCCGGTGCTGCGCCGGCTAAGCTCCGTCGCCAGCTTGATCCGCTGTGCTTCTCCTCCGGACAACGTGGTAGAAGGCTGTCCCAGTTTGATATAGCCCAGCCCCACATCATACAATGCCTGGATCTTCCGCTTAATGGACGGAACATTTTCAAAAAATGTTACCGCTTCTTCCACCGTCATGTCCAAAACATCGTAAATACTCTTTCCCTTGTATTTCACTTCCAGAGTTTCACGATTGTATCGTTTTCCTCCGCACACTTCACAGGGCACATAAACATCCGGCAAAAAATGCATCTCGATCTTAATGATACCATCACCGGAGCAGGCTTCGCATCGTCCGCCCTTTACATTGAAACTGAACCTTCCCTTCTTATAGCCGCGTGCCTTTGCATCAGCAGTAGCCGCAAACAGATCCCTGATCATATCAAATACACCGGTATAAGTTGCCGGATTGGAACGTGGTGTCCTTCCGATAGGAGACTGGTCGATATCGATGATCTTGTCTAACTGTTCTACTCCATCGATACGGTCATGTTCTCCCGGAATGCACCGTGCCCGATTCAGCTTTTTAGCAAGTGCCTTATACAAGATCTCATTGGTAAGGGAACTTTTACCAGAACCGGACACGCCGGTGATACAGGTCATGACTCCCAACGGGATCTCCACCTCAATATTGCGCAGGTTATTTTCCCGTGCTCCGCGTATTGTCAAAAATCCGGTGGGTTTTCTCCGCTCTTTCGGTACCGGGATTTTGATCCGTCCGCTTAAGTAGGCACCTGTAATGGATTCCTCACACTCCATGATCTCCTGTGCTGTTCCCTGGGCAACCACCCGACCTCCATGGGTTCCGGCCCCGGGACCGATATCCACCACATAATCAGCCTGGCGCATGGTATCCTCATCGTGTTCTACTACGATCAGGGTATTCCCCAGATCCCGCAGATGCTTTAAGGTTGCAAGCAGCTTATCATTATCCCTCTGATGCAATCCGATACTTGGTTCATCCAGAATATACGCAACTCCTACCAGTCCTGATCCTACCTGAGTAGCCAGACGGATTCTCTGGGCTTCGCCTCCCGACAAGGATGCCGTTGCTCTTGCAAGTGACAGATAATCCAATCCCACATCCATCAGGAATCGGATCCTTGACCGTATTTCTTTCAAGATCTGTGCTCCGATCAGTTCCTGCTGGGCCGTCAGCTTCAGATCCTCCATATAGCTTTGCAGATCCCGGATAGACAACTGGGTGGTTTCGTAGATGTTTTTATCACCCACTGTTACCGCCAGAGATTCCGGTTTCAAACGCTGTCCGTGACAGCAACTACAGGGTGTGATGCGCATATAGCTTTCATATTCTTTCTTCATGATATCGGAACTGGTTTCCCGATATCTTCGTTCTTCATTACGGATAAGTCCTTCAAATGCCACGTCATATACGCCTTCCCCGCGTTGGCCACGGTAATGTACTTTTACATTCCGCCCATTGGTTCCGTTTACCAGCACATCCTTCGCCGAATCGGACAACTGTTCAAAAGGTGTATCCAGACTAAACTCATATTCCTTGCTTAATGCCACCAGAATCGCATGGGTGAAACTCTTGGAATCGGTGGAGGACTGCCATCCCATAGCCTGGATCGCTCCCTGATTAAGACTCAGGGAACGGTCCGGTATCATCAGATCCAGGTCAAACTCCATTTTATAACCCAGACCTGCACATTCCGGACAGGCTCCAAATGGATTATTAAAGGAAAAACTTCTGGGCTCTACCTCACTGATACTGATTCCACAGTCCGGGCAGGCAAAGCTCTGGGAAAATTGCATACTTTCCCCGCCGATCACATCAACGGTCATAAGACCATCTGCCAGACCGAGTACATTCTCCACAGAATCTGTCAGACGCTTCTCAATGCCCGGTTTTACCACCAAACGATCTACCACGATCTCGATATTATGCTTGTTGTTCTTTTCCAGCTTGATCTCTTCGGTCAGTTCATACATATTACCGTCTACGATAACACGGACATAACCGCTTTTTCTGGCCCGTTCAAACAACTTCTGGTGTTCTCCCTTACGGCCCCGCACCACCGGCGCCAGCAGTTGGATCCTGGTTCCCTCGGGAAGCGCCATGATCTGATCTACCATCTGATCTACGGTCTGTTTTGTGATCACCCGTCCGCAGTTTGGGCAGTGTACCACACCCACTCTGGCATACAGCAGACGGAAATAATCGTAGATCTCCGTTACCGTTCCCACAGTAGATCTTGGATTTCGGTTGGTGGATTTCTGGTCAATGGAAATAGCCGGGGACAGACCTTCGATCTTTTCCACATTCGGTTTTTCCATTTGTCCCAAAAACTGTCTGGCATAAGAGGACAGCGATTCCATATACCGGCGCTGTCCTTCCGCATAGATAGTATCGAATGCCAGTGAAGACTTTCCGGAACCGCTAAGCCCCGTCAAAACGATGAATTCATCTCTTGGAAGGTCCAGATCGATATGCTTCAGATTGTGTTCGCTGGCTCCCCTGATCTTAATATACTTCTTGGTATTGTTCATTGTTTACTGCCTCTTCTATCTCTTTTTCCGGCCCCATGAGGCCATTTATCTGATTTCCCGCTCTTTCAGGACTTCTCTATCTCTTCTATCATTTTCTTAAGGCTGATGATCTGATCACGAAGCTGCGCTGCGGTTTCGAAATTCAAGTCTGCTGCCGCACGGTTCATCTGCTTCTTCAGTCCTTCAATGCACTTGGTGAGCTCTTTTTTGTCCATGGATTCAGGATCCTTGACAAATTTCGCTTCTTCCTCCGCCACCTTCTTGGTAATGCTGATCAGTTCACGCACTGCCTTCTTGATGGTGGTAGGAGTGATGCCGTGCTCCTCGTTGTACTTCTGCTGCAGGGCTCTTCTTCGTGCTGTCTCGTCAATGGCCACCCGCATGGAATCCGTGATGGTATCCGCATACATGATCACGTGACCTTCACTGTTTCTGGCTGCACGACCAACTGTCTGGATCAAGGAAGTCTCGGATCTTAAGAATCCTTCCTTATCGGCATCCAGGATCGCAACCAGCGTGATCTCCGGAATATCCAGACCTTCTCTTAGAAGATTGATTCCCACAAGCACATCAAATACACCAAGCCGTAGATCCCGGATGATTTCGGAACGCTCCAGGGTATCAATATCCGAGTGAAGATATTTCACTTTAATCCCCACATCTCTAAGATAATCCGTCAGATCCTCTGCCATCTTCTTGGTAAGGGTGGTCACCAGCACCTTATTTCCCGCTTCGGTTTCCTTACGGATCTCTCCCAAAAGATCATCGATCTGTCCTTCCACAGGCCGTACGGAAATTTCCGGATCCAACAGTCCTGTAGGCCGGATGATCTGCTCCACCCGAAGCATCTCATGATCCTTTTCATAATCCGATGGTGTGGCAGAAACAAACATCATCTGGTCGATCTTATTCTCAAACTCCGAAAAATTCAGCGGCCGGTTATCCTTTGCCGACGGTAATCGGAATCCGTAATCCACCAGGGTGGTTTTTCTGGACTGATCTCCCGCAAACATTCCCCTCACCTGGGGCAGGGTAATGTGCGACTCGTCCACGATGATAAGAAAATCATCCGGAAAATAATCCATCAGCGTATAGGGCGGCTGCCCCGGTTTTAATCCGGACAGATGTCTGGAATAGTTCTCGATACCGGAACAAAAACCGGTCTCCCGGATCATTTCCACATCAAAATTGGTACGCTCGCTGATCCTTTGAGCCTCCAGCAGTTTGTCTTCACTCTTAAAATATTTGACCCGCTCTTCCATCTCCTTAAGGATGTCTTCGGTAGCCTGCATGATCTTCTCACGAGGTATTACATAATGGGAAGCCGGAAAAATGGCAATATGGTCAAGCCGTGCCCTTACTTCTCCTGTCAACACGTCCACCTCTGTGATCCTGTCGATCTCATCCCCGAAAAATTCGATCCGGACGGCAGAATCCGAATAGTCAGCCGGAAACACTTCCAGCACATCTCCTCTCACCCGGAAGGTACCACGGTGAAAATCCATTTCATTTCTGTCATATTGGATATCAATGAGCTCCCGGATCACTTCATCCCGGTCTTTCTCCATCCCCGGACGCAAAGATACCATCATATTAATGTAGTCCGTTGGCATACCCAGTCCATAGATACAGGACACAGAAGAGACCACGATCACATCCCGTCGTTCTACCAAGGAAGCAGTAGCAGACAGACGTAATTTATCAATCTCCTCGTTTACAGAAGAATCCTTCTCAATGTAGGTGTCCGTAGAGGGCACATAAGCCTCCGGTTGGTAGTAATCGTAATAGGACACAAAGTATTCTACCGCATTTTCCGGAAAGAATTCTTTGAATTCACCGTACAGCTGGGCCGCCAGAGTTTTATTATGGGCAATGACCAAAGTTGGCTTATTAAGCTGTGCGATCACATTGGCCATAGTAAACGTTTTACCCGAACCGGTAACTCCTAAGAGGGTTTCAAACTGGTTTCCCTCCTTAAATCCTTTCACCAGTTTCTCTATCGCCTGTGGCTGGTCGCCGGTAGGTTTGTATTCAGAATGTAAAACAAAATGATCCATGAATCCTTCCTCCTGTACCCTATCCTGTTATTCGTTGCTATCATACCACAGAACCTCCCAAAAGTACAGAACAAAAGTTCGGATTTTAGTTTTTCATGCTTCCGATAAACAAGGTGAGTCTGCAAGTAGCCTTACCCATCATGAATAAAACGGGAACGTTCACCCTTCGGCAAACATTCCCGTTACTTTGTTACTTTATACTTTTATGCTCTGCGTCCGCAGCACTGTTTATATTTCTTTCCGCTTCCACATGGGCAGGGGTCATTGGGATAGATCTTGTCATGTTCGCGCTTTTTCGGTGTTTTAACACCGGTATTGTCCTTATTGGTTCCGGTGACTTTTGCCACCTGCTCGCGCTCTACCTTCTGTTCCACCTTAACATGTAAAAGAAGTTTCACGGTATCTTCCTGAATAGCGGATGTCATGGCATCGAACATATCATAACCGATATTCTTGTATTCTACCAACGGATCCTTCTGACCATACGCCTGCAAGCCGATACCCTGACGAAGCTGATCCATATCATCAATGTGATCCATCCATTTACGATCGATCACTTTAAGTAAGATCACACGCTCCAACTCACGGATTGCTTCTTCCTCCGGGAACTCCGCCTCTTTGTTCCGGTACAGTTCCTCTGCGCGGTTTGTAAGCTCTTCGATCAGTTCATCTTTGCCCTTGCCTTCCACATCTGCGCCGGTAATCGGCTTCATGGGGATGATGGGCAGGATCAGTTCGTTAAGTTCTTTCAGATCCCAGTCTCCGCCGGACTGTCCATAGCAGATATTGACCTGATTGGTTACTATGTCAGAAAGCATCTGGAATATGGAATCCCGCATACTCTCCCCTTCCAGAACTCTGCGACGCTCTTCGTAGATGATCTCTCTCTGCTCATTCATAACCTGGTCATATTCCAGCAAATTCTTACGGATTCCAAAGTTATTGCCTTCGATCTTCTGCTGTGCCTTTAAAATAGCATCCGAAAGCATCTTATGCTGGATTGGTTCATTCTCCGGCACACCTACGGCATTGAACATAGAGATCAGACGCTCGGAACCAAATAAACGCATCAGGTCATCTTCCAGAGAAATGAAAAACTTAGACTCTCCGGGATCTCCCTGACGACCGGAACGACCACGCAACTGATTGTCGATACGACGGGATTCGTGGCGCTCTGTACCGATGATCTTCAATCCACCGGCTGCCTTTGCTTCTTCGTCCAGTTTAATATCCGTACCACGTCCAGCCATGTTGGTAGCAATGGTTACCGCACCATGCTGACCTGCCTGGGCTACGATCTCCGCCTCCATCTCATGGAACTTGGCGTTAAGTACATTATGATGAAC
The DNA here is from genome assembly GCA_051878875.1 of Lachnospiraceae bacterium. Taxonomy (GTDB): domain Bacteria; phylum Bacillota; class Clostridia; order Lachnospirales; family Lachnospiraceae; genus XBB1006. The sequence continues at coordinate 13,681 of JBJEKY010000122.1, read as the reverse complement.
ACCACGTTTACGAAGCAGGGCACTTAATTCCTCGGAAGCCTCGATGGTGATGGTACCAACCAGTACCGGTTGTCCCTTTTCGTGAGACGCTACGATCTCCTCTACAACCTCGTGGAGTTTTTCCTTGTGGGTCTTATATACGGAATCATCATGATCGATACGGATCACCGGCTTATTGGTGGGGATCTCGATAACGTCCATTCCGTAAATATCACGGAACTCTTTTTCTTCCGTTAATGCAGTACCGGTCATGCCGGCTTTTTTCTTATACTTGTTGAAGAAGTTCTGGAACGTAATGGTTGCAAGGGTCTTGCTTTCTCTCTTAACCTTTACATGTTCCTTGGCTTCAATAGCCTGATGCAGACCGTCTGAGTACCGTCTTCCCGGCATGATACGTCCGGTAAATTCATCTACGATCAGTACTTCGTCATCTTTTACCACATAATCCTTATCTTTGAACATCAGGTTATGCGCACGCAGTGCCAGGATCACATTGTGCTGGATCTCCAAGTTCTCCGCATCCGCCAGGTTCTCGATCTTGAAGAAGTTCTCGACCTTTTTCACACCTTCTGCAGTAAGATTGACCACCTTGTCCTTCTCGTTTACGATGAAGTCTCCGGTTTCTTCCTGAACCACACCCATTAACGCATCCATCTTGGTATAATCGGCAAGGTCCTCTCCTCGCTTCATCTGTCTGGCAAGAATATCGCAAGCCTCATACAGCTTAGTGGACTTGCCGCTCTGACCGGAAATGATGAGAGGAGTTCTGGCCTCGTCTATAAGAACCGAGTCCACCTCGTCGATGATAGCATAGCTTAACTCACGCTGAACCAGCTGTTCTTTGTAGATCACCATGTTATCACGCAGATAATCAAATCCCAGCTCATTGTTTGTGATATATGTAATATCGCAGTTATAAGCTTTCTGTCTTTCGTCATGCTCCATGTCATTGAGTACCACGCCTACTGTGAGCCCCAGGAATTCATGAACTTTACCCATCCACTGGGCATCACGGGATGCCAGATAGTCGTTGACGGTTACAATGTGAACGCCCTTGCCTTCCAGGGCATTTAAATAAGCCGGCATGGTGGAAACCAGGGTTTTTCCTTCACCGGTCTTCATCTCCGCGATACGTCCCTGATGCAGGATGATACCTCCAATGATCTGAACCCGGTAAGGCTCCAGTCCGATAGCACGTTTTGCTCCTTCTCTTACTACGGCAAACGCTTCTACCAGAAGATCATCTAAGGTTTCTCCCTCTGTCAGTCTCTTTTTAAATTCATCCGTTTTTGCACGGAGTTCTTCGTCTGTTAATTTCTGCATTTCGGGACGCAGCGCTTCGATCTTGTCCACCAAAGGATAAATCCTTTTAAGTTCCCGCTCACTATGAGTCCCGAAAATATTTGAAAATACGCTCATTTTCATTCTCCTCTAAACTTGGTTACAACAGGAATATTGTAACACCTTCCGCTTTATTCTACAACCAAAAAACAATAAACTTTCCATAAAATAGGAAGACAGGATTCGACTTTTTATGCTATACTATCCTTAAGATTCTATTAAAACTTTGGGAGGAAAAACCATGCAGCACTTTAGTTATGCAACCGTAGGAACCTGCTCCAAGCAGATCGATTTTGACCTGGAAGGAAACACCATCCATAATGTATCTTTTCTGGGCGGCTGTGACGGAAACTTAAAAGCGATCTCCAAGCTGGTGGAAGGAAAGGATATCACCGAAATTATCTCTATTTTGTCCGGTAATACCTGTGGTCCAAAACCTACCAGTTGTGCAGATCAGCTGGCACGTGCCTGCCAGGCAGCTTACGACAAAACCCATGCCTAAGCTTTAATTCATGAAATTATTGTTAAATCTGTTTCTTCTTTATTGATTTTAAAAAAGGGCATCGCTACAATCGAAGTAAGCAATTTTTCAACTGTTTGAAAGGCGGTGCCCTTTGAAGAAAAAAATCCTTTCCTTTTCGTTAGTACTAACTATTCTTCTATCTTTGTTTATACCGGTTCTTTCGGTGGGAGCTACTTCCAACCGTAAGATCATCCGGATCGCCTATACGGATGACGGACCGTTACTTTCTTATGCTCATAATAATTACCACGGCTATGTTGTTGACTATCTGAATGAAATATCCCGTTATACCAAGTGGGATTACGAATTTGTTCCCTGTAGCTGGAGCGAAGCTCTGGATATGTTAAAACGCGGTTCCGTGGATTTCGTTCCCAACGCTCAGAAAACCCCGGAGCGGGAAGAAGAGTTTCTGTTTTCCAAGAACTATCTGATCGAAGATGAAAGTATCATTTATACCCGGGACAGCAAGGATTTGTGTTATGAAGAATTCAATGCGTTTGACGGTCTGACATTCGGCTTTCTGAAAGATACCATTCAGCCGGACTTCTTTGAGGACTATGCCAAACAACATGATTTTTCCTATGAAGCACGCTTTTTTAATACCAGTACCCAGATGCTGGATGCGTTTGAGAATCAGGAGATTGATGCGTTTGTAGATGATGCGTTCACCCTCTATCCTGATTTTAAGATCATCGGCACATTCGCGGCATCTTCCTGTTATTTCATGTCCGGAAAAGACAATTCCGAAACCATGGCCCAGTTGGATGCGGCTATGGATGCTATTCTGGAAAACGACCCCGCCTACCCGTTTGAAATCTATAGGCAGTATTTTTCCGGATTGACAACATCCAGCCAGCCTCTTTTCACACGAAAAGAAAAGAACTATATCGAAGAAGCCGGACAGATCGCCGTTGGCTGCTACACCCAGTTCATTCCCTATTCCTTCCGGGATGAAGATGGAACTTATCAAGGTGTGATCCCTTATCTGATCAACGAGATTGCGAAAGCCAGCGGGCTTGATCTGGTTCCGACCCCCATCGACTCCTCCCGTCCTCCGACGGAACAGTTTTCAGGCAAGATCCATCTGATTGCCGGGGTCGGTTTATCTCAGGACATTATGCGGGATAACCGGTTACACTTCACCAATCAGTATGGCACGGAAACCACCTATGTGGTCACCAAAAAGGGTAGTTTCTACAACAGTCTGGATAATCTGCACATTGCACTTCCATCTGCCTATCATTATGTATCGCAATATGTGAAGAGTCATTATCCCACCAGTACGCTGGTCTATTATGACACTCCGGAAGAGTGTCTTAATGCTACGGTTTCCGGTGAAACCGACATTGCTCTATTGAATGCCTGTATTGCAGATTACTGGTTAGTTCGCCCCTGCTACAAGACATTACAGACTGATTATCGGATGGCGATCACAGAACCTTCTGTCATTCTTGCAGACAGCCAGACCGATGAGATCCTCCTCAGTATTTTGAATAAAACACTGGATCAGCTTTCACAGCAGGAAATACAACAGTCTATCGACGAAATCATCTTTGAAAACCAGTATCAGTATACGCTTGCTGACACCGTGACTGCAAATAAGTCAGAGCTGATCATGGCAGGTCTGGTTCTATTGTTTTTACTGCTCTCTATCAGCTTCTTTGCACGCAAACGTGTAAAGTACAAAGCTGCACAACGTGAAAAAGAACTATTCCGGATCAAAGCAGAAACCGACAGCTTAACCGGACTTTACAATACCGAGACCTTCTATGAACGCACCGGGGAACGGATTTCCCACGCCAACCCGGATGCTTACTTCATTGCCGTAACTGATATTGAACGGTTTAAGATCATTAATGATATTTATGGATACGACGAAGGAGACCGGCTCATTCAATTCATCGGTACCACCCTGAAAAACCTGTCGGATCCCTGTAACGGACTCTGTGCGCGTCTAAGCGGTGACCAGTTTGCCTGCCTGCTGCCCACAACCATAGATGTGGAAAAGGATTTTGTCAAGCCACTCCTGGATCAGCTGGAACAGTATCCTCTGAATACCCGGATCGCAGCCTGTATCGGAATCTATCCTATCCATGACCTCAGCCTTCCGGTTTTCATGATGTGTGACCGGGCGCGCCTGGCATGTATCAGCGTTCGCGGTAAATTCAATACCCATGTGGCCGTGTTTGATGATATCCAAAGAACCCGGTTGATCCGGGAACATGAAATTGTAAATGAAATGACCCATGCACTGGATGACCACCAGTTCCACCTTTATATCCAGCCGAAGAATAACCTGTGTACCGGAAATGTCATTGGCGGCGAAGCTCTGGTTCGTTGGGTGCATCCCGAAAAAGGCGTCCTGTCTCCGGGGCTGTTCATCCCTATTTTTGAAAAAAATGGGTTTATCACCAAACTGGATCTGTATATCCTGGAACAGACCTGCCAGACTCTGGATCGTTGGCGTAAGGAAGGAAAAGATATGATCCCTATTTCCGTCAACATTTCAAGGATCGACTTTTATATGCCATCGCTGGTGGATACCATCTGTGATCTGTGCCATAAATACGACATTCCTTACCGGTATATACAGTTGGAGATCACAGAAAGCGCTTATTTCGAAGATATGAAATTCGTAGTCCGGCAACTCCAGCTGTTGCAGGAACGTGGCTTCAGTATCCTGATGGACGATTTCGGCAGTGAATATTCCTCCTTGAGCATGTTGAAGGACGCTCCGGTGGACATTCTGAAACTGGATATCCGTTTCCTTCGCAATACCGGGGATGCTTCCCGTGGTAATAAAATCATTCGTTCCATTGTTGAATTGGCAAAAGAACTGGATATCGACCTCATTGTCGAAGGTGTGGAAGACGAAGAACAGGTTTCCTTCCTGCGCTCCATTCACTGTGAAGCAGTTCAGGGATTCTATTTTTCCAAGCCTCTTCCGCTCTCGGAATTTGAAACCTATTTGGAAGCTCATTTCTGATATAGTAAATATCATACGACATTACAAAAAAAGTCCCTCTACCGGGACTTTTTTTGTGATAAAAATTATGCGAGCATGCAACCCGAGAGAGAGAGGTAGGCTACATGCTCAGTATTTTGAGTATAGAGAAAAACTCGTTTCCAGCGTCATACACCAGTAACAACTATAATATAGTTTCCTTACAGAAAGCTTTACGAATTCTTAAGATTCTGTAAGGTTTTCATCCGTCATCGGAAGTCGGATCACAAATTGCGTGCTGATCCCTTTGGGTGGATGCTCATTCAATTCCACACATCCGCCATGCTCCACAACCAGCTTTTTCACAACGGCCAGACCCAGACCGGACCCCTGCCCGCTTCCTCTGGCATCGTCTCCCACTACAAATGGATCGAAGATATGCTCCCTGTATTTTTCGGGAATTCCCCGTCCGTTATCTCCCAGTGAAAGCACCGCCTGTCTATTTTGATCATCCACTTGCAGCTGTGCAAAAATACAGGTTCCTGCTGCATTATATCGAATACTGTTTTCCAGGATATTTTCCAGGATCCGCATAAAGCTAAATTCATCCAGTTCACAATAAACAGGACGTTCCGGAATATCCGCTTCCAGGGTAAACCCTTCTATTTCCAGTTCACCATATAGTTCCGCCAGGTACTGCCTAAGCACTTCGCTTAGATCCATTGTTTTCAGATTCAGCTGGAATTCCGGATGCTCCAGCTTGTTGTACTCTGCAAACGTATTGATCAGTTCCGCCAGATGACTGGATTTCTGATATATACTTTCAAAATACATCTGTTTCTCACTATCCGGGATCAGGTTATCACAGATTGCCTTGGAATATCCTGCAATAACCGTAATGGGCGTTTTCAGATCATGGGAAATGTTCGCCACCATCTGACTCCGCTCTTTTTCCAGCTGTTGACGGGTTTGTTCGCTTTTGGTAAGACGATAAGCCATTTCACTGAAACTGTCAAACAGCTTTACAAACTCCTTATGTCCCTGATACTCTACTTCCGGTATTCCTCCCATCTCATAATGATTAATGGCCTCGTCCAGTATTTTTAACGGCTGATCCACATTCCGGTAGGTCCACCAGATATTACATCCTGCAATGGCAAAGTAGGCCAGCGCAAAGATCATGATCACATAATATAACAGATTATATTCATGTTCGATTTCTTCTTCCGTCGCTACATAAGAAAATAGTAACATGGTATAGATACTTCCGCTTTTTTTGTTTTCGAAAGTGTACTTGGTTACTGTATAATGATCCAATATCCGCTGGCATAATACATCAAATTCCCTGGGTGTCAGACGTTCCCGGTTTCCCCTCCAGATACCATCCAGTACACGGTAATCTTCATCCAGCACCAGATACTCACAGTGTTCAATATCCCCATTCCTGGTGTAGAACGTGCGGGTTACCACATAGGTCAGTTCATCGCCTGTATCCACGCAGGGTGCCACCACAACCTTAACCTGGTTCCTGGCCGACTCAATATAATTTACTTCATTCACGGTAAATTCAATAAGATAGTCTTTGTTACTGGAATACAAAAACTCACAGTTCTCATCCAGGATTTCGAAAAAACCTTTCCTTCCCAGGATCGTTTCCGCCGGAATGGAAGAATATCTTCCCTGCTCCATCAATGGAACAAATTCTTTGATCACCTCCGGCTCCGGATATACATTGATCTGATTGATACGATAATAATAATATCCCAACACTCCTGCGATCACCAGCAAAATGAACAGGGTCAGTGATGCATAATTACGCACCAGCATGGCCAGGATGGAACTTTGTACCTGTTTATCCTTTTTCAATCTTGTATCCCAATCCTCTCACGGTTTTAATATATTCAGGATTCTTTACATCATCCTCGATTTTATCCCTTAATCGGGAAATGTGGACCATAATGGTATTCTCATCATTTCCGAAATATTCCCCGATGGCACTTTCATAAATCTGTATTTTGGTAAAAATACGTCCCGGATGTTTCATTAAAAGCTGCAGGATCTTGTACTCTGTAGAAGTCAGCGGGATCATCTGTCCGTTTCTCTCCAGCGTACAGGTTCCCATATCCAGTTTCAGGTCTTTTACCATAAGTACAGTTCCCATGGGAGCTGTTTTTGCCTCGTTCAATTTATAGTAACGTCTGAGATTAGACTTTACCCTGGCTACTACCTCCAATGGGTTAAAAGGTTTCGTCATATAATCATCTGCACCCATATTAAGGCCCAGGATCTTATCCGCATCCTGGATCTTGGCGGATAACAGCAGAATCGGAATATTACTTTCACTCCGGATCTGTTTGGTCACTTCATATCCATCCATTTCCGGCATCATAATGTCCACAATGGCCAGGTCAATGTGGTTTTCTCTGAGTTTTTCCATGGCCTGGGCACCGTCCCCGGCCTCGATCACATTCATTCCGTCATTAGACAAATATAATTTTAAAATCTTCACGATGTCAGCATCGTCTTCCGCTACCAGAATATTGTACATTCCCCGTCCCCCTCATGAAACGATCCATAAATACGGAAAGACGAAACAGTTTCTCTATTCCGTCTTTCTTTTATGTCTTATTCCTTATTTCTATATTTCTCGGCCTGCGCAGCGATCAGCTCCTCATCTTCAAAGTAGTTGATCTTCATGGCCTGTTTCACTTCTGCAAGCGTTTCGCGGCCCTTCTTTCTTGCTGCCTCGGTGCCTTCCTGCAAAACTCTGTAAACTCCTGGTATATCCTGTTCCCACTTCGCTCTGCGCTCCCGGATAGGTGCCAGTTCATCTTCCAGAACCTTGATCAGGAATTTCTTTACCTTTACATCTCCCAGACCGCCCCGGCGGTAATGATCTTTTACCTCCTCAAGGTTCTTATACTCCGGCCAGAATTTCTCGAAATGTTCCTCTTTGCAGAACGCATCCAGGTACGTAAACACTGTATTTCCCTCGATCTTGCCCGGGTCTTCCACCCGGATATGATCCGGATCGGTAAACATACTCATAACCTTGGTTTTCACCTCAGCCGGAGAATCGGAAAGATAGATGCAATTTCCCAGTGATTTACTCATTTTGGCTTTTCCGTCAATTCCCGGAAGTCTTAAACAGGTCCGGTTATCCGGTAAAAGTTCCTTGGGCTCCACCAGAACTCCCTCTCCATAAATGTTTCCAAAGCTTCGCACGATCTCACGGGTCTGCTCTAACATCGGCAGCTGGTCTTCACCCACCGGTACCGTAGTTGCTTTAAATAACGTAATATCTGCTGCCTGGCTGATAGGATAGGTAAAAAATCCTACCGGAATGCTGGCTTCAAAATTTCTCAGCTTGATCTCTGACTTTACGGTGGGATTACGCTGCAATCTGGATACCGTAACCAGGTTCATATAATAAAAACTCAGCTCACACAGTTCCTGGATCTGGGACTGAATAAGGATGTGGCTCTTTGCCGGATCAATTCCACAGGACAGATAATCCAGTGCCACTTCGATGATGTTCTGTCTTACTTTCTCCGGATTGTCCGCATTGTCCGTCAATGCCTGGGCATCTGCGATCATAATATATATTTCATCGTATTCGCCACTGTTCTGCAAACGAACACGCTCCCGTAACGATCCTGCGTAATGACCGATGTGAAGTCGTCCGGTCGGTCTGTCACCTGTAAGAATTACCTTTTTCATGCTTTCATCCCTCTTTTTTGCTTACTATAAAACCATTATAACAAAATTTTTTTCTGTGGCAACCGCTTTTCTTTACGAAAGTGAAAAGTTTCCGTCAGTGATCTGACGGGACATTCCCCATCGGCAGAACATCCTTTAAGGATGTGGTAACGCTTCGGCTGCTCTTAGCTTCCAAATGATCCCGTATCACACCACCGATACGCCCTATCTCTTTTTCAAACTCCCGGGCGGAGATCAGGTGACAGCCTGCTCCCACAATGATCACCTGCTCCAGACCATCCGAGGTGGCCACGGTCACTTCATAATCCTTTCCCATGCGGTGAGCACATCGTTCGATATACTGATCCGCAGTTTCCGCTTCTTTGGTATAGACCACCGAAATATTCCGATAGGTCACCACTTCCGTTTTGTGTCCCTGCACCTTATAGGCATCATAGACTAAGATCACCTGTTGGTTGGTATATCCCTGATAATTACACAAAATCTCCATCAGCCGGTTTCTGGCCCCTTCAATATTGTGTTCCGCCAGTTGTTTTAATTCCTCCCAGGCAAAAATGATATTGTAGCCGTCCACCAGCAGATACCTGTCTTTTGGGGCAGCCTTTTTGTTCTGATGTCTCTGCTGTTTCCCATAATCGTAGTCTTCCGGTTTCTCTTTTTGCACAGGGCGGGGAGTTTTTTCTTTCTTCTTCCCATTCCAGGTTCCTCTGGCACGGGTATCTTCAATGTATTCCTGATTGAATTTCGTAGGAATGGCTCCGTAAGTCTTTTCGAAGATCTCTTTCAATTCCTTTTCGGCAGCCTTTCCCTCCGTGGGTAAAATGCCCAGTTTCTTCTGTTCTTCTTCCCTGCGTTTCGCCTGCGCTTCCACCCTTCTGGCTTCCAGCATCATCTCATATTCCTGAAGCTGCGCTTTATCTTTACCCTGCATTACCAGCGGCAGATGCATATACTGCTCTACTTCATACCACTCTACCACGAAACCTGCTCCGTGAGTACAAAACACCGAGGAAGATGGCTGTCGCATGTCACTTACCGCATCATAATTAAGACCCGCAAGTACTTCCTCTTCATTGTGGGCAGGCAGATATCCTCCCAGCCTGCACTCCAGTTTTCCCTGTCCTGCGGTGTAAGCCACCAGTTCTTTCTGATAGCCGTTGATCGTGGCTACCGGAGCCATCCCTGTAATAACGGAAAAATCGCCTTCCACCACAGGTGCATCAAATTTGCCGGCCATGGCCGTCAGATCCGTCATAGCACGTCCCACTGCACTTGTCGGCACTGTCAGCTTAAAATCATACACCGGTTCCAACAGACGGCTCTCTGCCTTCATCAGACCCTGACGGACGGCACGATAAGTGGCCTGGCGGAAATCTCCTCCCTCCGTATGTTTGGGATGGGCACGGCCTGCCACCAGTGTGATCACCATATCCGTAATGGGAAAGCCTCCCAGCACTCCCAGATGCCGGCGCTCTCCTAAATGAGTTAAGATCAGATTCTGCCAGTTTTTACTTAATTCATCCTCCGGGCATTCGGTACGGAATGTAAGTCCGCTGCCCCGCTCTCCCGGTTCCAGTTTCAGATGAACCTCTGCATAATGGCGCAGAGGTTCAAAATGTCCCACGCCCTCTTCTGTGGTTTCTATGGTTTCCCGATACAGGATCCGGCCGGTGCCAAACTCCACCGGTATCTCATAACGTCTGGATATCTCTGCCTTCAGGATCTCAATCTGCACTTCCCCCATGAGCTGGATCTGGATCTGACGAAGCTGCTCATCCCAGATCACATGCAACTGGGGTTCCTCTTCTTCCATCTCCTTAAGGATCTTTAACATTTTCTGCTGGTCCACCACCTTTGGATAGTAGACCGCATAAGTCATTAACGGAGTGAGACAGCTTTCCATACCGTCCTTTTCAATTCCCAGTCCCTGTCCCGGATAGGTATCTTTTAACCCCGGAATGGTACATATCGCACCGGAACCCACACTTGTGACTTCTGTCTGGCGCATTCCGGAACAGATCCTTATCTGATTAACTTTTTCACTCCAGGGTTCTCTCTCTTCCCTGGTTTTTCCTCCGATCATATCTTTTAAGCGAAGTTCTCCGGAAGTGATCTTTAAGTGGGTCTGACGCACCCCATTTTCATCCCTGGTGATCTTGAACACCCGGGCTCCAAACTGACTGCCGTAAGTAGGCGGCAGAGCATAACGGTACAATGCCTCCAGCAGTTCTTCCACTCCAGAATCCTTTAGCGCGGATCCAAACAAACAGGGAAAGACCTTCCTTTGCCGGATCATATCCGTGATCTGCCCATCAGTCAGATCCTCTCCGCCAAGATACGTCTCCATCAGTTCCTCATCGCCGGAAGCCACTGTCTCATAGAATCCCTCGGTTCCATATTCCTCACAATCCGGGGACAATTTCTCTTTTATATGTTTTATCAGCCGCTGCCTGTCTGCCTGAGGCTGATCCATTTTATTTACAAAAATAAAAACGGGAATTCCATATCGTTCCAATAGGTCCCACAGGGTTTTGGTATGAGCCTGCACTCCATCGGTGGCACTTACAAGCAGCACGGCATAATCCAGTACAGATAATACCCGCTCTGCCTCCGGTGAAAAATCCACATGCCCCGGGGTATCCAGTAGTGATACCGGCCGGTCCTTCAGAAGAAATTCCGCCTGCTTGGAAAAAATAGTGATCCCGCGCTGTTTTTCCATTTCATCCGTATCCAGATAAGCATCTTTTTTATCCACCCTCCCCATCCTGGGAATTACACCGGTATGATACAAAATGCTTTCGGATAACGTGGTTTTTCCGGCATCGACATGGGCCAACAGACCAGCACATATATGTTTCTTCGGTTTTCCTGATTTCTTTTCTTCTGCCTGTTCGCCCATAAAAAAGCCTCCTTCGTGATTCATAATGAAGCATTATATCACAAAAGGAGGCAATAGTCGAGATATGGTACTCGACTGGAATATGAACTTATTGATTACATCGGGAGTTTTGGATAAACGTGTATGCTGAACTCCCCATCAGGTGTTCGGTAAATTGTAATCTTCTCTATCACAATTTTCCATAAACTATTCTTTTCTGGTACAGACAATCGAGAATAACTATCAAGAATATGCTGTGTCGTCGGAATAATTTCCTCTGCTACATTTTGTACATCATTTTTAGAGGACTGCTTTTTCAACAAATCAGTTTCTGACGCTTGCAACTTATGTATTTCTCTGGTTAAAGTGTCGTTACGCTTCGTAAACATTTCAACCGTATAAACACCTTTTTCCAAATACTCACAGATTTTATCTTGCTGTGAATGAAGTTCTGAAAGCTGGTCTCTAATAATACCTAAAGCAGTTTCCGTTGTGTCAGTCTGCTGATACTGTTCTGCGTTTACCTTTATGGTGTATTCTGCTAACCATTTCTCCATTGCTTTTACTACTTCTTTCTCAACAAAGTCACATTTAATGGTCCGACAATTACAACCACGCGTTGGACACCGATACCATGGAGAAGTCTTCTGTGTTTTTCCGGGAACATTACGTTTCATAGCTGCTCCACATTTCTCACAGAAAAGAATGGAAGCAAACGGATTTTTTAACTCTTTGTCTTTATGTATCGAAGCATGATTTCTGCTATTCTGCACTGCTTTTACACGATCCCACTGTTCCTGATCTATGATCGGCTCATGCAATCCCTCATATAATTCATAATCTTTACTGGTCACTCTTTTTTTCGTAAGCATTCCATCTTTGACAATGCGCTTTGTAGGCTCATGTTTCCATCGTATCATACCCAAATACACTTCATTATTTAAAATATTTGTAATGGATGTTTGTCCCCATGTACCTGTTAATGATGGAATATTCATTTGATTAAGCTGATGTGCTATAGTATTGTAACCAATCCCCTGACTCCCATACATATCAAAAATCATTTTGACCACCTTGGCTTCTTCCGGCACAATCCGCAGGCTGTTTCCTTTTACTCCAGTTAATTTATACGAACGGTATCCATATGGGGCCACCGAACCGAGGAATTTACCTTCAGAAGCTGATTGATTTCTTCCTCTTACCAACCGCTTCGTGATTGTTTTCAGTTCATACCGGCTGAACATGAATTTCATATCTGTAAATTGCTCATCCGATTCATTTTGAAGGTCATAAATCTTAGATGGTGTGATAATTTTACAGTTGTTAGTTTGCAGGATCTGCATGATATATCCGGATTCCAAAGAAGAACCTCTGGACAATCGCTCAATATCAACACATACAACTCCCGCATACATACCCGTATTAACCAACTCCAGCAGGCGCATCATCTTAGGTCGCGAAGCGAGAGACTCTCCAGACACAACTTCCTCCAGCACTTCTACAACATTTAAGCGTCTGTCTTTACAGAAGGACTCTAAAATGCGCCGATGCCTGTTCAGTGTCTCTTTAACAGAAACCTCTTCGAAATCCGTATCCATTCTGGATTTGCGCAGATACATCAAATACCGTTCCATTACCACACCCCCTTTCAACCAATCATTATGTAATCATTTTAACCAATACTTACCACTTTCGCAAAGGTGCGGGATTTCACTATCGTACACTTGCAAACAACAAATTATTGTGATATATTCTGATGTTCACCCATTTCCTGCAAAATACCGCGATAAGAATTGGAAATGAGTGAACTAATTTTCAACAAAATCTGTGAAATTTCTGCGGTCTCAACATGACTACAATAGTCATCATGAATACAGACAACTGCACCTTTCTCTTTCATAACTGACGCAATCATATATTCCTCCTGTTTTTTCTATTGTTACACTGTAATTAAACCTTTACAGCAACCGCAATAGATTTCGTAGTCTTTTTTATCCGTAACGGTTGTTTCATCTCGAAAAAAACGTATCTGTGCTAAAGAAACAATCTGTGCAGATACCTGTAAAGTCAAATTAAAAAGAACAGCTGCATCGAGACCTTTTGAATCGTCTTAACAAACAACATTTTTCGATACAGCTGTTCTTATTTTTTATTGTAATTAGGCTCGTCATTTTTTGCCACGCCCCTTGACGATAGGGATATTGTCGGCCGCCCCTGGCAGGGCTGTCATAACTCCGCAGCGTCGTTTTTCTCGTGCGCCGCCGGGTTCCCCCTC
>JBJEKY010000121.1:0-1845 GCA_051878875.1 Lachnospiraceae bacterium | reverse complement strand
AAGATACCACGGACAGATCATCCTGGCAGATGAGATCTCCCCGGATACCTGCAGACTGTGGGATAGCAAGACCAAAGAGAAACTGGACAAAGACCGCTTCAGAAGAGACCTGGGTAATGTAGAAGATGCATACCAGGAAGTATTCAAGAGAATCGGGTTGGCATAAGTTGAGAGGAAAAGCATGAACAAAGATGTAAACGAATTACGTCAGGCCGAAAGCCATGAACTGCACGAAGAGTGCGGTGTCTTTGGCATGTATGATTTTGATGGAGGCAATGTTGCCTCCACCATCTATTATGGTCTGTTTGCATTGCAACATCGAGGACAGGAAAGCTGCGGAATCGCAGTGTCCGATACCCAGGGACCCAAGGGAAAAGTGGTTTCCCATAAAGGAATGGGACTGGTGAATGAGGTTTTTGATGAGGACAGTCTGGCGCCCATGAAGGGTGACATCGGAGTGGGTCATGTGCGTTATTCTACCGCAGGGGCTTCTACCCGTGAAAATGCGCAGCCACTGGTGCTAAACTATGTAAAGGGTACGTTGGCACTGGCGCACAACGGAAACCTCATCAATGCCAATGAATTGCGGGAAGAACTGGCATACACCGGAGCTATTTTCCAGACCACCATTGATTCCGAGGTAATCGCTTATCACATTGCCAGGGAACGGTTGAATTCCAAAACTGTTCAGGAAGCTGTGGGACGTGCCTGCAGAAAGATTAAGGGTGCCTATGCCTTAGTTGTTATGAGCCCCCGTAAACTCATTGGTGCAAGAGATCCCTATGGTTTTAAACCATTGGTATTAGGAAAAAGAGATAATGCTTATGTACTGGCATCAGAATCCTGTGCTCTTGATACCATCGGAGCGACTTTTGTCCGTGATGTGGAGCCGGGAGAGATCGTAACCATCACTCCGGACGGAATCCAGTCGGACAAGTCCATGTGTATCCCGAAAGAAAAACAGGGACGCTGTATTTTTGAATATATTTATTTTGCAAGACCGGATAGTCACATTGATGACGTGAGTGTATATGAATCCAGGATCAAAGCAGGAAGGTTCCTTGCCATGGATTCTCCGGTGGACGCAGATATTGTGGTGGGTGTTCCGGAATCCGGAAATGTGGCAGCCATGGGCTATGCCATGGAATCGGGAATTCCTTACGGAACTGCTTTTGTGAAAAACAGCTATGTAGGACGTACATTCATTAAGCCGAAGCAAAGCAGTAGAGAATCTTCTGTCCGGGTGAAATTAAATGCCCTGGCAGATGCGGTGAAGGGTAAGCGCGTGATCATGATCGATGATTCCATTGTAAGGGGAACCACCAGCGATCAGATCGTAAGTATGTTAAAGAAGGCAGGAGCCAAAGAAGTTCATGTCAGAGTCAGCTCTCCGCCATTTTTGTGGCCCTGTTATTTTGGAACGGATGTACCGGCCAGAGAGCAGCTGATTGCTTATAATCGTACGGTAGAACAGATACGGCAGATCATCGGAGCGGACAGTCTTGGCTACCTTCGGGAAGACCGTTTGGAGGAGCTGGTGGACGGACTCGGCATCTGTAAAGGCTGTTTTACAGGTACATATCCTATGGAACCACCGACACAGGACATCCGAGGTGAATACGATAAGTAAAAAGGAGTAAACTATGAGTACAGACAGATATTCAAGCCCTCTTTCAGAGCGTTATGCAAGCAAGGAAATGCAGTACATTTTTTCCCAGGATAAGAAGTTTCGAACCTGGAGAAGACTTTGGATTGCCCTTGCAGAGGCAGAGAAAGAGTTAGGACTTGACATAACCCAGGAACAGATCGATGAGTTAAAAGCCCATGTGGACGATATCAATTATG
>JBJEKY010000120.1:0-10291 GCA_051878875.1 Lachnospiraceae bacterium | reverse complement strand
GTAGTTGTTCGTTCAGTAAAAGGTGCTCGTCGTAAAGACGGTTCTTATATCAAATTTGATGAAAATGCTGCAGTTATCATTAAAGATGACAAAACCCCAAAAGGAACCCGTATTTTTGGACCTGTAGCCAGAGAGCTTCGTGACAAACAGTTTATGAAGATTGTTTCCTTAGCTCCGGAAGTATTATAGGAGGTTTTAGGGCATGTTAAAGATTAAAAAGGGCGATACCGTTCAGGTGATCGCAGGAAAAGATAGAGATAAGCAGGGAAAAGTAATCTCTGTAGATCAGAAAAATCACAGAGTACTGGTTGAAGGTGTGAACATGGTTAAGAAACACACCAAACCAAGCATGACCAACCAGGAAGGCGGAATCGTATCTCAGGAAGCTGCCATTGACATTTCTAACGTAATGTTAGTACATGATGGAAAACCAACCAGAGTAGGTTTCAAAATGGACGGAGACAAGAAAGTACGTTTCGCTAAAACTACAGGCGATATTATCGACTAATTATTGAGAGGAGGAAACATAAGTTGAGTAGTAGACTTAAAGAGACATACCTGAACGAGATCGTTCCGGCTATGACCAAGAAATTCGGATATAAAAACGTTATGCAGGTACCGAAACTCGATAAAATTGTCATTAATATGGGTGTAGGTGAAGCAAAAGAAAACGCGAAATTATTAGAAGCAGCTATGGGCGACATGGAGATCATCTCCGGACAGAAACCGGTTGTAACCAGAGCTAAGAATTCCATCGCTAACTTCAAGTTAAGAGAAGGAATGGCTATCGGATGTAAAGTTACCTTAAGAGGAGAGAAGATGTATGAGTTCGCAGATCGTCTCATCAACCTGGCTCTTCCCCGTGTACGTGACTTTAGAGGAGTAAATCCAAACGCATTTGACGGAAGAGGAAACTATGCTCTCGGAATCAAAGAGCAGCTGATCTTCCCGGAAATCGAGTATGATAAAGTTGATAAGGTTAGAGGTATGGACATTATCTTCGTTACTACCGCTAATACAGATGAAGAGGCACGCGAGCTTTTAACACAGTTCAACATGCCGTTCGCCAAATAATCAGGAGGGAATTTTATTATGGCAAAAACATCTATGAAAGTGAAACAGCAGCGTAAACAGAAATTCTCTACCAGAGAATACAATCGCTGCAGAATTTGTGGACGTCCACACGCTTATTTAAGAAAATACGGAATTTGCAGAATCTGCTTCCGTGAATTAGCATACAAAGGTCAGATCCCTGGAGTTAAGAAGGCGAGTTGGTAAACTCGAACCAGTAACATTTTATTAGGAGGAAAAATAAATGACTACAACAAGTGATCCAATTGCAGATATGCTTACAAGAATCCGTAATGCAAACACTGCAAAACATGATACAGTTGATGTACCAGCTTCAAAAATGAAGATCGCTATTGCAGATATCCTTGTAAACGAGGGATATATCGAGAAATATGATCTTGTTGAAGACGGTAATTTCAAAGTAATCCGCATCACCTTAAAGTACGGAAGCGATAAGAACGAAAAGATCATTACAGGAATCAAGAGAATTTCTAAACCTGGTTTACGTGTGTATGCCGGAAAAGATGAACTTCCCAGAGTTCTTGGCGGTTTAGGAATTGCTATCCTTTCTACTAACCACGGTGTGATCACTGATAAAGAAGCTCGTAAGCTTCAGATCGGTGGAGAAGTATTAGCATTTGTATGGTAATTTGTAACCCGGTTGCAAATTACCCTCTATAAATAGAAACTAGGAACCGGCGAAAGCCAGAACAAAAATAGGAGGTACGGGCATGTCACGTATAGGAAGAATGCCAATCGCAGTTCCTGCTGGAGTAACAGTAGAGATTGCAGAAAATAATCATGTGACTGTAAAAGGTCCTAAGGGAACTCTTGAGAGAACCCTTCCATCTGAAATGGAGATCAAATTAGATGGAGCAGAACTTACTGTAACAAGACCAAACGATTTAAAGAGAATGAAATCTTTACATGGTTTAACAAGAACTCTTTTAAACAACATGGTTGTTGGTGTAACAGAAGGTTACACAAAAGAGCTTGAGGTTAACGGTGTTGGATACAGAGCAGCAAAATCCGGTAATAAATTAACTTTAAACCTTGGATTTTCTCATCCGGTTGAAATGACCGATCCGGAAGGTGTTGAGTGCACTGTTGACGGAAACAAGATCATTGTAAAAGGTATCGATAAAGAGAAGGTTGGCCAATACGCAGCTGAAATCAGAGATAAGAAGAGACCTGAACCATACAAGGGCAAAGGTATCAAGTATGCTGATGAAGTTATTAGACGTAAAGTTGGTAAGACTGGTAAGAAATAATTAAAGGAGTGAACAGAAATGGTTAATAAGAAATCTAGAACTTTGGTTCGCGAAGATAAACATAGAAGAGTACGTAATCGTTTCGCAGGCACAACTGAGAGACCACGTTTAGCTGTGTTTAGAAGTAACAATCATATGTATGCTCAGATTATTGACGACACAGTTGGAAATACCCTTTGCTCAGCTTCCACTTTAGACAAAGATATGAAGCTTGAGAAAACTAATAACGTAGAAGCAGCTGCTGCAGTTGGAACAGCTGTTGCAAAGAAAGCTTTAGAAAAAGGTATTACTACTGTTGTTTTTGATAGAGGCGGCTTCAAATATGATGGAAAAGTAAAGGCCCTTGCTGATGCAGCAAGAGAAGCTGGATTAACATTCTAACAAGGAGGAAACGAGTACATGAAACGTACAATCATTGATACAAATCAGCTTGAATTAGAAGATAAGGTTGTATCTATTAAGCGTGTTACTAAAGTTGTAAAAGGCGGAAATAACATGAGATTTACAGCTTTAGTCGTTGTCGGCGACGGCAATGGACATGTAGGCGTTGGCTTGGGAAAAGCAAAAGAAATTCCTGAAGCAATCCGTAAAGGTAAAGAAGACGCTATGAAGAACATCATCTTCGTTAAGCTTGACGACAATAACAGTATTACACATGACATTACCGGAAAACATACCGGAGCTAGTGTGTTGTTAAAGAGAGCACCTCAAGGTACTGGAGTTATCGCTGGTGGTCCAGCTCGTGCCGTATGTGAATTAGCAGGCATTAAGAACATTCGTACCAAATCTTTAGGATCTAACAACAAACGCAACGTCGTACTTGCTACCATCGATGCGTTAAGCCAGTTAAAATCTCCTGAAGAAGTTGCAAAACTCCGCGGTAAATCTGTAGAAGAGATACTGGGTTAAGGAGGGAAAGAACATGGCAAAGACTTTAAAAATTACACTTGTGAAATCTCCGATCGGAGCAGTACCAAAGAACAAGAAAACAGTGGAAGCATTAGGACTTCGCAAACTTCATCAGACCGTTGAAAAACCGGACAATGAAGCAGTTCGCGGTATGATCCATCAGGTAAAACACTTAGTAAAAGTAGAAGAGAACTAATTAATAAAGATAGGAGGTGTCAGCATGGATTTATCAAATTTAAGACCTGCAGAAGGTTCTAAACACAATGATAACTTCAGAAGAGGACGTGGACACGGATCAGGAAACGGCAAGACCGCTGGTAAGGGACACAAGGGACAGAAAGCTCGTTCCGGAGCACCAAGACCAGGTTTTGAAGGTGGTCAGATGCCATTATTCAGACGTATTCCGAAAAGAGGATTTAAGAATAGAAACAGCTTAACAATCGTAGGAATCAATGTTTCAGCTTTAGAAAGATTTGAGAATGGTTCCGAAGTTACTGTGGAAACTCTGGTAGAAAGCGGAATCGTTAAGAATCCAAGAGACGGCGTTAAAATTCTTGGAAACGGAGAATTAACCAAGAAGCTTACTGTAAAGGCTAACGCATTCAGTGAAGGCGCAAAAGCTAAGATCGAAGCTGCTGGTGGAAATGCAGAGGTGATCTAATGTTAGAGACACTTCGTGGGGCATTTAAAATCAAAGACTTAAGAAAAAAGCTTTTCTTCACATTTTGCATGTTGATCGTGATCCGTATCGGATCACAGATCCCGCTTCCGGGCGTGGATAATTCCCTGTTCCAGGAGTGGTTTGCAGCAAATACAGGAGATTCCTTCGGTTTTATGAACGCCATTACGGGTGGTTCTTTTGAGAAGATGTCTGTATTTGCATTAAGCATTACACCATACATTACTTCTTCCATTATCATGCAGTTACTTACCATTGCAATTCCTGCTTTGGGTGAAATGCAGGCAGATGGAGAAGAGGGAAGAAAGAAGATTGTTGCCATTACACGTTACGTAACCGTAGCATTGGCATTGATCGAGTCTATTGCAATGTCCATCGGATTTGCAAGAGGCGGATATGTAACAGATCCAAGCGCATTGACCTATATCAGCATGATCGTAGGCCTGACAGCAGGTTCTGCAGTGCTTATGTGGATCGGTGAGCGTATTACGGAAAAAGGTGTTGGAAACGGTATCTCTATCGTACTTATCATCAACATCATTTCCCGTATTCCATCGGATATGGTTTCTCTTTGGGAGAAATTCGTATCCGGTAAAAACGTAGGTAACGCAGCTATCGCTATTGTAGTGATCCTGGCAGTGATCCTGGCAACGATTGTTTTAGTTGTAATCTTACAGGAAGCAAAACGTACCATTCCGGTACAGTATTCCAAGAAGATCGTTGGTAACAAACAGGTGGGCGGACAGAGCAGCAGTATTCCGTTAAAGGTTAACACCGCAGGTGTTATTCCGGTAATCTTTGCTCAGTCACTTATGACCACTCCGGTAGTTATCGCATCTTTAGTAGGTAAATCTGAAGGAACCGGTTTCGGACATCAGATTTTAAGAGGATTGACAGAGAGCAATTGGTGTAATCCAAACCAGCCAATCTACTCTATCGGTCTTCTGGTATACATTTTACTGATCATCGCATTTGCTTACTTCTATACACAGATCAGTTTCAACCCATTAGAGGTTGCTAACAATATGAAGAAGCAGGGTGGATTTATCCCGGGAATCAGACCCGGAAAACCGACCAGCGATTATCTTTCCAACATTTTAAAATACATCGTATTTATCGGTGCTGTTGGACTTGTGATCGTTTCTGTTATTCCAATCTTCTTCAACGGTGTGTTCAATGCAGATGTTTCCTTCGGTGGAACTTCTCTGATCATTATCGTAGGAGTTGTTATTGAAACATTAAGCCAGATTGAATCACAGATGAGAGTTCGTAGCTATAAAGGATTCTTAAAAGATTAATGATGCAGGATACGGCGGGCAAATAGCCCGCCGGCATCCCTAATGAGACGAGTAGGTTGCCTACTCGATTTGTGCTATAGTGGATTAGTTTTGGAGGGCATATGAAATTAATTATGTTAGGAGCCCCCGGAGCAGGAAAAGGCTCCCAGGCTAAAGTTTTATCCGATAAGTATGGCATTCCTCATATTTCAACCGGAGATATTTTCCGCGCAAATATCAAAGAAGGAACAGAGCTTGGTAAAAAAGCGAAAGAGTACATGGATCAGGGATTATTGGTTCCCGATGAGTTAGTATGTGATTTAGTAGTAGACAGAATAAAACAGGATGACTGCAAGAAAGGATTTATCCTGGATGGATTCCCGCGGACGATTCCGCAGGCAAAGAGTCTGGACGCAGCACTTGAGCAGATAAATGAAGCAATGGATTATGCTGTTGATCTGGAAGTGGACGACGAGGTTATTGTAGAGCGTATGGGCGGCAGAAGAGCGTGCTTAGAGTGCGGAGCAACGTATCACGTTGTAAATATGCCACCTGCAAAGGAAGGCGTTTGTGACCGTTGTGGCGCAAAGTTAGTCCTGCGTGACGATGACCAGCCGGAAACCGTGAAAAAACGTTTAAGCGTTTATCATGAACAGACAGCGCCGCTGATCCAGTATTACAAAGAAAAAGGTATTTTGGTTCAGTTTGACGGCACCCTGAAGCCGGATGAGGTCTTCAGACAGATCGTCAACAAGATTGGAGAGTAACATCATGGCAATTACAATTAAGTCAGAGCGGGAGATTGAGCTGATGAAAGAAGCCGGTGTGATACTGGCTAAGGTTCACCAGCAGCTGGGGAAAGAGTTAAAGGCAGGAATGTCCACCCTGGAAGTTGACCGTTTAGGGGAAGAAATGATTCGCTCCTATGACTGCATTCCTTCCTTTAAGGGATATAACGGATACCCGGCAAGCGTGTGTGTTTCCATTAATGAAGAAGTGGTACATGGTATTCCTAACAAAAAGAGGATTATTCAGGAAGGAGATATTGTAAGCCTGGATATCGGAGTGATCCATAACGGATATCAGTCCGATGCCGCAAGAACCCACGCCATAGGTGAGGTTAGTAAAGAGGCGCAGTTGCTTATTGAAAGAACACGTCAAAGCTTTTTTGAAGGCATGAAAATGGCCATCGCAGGAAATCATTTAAATGATCTGTCCTCAGCCATCGGCACCTATGCAGAGAGCTTTGGTTATGGAGTGGTAAGGGATTTGTGCGGACACGGAATCGGAACTCACATGCATGAGGATCCCCAGATTCCAAATTACAGATCCTTACGCCGGGGACCAAAATTAAGACCTGGAATGACATTGGCCGTGGAACCCATGATCAACATCGGAACCTGGGAAGTGGAATGGTTAGATGATGACTGGACCGTGGTAACTGCAGACGGAAGCCTGTCTGCTCATTATGAGAACACCATTCTTATTACAGAGAATGGAATGCCTGAAATCCTTACTCTTACAGAGGAAGAAATCGCAGAGGGCATTTATAAAGTATAGAAAGCAAAAATAGCAGGAGGTTTTAGATGTCTAAAGCAGATGTAATTGAAGTTGAAGGTGTAGTAGTAGAAAAATTACCGAATGCATTCTTCAAAGTTGAACTGGAAAACGGGCACCAGATTCTGGCAACCATCAGCGGAAAATTAAGAATGAACTTTATCCGCATTCTGCCGGGTGACCGGGTAACCATCGAAATGTCCCCTTATGATCTTACCAAGGGAAGGATCATTTGGAGAGATAAATAAATTAAATAAACAAACAGAAAAATACTTGCATTTTCCAGAAGTGGATGATATAATGTTAGTCGGACGCTTTTGGAAACAAGACTGATAAAGACGTCTTATTTGCGTTTATCAGGAAGTTTGTGGAAAGGAGGATTTGCTGTGAAAGTCAGATCATCAGTTAAACCAATTTGCGAAAAATGCAAAATCATCAAAAGAAAAGGAAGCATCAGAGTAATCTGTGAAAATCCTAAGCACAAACAGAGACAGGGCTAATATCTATTAGGCTTGTTTTTGTTGTGTAAAAAACTATTTCATTATGTGCGGCTGCCAATGGTCGTATCTAGCCATTGGTTCATAATAAACAGTGACAAAACGCTGGTTGTATTCATTTTATACCGAGAATGGATATGGCAAACAATGATATCAGATGACATATGTTCTGCCTGACACACATTTCAGGCCGGGAAACCGGAGCTGTCAGTTGTGGAAGTATGTTGCGAAACAGTAAGTAAGGAAAATAATTATGGAGGTGTAAACACACATGGCTCGTATCGCAGGTGTAGATTTACCAAGAGAAAAACGCGTAGAAATCGGCTTAACTTATATTTACGGAATTGGTAGAGTAAGTGCCAATAAGATCCTTAATGCGGCAGGCGTTGACCCGGATATCCGCTGCAAGGACTTAACAGATGATGATGTTAAGAAGCTTAGTGCTATTATCGACGAAGATTACACCGTAGAAGGTGATTTAAGACGTGAAACTGCACTCAATATCAAGAGACTGCAGGAAATCGGATGCTATCGCGGAATTCGTCACAGAAAAGGACTTCCGGTTCGTGGACAGAACACAAAGAACAATGCCAGAACCAGAAAAGGTCCGAAGAGAACAGTTGCTAACAAGAAGAAATAAGGGTTAGCCCGGTAGTACATTTTTATAATTTGAAGAAAGTAGGTTAGTTTAGATATGGCAAAACAGGCTGTAAAGAAAGCGGCAAAACGCCGTGTAAAGAAAAACGTTGAACACGGACAGGCACATATTCAGGCATCTTTCAACAATACAATCGTAACCATTACAGATGCTCAGGGTAACGCTCTTTCATGGGCAAGTGCCGGTGGTCTTGGATTTAGAGGTTCAAGAAAATCTACTCCATATGCTGCACAGATGGCAGCAGAGACAGCTGCAAAAGCAGCATTGGTTCATGGTTTAAAGACCGTTGATGTTATGGTTAAGGGACCGGGTTCCGGAAGAGAAGCAGCTATCCGTGCGCTTTCTGCTTGCGGAATCGATGTAGTTACTATTAAAGATGTGACACCGGTACCACACAACGGATGCCGTCCACCAAAACGTAGAAGAGTCTAATAAGGAGGAAATTGAACAATGGCAGTAAATAGAACTCCAGTATTAAAGAGATGCAGATCCCTTGATTTGGATCCGATCTATTTAGGATATAATAAAAAATCTAAAAGACAGTCTACCAGAGCAAACAGAAAGATCTCTGAGTACGGTCTGCAGTTAAGAGAAAAACAGAAGGCAAAATTCATCTATGGTGTGTTGGAAAAACCTTTCCACAACTATTATGAAAAAGCCGACAGACAGCCGGGAATGACAGGTCCAAACCTGATGATCTTATTAGAGAGAAGATTAGATAACGTAATCTTCCGTCTCGGATTTGCAAGAACAAGAAGAGAAGCAAGACAGATCGTTGATCACAAGCATGTACTTGTAAACGGAAAGAAAGTGAATATCCCATCTTACCTGATCAAAGCAGGTGATGTGATCGAAATCACAGAAAAGGCAAAATCTTCTGTAAAATACAAAGACATCCTTGCAGTAACAGCCGGAAGATTAGTTCCGGAATGGCTTGATGTTGACCAGGAAAACCTGAAAGGTACCGTGAAAGAATTGCCAAACAGAGACGCTATTGACGTTCCTGTAGATGAGATGCTTATTGTCGAGTTATATTCTAAATAATAATTTGTAAGCAATAAACTTAAAAGGAGGGACTTCGTAGTGTTCGATTTTGAAAAACCAAATATTGAGATCGCTGAGATTTCTGAAGACAAAAGGTATGGCAGATTTGTTGTAGAACCGCTTGAAAGAGGATATGGTACTACACTGGGAAATTCGTTAAGAAGAATTATGCTTTCTTCCTTGCCTGGTGCAGCAGTGACACAGGTTAAGATTGAAGGTGTATTACATGAATTCAGCTCCATCCCTGGTGTAAAAGAAGATGTTACTGAGATCATCATGAACATCAAGAATTTGGCTATTAAAAACACCAGTTCATCCAACGAACCTAAGGTTGCTTACATTGAGTTTGAAGGCGAAGGCGTAGTGCGTGCCGGAGATATTCAGGTTGATTCCGATATTCAGATCATGAATCCGGATCTTGTGATCGCCACATTAAATGGCGGTCCGGACAGCAGATTATTCATGGAATTAACTATCTGCAAGGGACGCGGTTACATCAGTGCCGATAAGAATAAAACAGAGGACACACCGATTGGTGTTATTGCTGTGGATTCCATATACACACCGGTGGACCGTGTAAATTTACAGGTTCAGAATACTCGTGTAGGACAGATGACTGATTACGATAAACTGATTCTGGATGTCTATACCAATGGAACATTAGAACCGGACGAAGCAGTCAGCTTAGCAGCTAAAGTATTATGTGAGCACTTGAATTTGTTTGTTGATCTTTCAGAAAATGCTAAGACAGCAGAAGTAATGATTGAAGCAAAAGAAGACGGCAAAGAGAAAGTACTCGAGATGAACATTGACGAACTGGAATTATCTGTTCGTTCATACAACTGCTTGAAGAGAGCAGGAATTAACACAGTTCAGGAACTTACACAGAAGACTCCGGATGATATGATGAAGGTTCGTAACCTTGGTCGTAAGTCCTTAGAGGAAGTTCTTGCGAAACTGAAAGAATTAGGTTTACAGTTATCCCACGGTGACGAATAATCCCTTAAGATAACTCTAATACATTACTTATGGTGGCTTTCCCGGTAAGACCACCAGGCACGGGGAAGTTAGAACATAAGCGAATCATACCATGTCCGGTATACAAGACCACAGGCATTGCCGGATAACTAAAATGGAGGAAAGAAAAATGGCAAAATATCGTAAGCTGGGAAGAACTGCTTCTCAGAGAAAAGCATTGATCAGAAACCAGGTAACTGCACTTCTTTACAATGGAAAGATCGTTACCACAGAAGCTAAAGCTAAAGAAATCCGTAAGGTTGCAGAAGGTCTTATCGCTCTGGCTGTAAAAGAAAGAGACAACTACGAAG
>JBJEKY010000119.1:0-10518 GCA_051878875.1 Lachnospiraceae bacterium | reverse complement strand
ACAGCGATGTTATCCACACCAACACCTGCACGCACGATGAGTTTTAACTTGCTTCCTTTTGCAGCGTCGATCTGTGGCTCTTTGATCTTGGTAGCGGAACGAATGATCACCGCATCAAAATCACGTAATGCCTCTCCTAATTCATCCGGCTCATAGAATTTCTCAACGATTTCATAGCCGTCATTTCTTAATGTTTCAATAGCTCCTGCGTCCATTCCGTCAGTAACTAAAATACGTACTGCCATGTTTCTTTCCTCCTGATCCTTTTCTATCTCTTACGCGTTCTTCTCTTCGTATTCTTTTAAGAACTTAACCAGTGCTTCCACGCCATCCTTTGGCATAGCATTGTAGATAGATGCACGAAGACCGCCAACACTCTTATGTCCTTTTAAGTTGTTGAAGCCTGCTTCGGTAGAAGCTTTTACAACGTCAGCATCCTTATCTGCATCTCCGGTTACGAACGGTACGTTCATTAAAGAACGGTCTTCTTTTCTTACAGATCCCTTGAATAATTTGGAGGAATCTAAGAAGTCATATAATACTTTCGCTTTGTCCTGATTGATCTTCTCAACAGCTTCCAGTCCGCCCAGATTCAGTAAGTATTTGAATACTTTACCGCAGCAGTAGATTGCCCAGCAGTTTGGAGTGTTGTATAAGGAACTGGCATCTGCATGTGTCTTGTAGCTGCAGTAGGTCGGAACCTTCGGATCAAGGTCATCACGGATCAGATCCTCACGGATGATCACGATCGCCATACCTGCAGGTCCTACGTTCTTCTGAACTCCTGCCCAGATCAGACCATATTTCTCAACGTCGCAAGGACGGCTTAAGAACATGGAAGACTGGTCAGAAACAAGGATCTTTCCTTTGGTATTCGGTAATTTGTTATATGTAGTACCATTGATGGTCTCATTCTCACAAATGTAAACATAATCTGCATCATCCGGAATATCCAGATCAGAGCAGTCCGGGATATAAGAGAAGTTCTCATCCTTGGAGGATGCAACGATCTTTACATCACCGTATTTCTTAGCTTCTGCGATTGCTTTCTTGGACCAGCTTCCGGTCTCAACGTAGCAAGCAACACCGTTCTTCATCAGGTTCATTGGAACCATGGCAAACTGCAGTGTTCCTCCACCCTGAACAAACAGCACTTTATAATTATCCGGGATTCCCATCAGCTTTCTTAAATCAGCCTCAGCTTCATCAATGATCTGCTGGAAAACCTTTGATCTGTGGGACATTTCCATTACGGACATACCGCTTCCACGGTAATTTAATACTTCCTCCTGGATCTCTTCCAGTACCGGTTCCGGCATCATAGCTGGGCCGGCAGAGAAATTGTAGGTACGATTGTACTTCATAATTGTAAACTCCTTTCGTTACATTAAAATAAGTATCCCTTATTCTTATTTAGTTTTCGTTCGGTTTATGAACCTTGCCATACATTGTCATTATAAATAGATTTTACCCAAAAAACAACCCCATTTCCCCATCTTTCAAAGGCCGCCATTTCATATTTTTTAACCGCTCCTTTGCTTTTATTAAACATACGATTTAAATATAAAAAAGCACGCCGAAAATGGATTCCAGTCCGGTCAATCCCTTAGCTTAAGCTTAACTTTTCCATCTCGTCGATCAACTCACCGAATAAGTTTAATGCCTCATTGATCGGTTCGGCAGTAGTCATATCCACACCGGCTTCTTTCAACAGACTGATAGGGTCTTTACTGCA
Source organism: Lachnospiraceae bacterium (assembly GCA_051878875.1). GTDB lineage: Bacteria > Bacillota > Clostridia > Lachnospirales > Lachnospiraceae > XBB1006. The sequence continues at coordinate 8,783 of JBJEKY010000119.1, read as the reverse complement.
TCCGCCGCTTAAAAACTTCAGATATTTTTCTACCGCAGGTTTTCCCTCTTTCAGGATCTTCCTGGATAGCGCGATCGCAGCCGAAAAACCGGTAGCATACTGGAACACATAGAAATTGTAATAAAAATGCGGGATCCTGCACCACTCATACCGGATCTCATCATCAATGACCATGTCCTTACCAAAGTACAGTTTCTGAAGATCCTCATAGGTCTTACACAGTACCTCTGCCGTCAGGGTCTCTCCCCTCTCCGACATCTGATTGATCAGCATTTCAAATTCTGCAAACATGGTCTGTCGGTATACTGTTCCCTTAAACTGCTCCAGGAAATGATTGATCAGTACAGCACGTTCCTTCTTGTCCGTGGTCTGTCCCAGCAGATACTGCATTAATAACGCCTCATTACAGGTAGAAGCGATTTCTGCTACAAAGGTCACATAATCCGTGTACACAGTAGGCTGGTTTTTGTTGGACAGATAGGAATGCATGGCGTGCCCCATCTCATGGGCCAGAGTGAATTCACTGTCCAGCGTATCCGCATAGTTCATCAGCACATAGGGATGCACCTTCGTTCCTGCAGAGTATGCACCGCTTCGTTTTCCCTGGTTTTCGTACACGTCCACCCAACGGTTTTCAAATCCGCCCTTCAGTACAGAAAGATACTCCTCACCAAGTGGTTCCAACGCTTTCAGGATGGTTTCTTTTGCCTCTTCGTAAGGGATCTTTCTGGAAGATTCTCCCGTCAGTGGTGCATAGACATCATAAAAATGCAATTCATCGTATCCCATCATCTTCTTGCGAAGAGTCACGTATTGGTGCATCTTATCCATATTTGCATGAACTGCCCCGATCAGGTTTTGATACACACTGACAGGAACATTGCTGGCATCTAAGGATGCCTCCAGGGTACTGGAGTACTTTCTTGCTGTTGCAAAGAAACGAAGCTGTTTTACCTGGGCAGAAAGGATCGATGCGTAGGTATTGGAAAACTGCTTATAGGTTTTGTATACCGACTGGAAAACTGCTTTTCGCAAATCCCTGTCCTGACTTTCCAGGAGAGGAACAAAGTTTCCGTGGGTAATGGGATACTCTTTTCCCTGTGCATCTTTTACGGCTTCAAATTTAAGATCTGCATTGTCCAACATTCCGAAAATGTTGTCCGGCTGGCTGGCCATATCCTGGGCTGACGCCAGTAGCGCCTCCATTTCCGCTGATAAAATATGCTCTTTTCTCCGGCGTTCATTGTGGATCGCTTCACGGTACATCTCAAGTTCCGGTTCTTCTTTATAAAATCTCTCCAACGTTTCTTCTTCGATCGCCATCAGTTCCGGCGAGAAAAATGACATAGCGGAGCTGACAGATACAAACACATTCTGAATCCTTGACGCATAATCCTGATAATGGCTGTTGGCAGTGTCCTGATCGGATTTTCTCATGGCATAATTGGCTGTTAATTCCAGCCATTCACTGGTTTCATCCATTGTCCGGTAAAATCCCAGCAGTTGCTTGCCGCTCTCTCCCAGTTTTCCCTGGAACCCGGAAAGCTTCTTGCCAAATTCCTCTGCCCGTTTTACATCTTCTTCCCAATCTTCATCTGTTGCGTACAGATCTTCCAGTGCCCAGGTATTTTTTACCTCTACTTCCTCCCTGGTCGGAATCTTCTTTACTTCTCCCATACTTTCCTCCTCTTTTACTCTTCCTGCGATGCCAGCTGCAATTCATACAGCTTGCGATATATTCCATTCTTCGCCAGTAATTCCTGGTGAGAACCGCATTCTTTGATCTGTCCTTTATCCATGACCATGATCTTGTCTGCATGTTGGATGGTGGATAAGCGATGTGCCACCATAATCGTGGTCCGGCCTTCCATCAGACGGTCCAACGCCTCCGTGATCAGGCTCTCTGTTTCGGTATCGATGTTAGCCGTAGCCTCATCCAATACAAGGATACTTGGTTTATACGCCAGTGTTCTTGCAAAGGACAATAACTGTCGTTGTCCGGCTGAGAACGTAGCTCCCCGCTCGGAAACCGGTTCCTCATATCCCTGCGGCAACTTGGAAATAAAGGTATCCGCATTGACATAGGTTGCCGCCGCTTTCATTTCTTCATCAGTGATCTCCGAGTTATCCAGAGTAATGTTACTCCTGATGTCTCCGGTAAAAATAAACACATCCTGCTGTACCTGTCCGATACTGGAACGAAGCACATCAAGGTCGATCTCTTTGATGTCCACACCGTCAATGAGGATCTGACCTTTCTGGATATCGTAATAGCGCCCGATAAGGTTTAAGATGGACGTTTTTCCTGCTCCGGTAGCGCCTACGAAAGCCACTTTTTCTCCCGGCCGGATCTTAAAACTGATATCCTTCAGGACATATTCCTCATCAGTATAAGCAAACCAGACATTCTTAAACTCGATCTCGCCCACCAGTTTTTCCACCGGAGCGGGATGCTGCGGATTGTTGATCTGTGGTTTTTCATCCAGCACGGTAAAGATCTTCTCGGCACTGGCCAGGGAAGACTGCAGCGTACCAAACTGTTCTGCCAACTCCTGGATTGGCTCAAAGAACTGGCGGATATAGTTGATGAACACATATAAGGTTCCAAGGCTCAAGGTTCCCTGCAAGGTGTATTTTCCGCCAAATCCCATAATGATCATCAGTGCAAAAACAGACAGCATATAAATACTTGGTCTGAAAATAGCAAAGGTCATGGTCTCTCTGAAATAAGCATTGTAAAGAGTCTGGCTCTTTTCCTTGAAATCCTGATACTTTTCTTTCTCCCTGGTAAAGATCTGTATAAGCTTCATGCCGGATAAGTTCTCAGACAGGAAGGTATTAAGATCCGTAAGCGCCGTCCGTACCATCCGGTATGCTTTTCTGGACATATACCGGAAAAAGAAGGTCAATGCCGCCACGATAGGAAGCATCATAAAAGCAAGACCGGTCATTTTCACATTAATGGACAGCATGACTACCGCAAATCCGATGATCTTTACCACATTCTGGAACAGTTTCACCAAAACCGTGGTAAACAGCTCGTTCACCGCTTCGGTATCATTGGAAACACGGGTCACCAGCTTGCCCACGGGCTGATTGTTGAAATACTCCACATCCAGAGTCTGGATATGGTTGAAGATCTCGTTTCGCATCTCATAAATGATATCCTGGCCCATTTTCTGCAACACCCAGATACTGATGCCGTTGGTGATGGAGTACACCAGTAACACAATCAGGTAAAGCAGGGCACTTTGATTAATGCCACTAAAATCGCGGACACGAAGTTCTTCAATCTCTGCCTTGGTCATTTTCACACCGGTCAGGGTCTTATCACCGATATTAACCTGCGCGTTACTTCCCTGAACCATAGTATCCGAGGAATTCTGCAATTTTGCGCAGTCTTCATGATCATGGAGTTCAAACAGATAATAATTATCCTCCCATAGATAGATCTGATAAAATGTATCTGCTTTCTGCTCGTCAAAATCCTTGGACAGATACTGCCCCTTATAGGTCACATCCGCTTCTTCTTTATCTACTACAGCGTAAGGCTCATAGTAGGAGTTGATATACATATCAATGGCATCTCCGATAATGAGCGGCCGGTAAAGGTCCAGTGCTATGAGAACAAGCACCAGCACCAGAGAAATTCCCATGGCTAGCTTATGGGGTTTTAAGTAGGTAAGTAATCGTTTCATGCCGGCTCACCCCCTCTTTCGGTATTTTTCTGCGCTTCCAGCTGCTGTTTGTCAAACATATCCTTGTAAATACCGTTTAAAGCCATAAGCTGGTCGTGGTTGCCGCACTCGGCAAGTTCCCCTTCTTCCAGCACCATGATCACATCCGCGTTCTGTATCGTCGTGATGCGATGCGCGATAAGAATAGTGGTTTTTCCCCGGCGAACCTCTTTCAGGTTCTCCAAAATATGTTCTTCGGTGTCCGTATCTACTGCGGAAAGGGAATCATCCATGATCAGAATGGGTGAATCTTTCACCAGCGCCCTTGCAATAGAGCTTCGCTGTTTTTGTCCTCCGGACAGGGTCACGCCACGCTCTCCCACCACCGTTTCATATTTTTGCGGGAAGTCCATGATATTATCATGGATGCAGGCCTGTCTGGCTGCCTTCTGGATCTTTTCCCGCTCCACTTTTTCAAGGCCAAAAGCAATGTTATTCTCCAGCGTATCGGAGAACATGAAGTTGTCCTGGGGCACGTAAGCTATATTGCTTCGTAATGTTTTCAACGGAATATCCCGGATATCCTTATCATCCACAAAGATCATGCCCCGGTTCACCTGATATAAGTGCAACAGAAGGTTTACCAATGTGGATTTTCCCGTTCCGGTCCTTCCGATCACCGCCACCGTAGTTCCAGGCTCGATGCACAGATTCAGATCATGGATGGTGGGTTCCAGATGTCCCCTATGTATAAAAGTTAAATGTCTAAATTCGATCTTTCCCCGGAATCTTTCGATTTCTTCTCCCTCTTCGAGGGCTGGTGTTTCGTTTAAGATCTCGCTTTCTGCTTCAAAGATCTCCCGGATCCGGGACATGGAAGCGGTACCGCGGGAAAACATGTTGATGGAGTCTCCCGCTGCGATCATAGGCCATACCAGCATATTGATATACTGGGTAAACGCCACGAAATCACCCAGGGTGATGGTTCCGGTGATGGCCATTTTGCCTCCTACAAACAACGTAACAAGACTGCTTAATCCGATGAGGACATTCAATGCAGGCTCTTCCACGGCAATCCATTTCAGGAAATGAAGATTCTTGGAACGGGTTTCCCTGTTCTTTTCATCAAACCCTTTTTTCTGGGCTTTTTGCTGTACAAATGCCTTGATCACCCGGATTCCGGAAATACTTTCCTGCACATAATCCGTCAGATCTTCAAAGGCTTCCTGCATTTTTCGATATACCTTATGGATCCAGGTTCCGAACCACAATTCTCCGAACATGATCACAAACATGGGTATGATGGTGATGGCTGTCAGCCTGATGTCTACGGCCCGGATCATTTGTACGATCACCATGATAGCCATAACCGTGGCATCAAACGCCGATATCACTGCCGGTCCGATGGCCATTCTTATGGAGTTGAGATCGTTGGTAAAATGAGCCATGAGTCCGCCGGTTTTGTGCTCGTTGTAATACTCCACATCCAGAGTTTCCAGATGCGCGAACAACTCATTGCGGATGTCAAACTCCACTTTTCTGGCACTTAAAAATACAAAGTATCTCCAGAAAAACCGTCCCACTGCCATGATAAGTCCGCAGATCAATACTGCCAGGACGCATTGCTTCACGCCCTCAATCCCCATACTGTGATTGGTCAGTCCATCCGTCAGTTCTCCGGTAATGGCCGGGATCAGGGTACTGGCGTAATCCACTACTGCAAGCACTATGATTCCTAAGATGTACTGCACGGCATGAGGCTTGATAAACCGAATCATAAATTTTGCATTCTTCACGTTTTGCTTCTCCTTTATATTTTTGCTGATTGTAACATAATTCCATTATAGTTTGCTGGCTCTGCTTTCATGACAGGTCATATACAGAATCTGATAATCGTCTGAAAGCTGCCTGATAACGCTCTGAGCCTTCCTGTTATGCTCCTCATCCAGCTCTGAAAACGGATCGTCAAGGATTAAAAACGGTTTTTCCTGTGTAAAAACGGACTCCAACACAGCCATGCGTAGGCAAAACCACATAAGATCCCTGGTCCCTTTGCTGAAATACTCTGTTTCCCGTTGCATACCTGCCGCCTTAACCGCAAGAGAAAGTCTTGCATCCATACAGGGTTGCTCGGCTTCCCCAAATCCCAATTGTGCAGCATAGCGTTCAAAACTTTTCTTCACCGGATCCGCATAACGGTTGGAAAACCGTTCTCTGGCCTCTTCCAGTAATTGCAATGTCGTTTCGATATTCTCATAGGCTGCTTCTTCTTCTGCCCGCTTCATCCTCAAACTTTCCAGTTCTTCCGAAAGATCTCTGGCCTGTTCTTCTGCGCCTTCCAAGCGGAGCATCTGGCTCCGGTACGCTTTTTCCTCTTCCAGCAGCGCGAACAATGCCTCTTCGTCCTGTTTCTGCCGGTTCATGGCCTGCTCCATGGTCACCTCTTCAGAACCATTTTCACAAAACTTATCTGTATCACCAAACTGTTTTAATCCATCCAGTTCTTCTCTGATCTCTCTTAATTCCGCATTCAGCTTTCCTGCGTTTTTCAGCATTTCCTGAAGCATCACAAAGGCGGTCTCATAGTTGGAAACATCACTCATGTGATATGCGGACAGAGCTTGCAATAGCTCCTGCTCCTCTTTTTCGCAACGCTTCCTTAATGTTTCCAGTTCCTCCCTATAGGATGACAGTCGCGTCGCCCGTTCATTTTCTGCCTCTTTCTTTTGTTGTGCACGCCTTTGCTGTCTTTCTTTTTCCTGCTCCCGGCGCATATTGGCTTCCTGTGCTACCTTCCTTCGCTCCCTTATACAAACGATCAGGAAAACCAAAGATAGCAACAACCCCGATAATGCCACCGGCGATACCAGAATCCCCAATACCAGTGAAAGAACTGCCGTGATCCCGGTAAGGAGCATCCACAGCACAGTATAGCCTTTCTTCTCCGGCTCATTTTCGTCTTCCTCCTGCAGTTGTTCTACCACTACCGGCATCATGGAAAGGGTGTCAAGCTGTGTCTGTCTGGACATCATATCCTGTTTGTCCCGGTTCCATTCCCGCGCTTTATTCTGTAATTGACTTAATTCCTGCCGGCAGGTTATTTCCTTTTCCTCATCCAGAGCTGGAAAATGTCCGCTAAGTTCGGCCAGCTGTAATTCCAACCCCTTTTCTCTTTTCTTAAGGGACTCCATCTGGCTTGATCTCGCTCTGTTTCCTTCTGCAATTCCTGCCCTTTCCACCAGATCCTTATCCCGTGCAAGGTCCTTCTTCTTTGCTTCCATCCGGGCAAGACAACCATCCAGTTTTTCGCTCCACTCTCCATAAGAAGCCATCTGTGCCTGAGCAGTCCGAAGTTCCTGTTCCGCCTGTGTGATCCGGTTGATGGTTATATCAATGCTTCCCCGTCCACCGGTTTTCTTATATTTCTTTGCCTCTTCCTTCAATCGTTTGACGGCATCGGAATAGCTGTCCACATCCTTGTCACCGGATTGTTCACTCTCCCCGGTAAGCAATGTCAGGATCTGATCGGTTCCCTCCACTTCATGACAATTCTGGGCAAGGTAAGTGGTGTAACCATAGGAAACCTGATCTACACCAAACAGTTCTTCCCCGAGATTATCAGAATAATCCTCACTGATCCTTCCACTCTGTTCATCATACAGCGCAAAAGTGTCTTCCGATGCTTTTTTCCCAAAGCTGCGCTCCACGCGGTAGATCTTCCCGTTTTGTTCAAAAACAAGATTTCCCCCATAGGCTCCCATCTGCCACGGAAGGTACTTTTTGCGTTCACTGTCTGCAAGCTTTGCTCTGGGTTTATAGTCCATGCCGTAAAACATGGCTTTGATAAATGCCGCCAGTGTGCTTTTTCCCCATCCGTTCTCCTTAACCAGAATGGTCAGGTGAGGATCCGGTGAAAAAGCAAACTGATGCAGTTTTCCGAAATTCTCTATGTAACAGGACTTGATCCTCATGACAGTTCCTCCCCCATCAGTGCATGGATTCCCAATTCCATCACGGCTTTTTGTTTTTCCTCATCAAAGGATTGCTCCATACAAAGACGGATGAATTCTCCTTTGAGGGAAACATCATTGATATAATCCTCTTTTTCAATAGCCAAACGGGTCTTGTCCTTCATCTGAAAAGCATAGAATTGCTGTCCGAACTTCTCTGTCAGGTAAGCAAGATTTCGTTCGCTGTCCACAGGAACCTTCCCGACAAGGATCACCTGTACCAGGTCCTGGCTGTCAACCTTTCTTACCGCCTCACCGATTTGCTCCGCCACTTCGAACGTGGAATCGCAACCGGTAACATCTACTTCAAACTCATGAAGCCTGCGTTTTGCTGCCGGAATGAACTCTTTGGTCATTTTTGCCCCTTCTATCTTAAGAAGCACGAATCCCTTGTCACCGCACTCATCAAAGCCCCGTCCTTCCAGGCATCCGGGGTAACAGTAGCAGCCCCGGTTATCCAACGCTCCCTCTTTATAAGAGTGGATGTGTCCCAGGGCAAGATAATCTATAAAGCGGTTTTTTAACTGATTTAATGCAATGACCTGAGCCTTGTCTTTCTGGCTATAGACACTGTCCTGTCCGTGCAGCATAACAATATTGAAGCTTTGCGGATCCAGTACCAGCGTCTGATAGACGGTATCCTGATTTTCCTGCGTCAATTCCACTCCCGATATGGTCACGCCGGGATAAGAATAGGTGGTGAACTGATCAGAAAACAGCTTTAGATTTGCCGGAAGCTCCTCTTCCTGTTCTCCGGAAGCAAAAAAATCATAGGCATCATGGTTTCCCCTAAGATAATAAAAATCAATATCCGGAACCTGCTTTATGCTGTTTAATACCACCGATCCGGTTTTCCGGCTCACCACATTGGTATCAAACAGATCTCCTGAGATCAGGATCGCTTTTACCCCATTTTCCTGTGCATAGCGGATCATAGATTCAAAGGTCAGCAACAATTCACTCCGTCTTTGCAGGCTCTGCTCCCTGGTTAAATTTTTCTTCATGGCAGAATCCAGATGGATATCCGCGCAATGGATGATCTTCATACTTATTTCCCGTCTTTCTGCGAAAGACACCAATGCGTCATGAAACTGGT
>JBJEKY010000118.1:0-10601 GCA_051878875.1 Lachnospiraceae bacterium | reverse complement strand
TTTGAAAAAATCAATCTTTTTTCACACTTTGTTACTTGATTGGTCACTTTCTTACGGTACTATAATCATGTACTTGATGAGTACAAACAAAACAAGTAGGATCTGTTCTCCTTTGAACAGGTTTTCCCTATCCCTTTTAAACTTTCTCATTCAAAAAGACTCACGGTCCCCTCCGCGAGTTTTTTTGTACCGTTTTTATACTAAAAGGCAGGTGTGTGACGTGAAAATCGAACGAAGCAAATGGATCACTTTTATTCTGTGTATTTTTGCGATTTTTCAGGTCTCCTTATTTGCCTATTTTGTTGTGGGAGAAACTCTGCTTCCAGGCAGTTATGAACAAACTTCTTATCGTTTCGGATATTTTGATGTCCGATGGTACCAGATCAGGGAAGATGGTAGCAGAGTCTCTGTAAAGCTTCCCCATGATTTCGATCTTAAACCGGGGGAAACCCTCATTCTGGAAACCAAGCTCTCCTCTGCTCTGCGCGGAAGCGACTCCCTTTGTTTTCACAGCAACCGGCAGGATCTAAAGATCTATATCAATGACAATCTGGTTAAGGAATACTCCGATGAAAGCAGCCGGTTATTTGGTCTTAGTTCCCCCTCTTGTTATGTTTTCTGTGATCTAACACCAAAGTCCCTAAACGGAACCCTTCGGGTGGAGTGCGTTTCTCCCACCGGTTACAGCAAGACTTTTTCTGATGTCTATTACGGTAGTAAGATGGGAATCTGGAGCCATATTGTAGAAGGCCAGATGCTGGATATCCTTATGGCCATCATTATGCTGGTAGCAGGTGTAGTCTGCACTATTTTTGGCATTTATTTTTCTCATGTTTATATCGAGGAAAGTCCTTTAAGTTATTTTGGCTGGACCTGTTTTCTGGCATCCTCTCTGGTTATTTTTTATTCGGATCTCAGACAGCTGATCTTCCCCAATGTATCCGTTGCCTCTGATGTATTGGTTTATCTCCTGATGTTCCTGCCTATCCCTATGGCTTTATATATGAATACCATTCAAAAGGGACGCTATGAGAAAATCTACACCATCCAGTGCTATGTCTCTCTGGCCACCATTTTAATTACTTCGTTTCTGCATATTACAGGGATCCGGGAATTTGCCCAGACTTTTGTTATCATGGTGCTGGTTCTGTTCCTGTTTCTTTTTGTGATCATCCTTACCTTGTTCATGGATATCGCCAACCGGCAGATCAAATCCTACCTGCACCCGGCGATTGCAATCTTTGGATGTTTGATCCTGGGCCTGTTCCAGATAATATTTTACATTTTTCATGGTTTTACTTTCCAGGGAACGCTTCTTTGTCTGGAGCTTTTCTTCATTATGATCGGCACCATTATCTCTACTTTCCAGGAAGTATCCCATAAGGACGTAGAGCTAAAAGATGCAATTTCTTCCAGCCAGTCCAAGGCTCAGTTTTTGGCCAATATGTCCCATGAGATCCGCACCCCCATCAATGCGGTACTGGGTATGGATGAAATGATCCTTCGGGAATCCACGGAAGCCAATGTGCGGGAATACGCACTGGATCTGCAGCGCGCAGGTCAGAATCTTCTGGCTCTGATCAACGATATCCTGGATTACTCCAAGATTGAATCCAACAAATTAGATATTATTGAAGTAGACTATGAACTGTCTTCCCTTATTAATGACAGTTATAATATGATCGCCCCCAGGGCAAAGGACAAACAACTGGATTTACGGATCGAAAGCTCTGAAAATCTTCCCAGCCGTCTGCATGGCGACGAAGTCCGCGTCCGTCAGATCATTCTGAACTTCTTAACCAATGCCGTGAAATATACTACTGTAGGAAGCGTCATTTTACAGGTTTCCGGAGAAAAGCTCTCCGACGAACAATATCTGTTGAAGATTTCCGTAACTGACACCGGAATTGGTATCCGAAAAGAAGATCTGGGAAAACTGTTTGATTCTTTCCAACGTGTGGATGAGAGCCGTAACCGCAGTATCGAGGGAACCGGCCTGGGTCTTTCCATCGCCAAGCAACTGGTAACTTTGATGCATGGTACCATTTCCGTATCCAGTACCTACGGAAAAGGTTCCACCTTCACATTTGAAATCCCGCAGGGAATCGTCAGCCAGGAAAACCTCAATGACCTGACCCTGCAATATACCAGCCACAAATCTTCCAATGAGATTTTCCATGAAAGCTTCACGGCACCGGATGCCAAGATCCTGGTGGTGGACGATGTAGCTGTTAACCTGAAGGTCGTAAAAGGACTTCTTAAGGAGACCAAGATCCAGATCGATACGGCTCAATCCGGTGAAGAGTGTCTTTCTCTGGTAGCCCGTCATCATTACGACATCATTTTCTTAGATCACATGATGCCACGGATGGATGGAATTGAAACCTTCGAGCAGATGAAGCAGCTTTCCGTCAATCCGAACACCGACACACCGGTGATCATGCTGACTGCCAACGCCTTATCGGGAGCGAAGGAAGAATATTTAAAGAACGGTTTTGCCGACTATCTGTCCAAACCGATCCAGGACTCTCTGCTTCACCAGATGATCCTTAACTATCTGCCGAAAAAACTGATACACACCGACGAAGAAAAAACCTACGCCACAACAGAAACGGCAACCTTTGTAAAACAGTTGAACCAATTCCTGGATGCTGACGCGGGTCTTGATTATTACGACGGGAATGAAGAGTTTTACCGGGAAATCCTGGTTGCTTACGTGGAAGACTGTGACCTGACCAAACTCGAAGAGCCTTACCGTGAGAAAAACTGGCCGGACTATCAGGTTGCAACCCACTCCCTAAAGAGTTCTTCTACTTACATCGGTGCCACCAAGCTGGCTGAAGAAGCCCGCAAACTGGAATCTGCCGCTAAAGAACCGGATTGTGATTATATTAAAGAGCATCACGATTCCGTAATGCGAATGTACCGGGAAACCGTGGAACATCTGAAAAAAGTGCTGAATATGTAAAGGCTTATCGGATACAGGAATTATAATTCTTCCTGACTTACCCGATAAGCCTTTTTCTTTGGTACATGCCCCCGATCGGACCGTTAGACCTGCGTTTTTATGCCTTTCCTACTCTTCATGATGATTATGATGGTGATCGTCATCATCATGATCATCATCGTCGTCATGATCGTCATCGTCGTCATCGTCGTCATCGTCGTCGTGGTCATCATCGTCATCGTCGTCGTCATGATCGTCGTCGTCGTCATGATCGTCGTCGTGGTCATCATCGTCGTCATGGTCATCATCGTCGTCATGATCGTCGTCGTCATGATCGTCGTCGTGGTCATCATCGTCGTCATGGTCATCATCGTCGTCATGATCGTCATCATCGTCATGATCATCATCGTCATCGTCGTCATCCCAATCGTCATCGTCGTCATGATCGTCGTCGTGGTCATCATCGTCGTCGTGGTCATCATCGTCGTCATCCCAATAATGTTCCTTAGGATCTGTCATATTTTTACCGGCCGCATCAGAAACAGGCACCACGTTACTATCTTCTTTGCTATTCTCCACCTGTATGTCCTTTGCTTCTTCTGCATTTTGATTAAAATGTGCCAGTCCTGTAAACCCACTTGTACTTAATACCAGCGTTGCTACCATTGCTAAAATTGAATTTCTTTTCATAATGTTCATTCTCCTTTTCCATTTGTTCTTCGCCAGGCCTTTTCTTTGCCTTATGTAAAGAGAATACGTAAGTCAATTCAGCAAAAGTGGGGTGGTTTCAAAAAAAATTATTTAATCATCCTCTTCTTCATCGTCTTCGTCGTCATCACCATCGTCGTCATCATCGTCATCATCATCATCGTCGTTATCATCATCCTCGTTATCATCATCGTCATTATCATCGTCATCATGAGACTCATGATGAGAGGAACTGCTACCCCCGGTTTTTCCTGACTTTACGGAATCCGACTTATCTTCGTCCTCATCGTCGTCCTCATCGCCATCGTCTTCATCATCATCCTCGTCTTCGTCGTGGTCATCGTCATCTTCCTCATCGTCATGATTTTCATGAGAACCGGACGACCCTCCGGAGGTATGAGACGAGTCGGAACCGGTATTGCTGTCCGCTCCGGAATGGGAACCCTCTTCATGTTCCGCATCACATTGATCCGATACTCCAACACTCATATGATGGGTCTTTTCCAAGTGCCCCGCCAGTTCAGAGCATAAGCTGCCTTTGTGTCCTTCGATCCAATCATCATCGTCAGAGTCAAAAGACAGGGAAATAGTTCCTCCATCTATAAGATAACCTTTCTCAACCGCCAGGTCTACCAGTTCATCCATCACCACATCCAGCTTCTTTTTCTTGTAATCGTACCCATCTATTAAATCCTTTCCATCCTCATTCACTCCTGCAAGACCCACAACCACATCTTTCTTATTTACGTCAACACGTACCTGCGGATTGATAGACAGAAAAACCGATCCATAGATTTTCTGATCCATGGTAAATACAGAAACCATCACAAGCACCAAACAAGCCGCCATTGCTGCTACCGAATACATCCAGGACCGGGCTTTTCTTCCGGTTCGTGCCTTTGAACTCATCTCTTCCATTTCCGCCACATCTGTAACCGAATCTGCAGATCCGGACATTTCTATTACATCCGTGACCGTCTGTCCCACCTGATAATTCCGGTTGGCCACCTTCAGGAAGCGTCCGTCTTCATCCAGGACCACAGCATAACCTATATGGCATTCCATCACTATATATTTCATTTGGACGCTCCCTCCTTTCTGCGGATCACATGTCTTAAGTGTCCCCGGATGATCTCATACCCATTAGTCTGTATCAGTAACATAGCCAATATGTATTTCCGGTGGCGTTCCAAAGTTTTTCGTTCCACTCCGGCGCCCTCCGTCAGCTCTTTCATGGGCAGTTTATGCGATTGCAACAATTCTTCCAACACTTCTTCATGGTCTATTGCATACCGGACAGTCGCCATACAGGCCTCCCGGGTACGTTCCTGTTTGGGACAGTGGTCGGCCACATCTGCAAAACTGACACCGAATTCTTCCATCACTGCAGACAACTCTTCTATTTCCTGCTTAGTAGCCTCTAAATTATCCCGCTCCTCCAGCTCGTCCCTTTGATCCGGAAGTTCATCCAGTAAGGTGCGGTCATCCTCATCCCCCTGGGCATACAAAGACACCTGACCCCGATGCCGACTCTCTTTTCTCTGAAAATCAATGATCCGGCTTCGAATGGTCAGGGCAGCATAACTTAGAAAAGCGCCCCTCTTTTGTTCATATCCAAGTATCGCCTCATGAAATGCCATCAGGGCAATACTGTACTCATCATCCTGCTGTGTACAGGGTCTGCCCATACATTTTGAGGCCTCTGAGCGGATAAAAGGCAAATAGTTTTTGATAAACTCATCTGCTTTTTCATTGTCCTGCTTTGCAGCATAGACTTCTTTAATGATCTGATGCTCGTTTTGCATGACCTTCACCCTCTTGTATATAGAATACGTATCCTGCTGCCCCCAAAACGGGGTTTTGCAGGAAAACTCTGCCACATGTTCTGTTTCCTATTATACTTGGACTGGTAAGTCCTGGCAATGCAATTCTACCGAACTTCACACGCGGTCCCGTCTGCAGAATGACCAGATTCTTTTAGCCATATCGTCCGGGTGGCGGTATTATCCCGAAACCGGGTATCGTGCTCCACCATAAGCATGGTAGGTTTTGCTTTATTAATAAGCTTTTCCAATTGCATCCGGGAAAACACATCCACATAATTTAAGGGTTCATCCCAGATATACAGGTGTGCCGGCGTTAACAGGCTGGCTGCCAGCAGCACTTTTTTCTTCTGTCCTTCGGAATACTGCTCCATGGATTTCTCAAATTGTCCCCGTTCAAAGTCCAACTGTCGCAGCAAAGACAAGAATAAGCTGTAGGACACCCCCCGTTTTCTGCAAAATTCCTCCGGCGAGCCCTGTAAAAAGGAGGTGTCCTGGTTCACATAAGAAATGACAAGACCACTTGCCGTCTCCAGGCAGCCTTGTTCCTCCGGGCGGACACCGGAAAAGCCCGGCATTCCTGCATGCTCCAGGATTTCCTTGATGACACTGGACTTGCCGCATCCATTGCCTCCCGCCAGAAACAAACGCTCTCCCTGCGCTAGTTCGAAGGTCAGAGGTGCAAACAAAGGATTTGGTCCGCCCTCATAGTGAAGGCTGTAATCTCTGACCCGGATCAGGATCTTTTTGGGATGCTCTAACGTCATGATCTTTAACTCTGCCGTTTCTTCAATGTCTTGTAAAAGTCCCTCCTGTTCTTTTATCTCCCGTTCCATCCTGCTTTCGTAAGCTTTCACCCTGGCCTGCATTTTCTTGGTTTTACCGGCGATATAGCTACGGGTTTTCTTACATCTGTCATGCTCTCTTATTGGGTCATAACCGATCTTGGTATTTTCATTTTTCTCCGCCCATCGGTCACTGCGGTCGGCTGCTGCTTCCAGCTTGCGGATTTCCTTAAGATGCTTCTCGTTTTCCATCCGTGCAAAAGCATCCTTGCGGGTTTTGTTTTCCCACCAGCTACTGAAATTCCCATTCTGTACTTCGATGGTCCTGCGGTTTAACACCAGCACATGATCCACGCAGGCATCCAATAAGTCCCGATCATGGGATACCAGGATAAAACCTTTCTTTCCCGCCAGATAAGCTTTCACCTGCTCTCTGGCCGCCCGGTCCAGATGATTGGTGGGCTCATCGATCAGGGCAAAATCCTCTCCCCCGGAAAACAAAATGGCCAGCATGACTTTGGTCTGCTCTCCCTGACTTAGGGTGACAAATGGCCGGTAAAGAATCTCATCTTCCACGCCTAGTTTTTTCAGTTCCCGTTTTACCTGCCATGGCTCTGCCGAATTCTTTAACTGTCGGATCAGCTCTGTCACTGTCAAAAAACCATCTTCTGTCGAGATCTCATAGGGAAAATAATCAAAAGGTATTCCGGATGAAATACTACCACGGTATTCTTCTTTTCCCATCAGCAATCTAAGAAATGTGGTCTTTCCCTTGCCATTGCGTCCCAAAAAGCCCAGCTTCCAGTTACTGTCAATGGAAAAAGAAACCTGTTCAAAAATGTTATCCATGCTTCCTTCATAATAAAAAGTTAAATCTGTGACCTGTATTTGTGCCATATGCATTCCTCCTCTGAGGACTATATGTATGCCAATCCGAACCTTTTGCCGCAAGCCTCCAAATGAGAGGGAATCGTCCTTTGCAGTCTTTTGCACCCGAAGAAATAGCAAAAAAAGTCCGTTTACACCAAATGTAAACGGACTCAAAAATAAACCCTGCAAATTCTAACGCAGCGGTGAATAAGGAGTTCGATAACAAAAATGGCACACGCAAATAGTCCTATCTTCATAGGTTTCAACCATATCTTTTTGCTTTGTCCAATCCTGTTATCTAATCGTCATCTTTTCACCCTGCACCATAACAGTGCCTTTCTTTTTACTTAATGAACATACATGGTATCTTTATTTCCTCTGTATGCAATGGCGTCAATCTGGAAATTGATCTCTTCACGACCAAATCTTGTTTCGATACACTTTCTGGCCGGATATCTTCCTCCAAAATGCTTTCTGATCTTATCGGGAAGTTTCGCAAGATCGTCAATGTTACGGAACAGACAGTTGATCTGTACCACAGCTTCCATTCCAAGACCCTCACGGCTTAAACGGCTTCTGAGGATTTCAAAAGCAGCATCCATCTGGTCCTCTACAGGCTGTCCTTCATTGCCTGAGCAAAATCCGATAAAAACGAAATTTCCGGCAGCTACTATCGTGGCGTCTGCCCATTCTTCATCCATCTCTTTTCTGATAATTACATCACTCATACATATACCTCCTGTGGTAATCGGGTCCGTCCCGAAGTGGTGAACCCAAAATATCCTAGATTTTTCACCTCGGTAGTATGTTATCACATATTCAGAATATTATCAAGTATAACTATTTTTGATGTATAATTCAAACAATTTAAACTCGCGCAATTTTTCTCTACTCGTGGTCTTTTCCCATGGAAATGACCGCATGCATCATATCCAGAAGTCCCTGCTCTTTTATAATGGCTAATCCCTGAGCCTCATCCCCTAAGATAACAAGATTATCTCCCGGTTCCATGTGAAAGATCTTTCGCGCCTTAGCCGGGATCACGATCTGCCCTTTGTCACCCATCTTCACTACACCAAAGATATGCTTTCCCTTCGGCGGCACATTAAGCCCGTACTCTTCCACGCTGAAATTTACCAGGTCATCTAACGACACCCCGAAAAAGTCGGCGATCTGCTTGCTTTTCTCAATGTCCGGAACAGATTCTCCCGTCTCATATTTGGACAGAGTCTGGCGGCTGACTCCTAACTGCTCCGCCAGCTGCTCCTGAGACAAATGGTTCACTTTTCTTAATGAGATCAGATTATCTTTAAACATGCTTCTCCTTCTTGATTCCCAGAACGCACCATCTTAGGATGGGGATCCTTGAGATCATTTCATATATAATCCAAGCTCCCGCAAAGGCTGCAATGGTAGTCAGACCATAAATAACTATTGCAGAAAGACCGGTATAAGTTACCAGCAAATATGCCGTGGCGGACAAGGTAAGGTAATGGAACACATACAGCCCAAAGCTTTTCTTTGCCATAAACCGGGTGAATCCATTGGACTTGTCTGCCCATCTGGCAGCCCCACCTAAAATGCCCAGGCACATCATCCAGGCATAGGCCATGGCCAAAGGACAATTAATACAGGGCTTAACTGCATAATTCTCTCCAAAATACATCCAGGTATAGGCAATTCCCAGTGCCCCCGCTATCACAAGAAACGGCACACAACGTTTCTTCAGTCTCTCAATGACGCTGTCATTGGAAAGAACGAAGTATCCCAGGAAAAAGCTAAACCCATAGATTCCAAACCGGTACACGGGGATCACCGGTGTATTCAGGATCTGGGCTGCGCCCCAGAACAAAATGCCCAGCAGGATCAAAGCCGGGAGGGTGACTTTTTCTCCCAACTTCACAAGGCGTCCTTTTTCCAGCTTTCGAACCGGGATCAGCAGCACCGAAAAAATCCACATTACCTGGATAGTCCACAGCACGCCGGTTCCGGAAAGCACCATGATAAGGTACATCATTGGTCCCGGGAAATTATCCGGAAAATTGCTAAAGGCCTGACTGATGGCCATGTTAAAATATCCCTGGATCCACTGGAATGCAAAAAGTCCGATGGTGGAAGGCACCAAAAGCTTTCTGGTCCGCGCTTTTAGGTAGTCCGATTCGCTGTGTTTTTCAAGATAAAACCGGGAACACATGCCACTCAGAATAAACAGGATCGCCATAAACCACGGATATAACAAATATTGGATCGCATCCTGCCCATGCACCGTGGTAATAGGACCGATGACTCCTTCCGTACAAACGCTGTTAAACATATAGATCACGTGGTAGATCACCACCAGCACCACCGTTGCCCAGCGGATATTGTCTATGTAGTATTTTCTCATATTTGTACCACCTTTGCTCGTATTTTTAACATATTATAACAAGGAAAATGTGGGGAATCCACCAAGCATGTTTAACCGTTTTCATGGATTTATGTTAAAAATACGGGCATAGCCCAACAGCGCGTTATGAGCATGAAGTGCAACGAAATGCGAATGGCACCGCTCATGCTTCATTTTGAATAGATCAAGCGGTAATATTTTTGAGCAATTTAGAAAATTTCTAATTTGGAGTCGAACTTTTACCGCTTGATCCTCCGGTTTCCCTTGTCTAAGCCGTAAATTTCGAATGGGTTTACTCATCAGCCACAAAAAAATTACCGCCTATTTCCATCAAAAGATAATTCAAGAAGTAACCGCGTTCTCTCATAAATCTCAGAAGCAACACTGTTTTATTTTTTCTTCCGCGTCATGATAATTCCAACGATTCCCCCTATAAGAAGAATCGGTGCTACTCTGACAAACAGCCATTCAAAGGCGTGAAAAGCTACTCCGACAACGGCAGTTTCCGGATCACTGTAGTCCCAACCCAGGTATGGACTTTGAACTTCCAGTAATACCGCAAAAATGATCACGATGACTGCGCAAAATGAAATCAGCAGCCAATGAAAGAATTTTCGTCTGGTAGCTTTCCTTTGTGCGAGCTGCAAATTAATAACCTCCAGCTTTTCGGAAATCGCTTTTATATCGTCCGCTTGCGACTCCTGAACCGTTTCACCCAGTAACGTACTTACGGGTGTTTCCAGCGCTTCCGATATGGCGATCAACATATCCGAATCTGGAACTGACAAACCCTGTTCCCATTTCGAGATGGTTTGTCGCACCACATGTAGCTTGATGGCAAGTTCTTCCTGTGAAAGTCCTTTTGATTTTCTGATTGCTTTTAAGTTTTCGTTTAACATTAGGGATAACCTCCTTCTTCGTTGTTATCTCCATCGTATGAGAACCTGCCCGTTGCTGCAAGCAACGCGAATTAACATCCAAGCTTTTCGCCGGTTGTACGCTGTTTGGTTCTTTCTTTTTCATTTTCCCAAATATTTCTCAAGTAAAACCAGATCTATCCCCGAAATTCCGTTAAAATCAGT
>JBJEKY010000117.1:0-1913 GCA_051878875.1 Lachnospiraceae bacterium | reverse complement strand
AAATTTACTGAACACATCTTTCACTTCTTCTTATATCTGAAAAAGTGTGATATAATGAACTCAGAATTCACTTTTACTTATGGAAGAGGTCAGTTTTTGTAATGAACAAGTACGAAATCATTTTAAGTGTCAGCCAAACCCACAGCATCTCCAAAACCGCAGAGAAGCTGAATTATTCCCAGTCTGCCATCAGCCAGGCCATTAAAAGCTATGAAAAAGAACTGGGATTTCCGCTTTTTAAACGTTCCAAAAGCGGCATGGAGTTAATGCCCAACACGGAAGAGATCCTGGAATCCCTGCGCGTGATCTGTGAACAGGAAAACCGCATTGCCCGGATCGCTTCTGATCTGACCAGTTTAGACAGCGGTTCCATCCGTATCGGAACCATCCAAAGCATCTCCTATCACTGGCTACCGGACATTTTGAAGCGGTTTCGGGAGCAATATCCCAACATCCGTTTTGAACTTACCGTGGACGGTTTTAACCCCCTAAAGGAAAAAATCCGGGAAAACAAGCTGGATTGCATTTTTGTATCCGAATATTCCGTGCCGGATCTGCCCTTCATCCCCATGGGAAAGGACGAGCTGATGCTGGTAACTCCCAAGGATCATCCTCTGGCAGACAAAGTTGCAGTATCCCTGCAGGACGTCAACCATGAAAGCTTCGTCTTATCCTCAGATGGTCTGGATTATGAAACGGGACAAATTTTTGAGCTAAATAACATCACGCCAAAGATCCGCTATCGTTTAAACGAAGATCTCGCCACTCTGAAAATGGTAGAAAAAGGCTTTGGCATCACCATTTTACCAAAGCTTCTTTTGTACAATGCCCCGGCAGATGTGTGCATCCGTTCCTTCACGGAGCACTATTTCCGGACTTTGGGCGTAGCCTATACCAACACCCCTCCCACTCCCGCAACCATGAAGTTCTTAGATTGCGTAAAGGCGTGGAGTCGGGAAATGAATGACTGCCGCTGAGAACATGACAAAAAACGGTAGCTTCTTAGATTTAGAAGCTACCGCTTTTGCATTTATGACAAGTGAATCTTCTTGCCAACTCATTCTATCTATAATTCCACCGCCGGATTCTCTCTGGTCAAAATAGAAACCTCTGTGGTTCCGCCAAGATAACTTTGGGTGGTCTCTGCCAGTTCATGGATTGCTTTTTCCATAACATCCTTACGGTTCGGATCTACACACTCGATGATCAGAAACGCATTCTTTGTTTCTTCCGTCAGCATGGTACGTACCCCATCCCGCCAGTTAAAGCAGCGGCATACGGCACCGGCATCATCCAGATAGCATACCTCACCCGGAAGGGTATTGTCATTTTCCTCATCTCCCAAAGCCAGGAATTCGTCACCACCTTCGGTTTTGGTCAGTCTCAAATCGCCAACAAAGTGGTCCAGATCCTCGCCGCCACAGGGTAGGGCATATTTTAAGGAGATCACATTGTAGATATCCACCAGCGGATTGATGTTGCCTACTGCATTTCCTTTGCTGGCACGTTTCAAAAGCGCTTCGATGGAACAGCGCACTCCCTTTTTGGTTTTAAACTGCTGATAAGCCTGTCTCCACACAGAAACCACTTCGTTTTCGCTGAGTGTTTCTGCGGTCAGATACTTTTTGGCCTCTTCATTGGCTTTTTCCAATTCTACAGCCAGAGTTTCTTTTAATTCCTCTTCTTTGGCTTCGGAGTTGTCCACACCTTTGGCAACCACCACGCCAACAGAAAGCTCCGGAAAAAGCTCCCACACCGGTTCTTCAATGATAAATCTGCTCATAGTCATTCCTCCCAGTAAAAATCTTATGGATATAGTTTACCATAAATCATAGCTTCGTCATACCCTAATATAAGATTACTGCTCCCCTCTGTACCACTGCTCAACCCCCGCGAGGTTTTCCTCACTGACA
>JBJEKY010000116.1:0-10737 GCA_051878875.1 Lachnospiraceae bacterium | reverse complement strand
AAAAATGAACTATAATTTTTTAGTTAAAAATATATAAAAACAGATGAAGAGGTGCAGTATGGCATATGATATTATTTTTCCGATTTTGATTTCGTTTGTGATCACCACAGTCCTGGGACCCATTGTGATCCCGTTTTTGCGCAGGCTGAAAGTGGGGCAGACGGAGAGGGAGGAACTAAAATCCCATCAGGCAAAGAATGGAACGCCGACCATGGGTGGAATTATTATTATTGTGAGTGTCATTGCCACCACCTTGTTGTATATGAACCGTTATCCTAAGATCGTTCCGGTTATGTTTTTAACACTGGGATTTGGGATCATTGGATTTTTGGATGATTACCTGAAGGTTGTGTTAAGGCGCTCGGATGGACTTCTGGCATGGCAAAAGATGCTTGGTCAGATTCTTGTGACAAGTGTTTTTGCGATTTATATGGTGCGCTATTCCGGCATCCCCATGACGATGCTGATTCCGTTTTCTAATCTGGTGACAGGAAGTGGCCTGTATCTGGATCTGGGGTGGCTTGCCATTCCGGTAATGTATATAGCGGTGATCGGAACCGTAAATGGTGTGAATTTTACCGATGGACTGGACGGATTGGTATCCAGCGTTACCATTATGGTTGCCACGTTCTTTACGGTTGTTACTGTCGGAACCGGAAGTGGATTGTCACCTATTACCTGTGCAGTAGTTGGTGCACTGCTGGGCTTTTTGCTGTTTAATGTTTTCCCGGCCAGGGTATTCATGGGTGATACCGGATCGCTGGCTTTGGGAGGTTTTGTGGCCGGAACCGCATACATGATGCAGATGCCGTTGTTTATCGTAATCGTGGGTCTTATTTATCTGGTTGAAGTATTGTCTGTGATGATCCAGGTTACCTATTTTAAGAAGACCGGCGGAAAGCGTATTTTTAAAATGGCCCCCATCCATCATCATTTTGAATTATGCGGATGGTCGGAAACCCGGGTTGTGGCAGTGTTTTCCATTGTGACAGCATTGCTTTGTATGATTGCATATCTGGGAATTTAGTTGTGTGGAGGAAAGTATGGAATTACGAGACAAATCGTTTCTTGTGGCAGGCGCAGGAAAGAGCGGAATTGCGGCAATTGAACTTTTGAAAGAGAAAAAAGCTTCCGTCCGGTTGTATGACGGCAACAAAGATCTGAATATAGAAGAATTAAGAAAATGTAACAGTGCCTTACAAGATGTAGAAGTGTTATGTGGGGAACTGAGTGAAGAGTGGATGGATTGGCCCGATATTCTCGTTCTTTCACCGGGAATTCCCACGGATCTGCCATTCGTAGATCGTATGCGGGATAAGGGTGTACAGATCTGGGGAGAAATCGAACTGGCTTATGCCTTTGGGAAAGGTAAGATTGTTGCCATTACCGGTACTAACGGAAAAACAACCACCACTACATTGGTGGGCGAAATCTTGAAAGCACAGTATGAAAAGGTGGATGTGGTAGGAAATATCGGAATTCCTTACACACAGATGGTATCTCATCAGCAGGAGGATACCATGACTGTGGCAGAGATCAGCAGCTTCCAGTTGGAAACTACCCATGAGTTTCATCCGGTAGTGTCTGCGATCTTAAATATCACACCGGATCATCTGAATCGACATCATACCATGGAAAACTATGTGGTAACCAAAGAAGCAATCTGCAAAAAACAGACCGCGCAGGATGTTTGTGTTCTTAACTACGATAACGAATATACCCGTGATTTTGCAGAGCGTTGCAGTGCAACACCGGTTTTGTTTTCTTCGTCAACAGAATTGGAAGACGGATTCTTTTATAAAGATGGTGCGATCTTTAGAAGCGGGAAACGTCCGGAAAACACCGGTTATGTGAGTGGGGACAGGGTAAGTTATCATGACGGAAGCACCGAACCGGTGAAACTGATGGATGTATCTGAAATGAACCTGGTGGGAATGTGTAACTTTGAAAATGTGATGGCAGCATTAGCTATCGCGGAGTCCATGAATGTTCCGCTTAAAACCGCTTTGTCGGTGATCCGTCAGTTTAAAGCTGTGGAGCATCGTATCGAGTTCGTTGCAACGAAACGCGGAGTGGATTATTATAATGATTCTAAGGGCACGAATCCGGATGCGGCAATACAGGGTATCAAAGCCATGACGAAACCTACCCTGCTCATTGGCGGAGGCTATGATAAAGGCAGCGAGTATGATGAGTGGATCGAAAGTTTTGACGGGAAGGTCAAATTGCTGGTACTGATCGGTGCGACCAGAGAAAAGATCAGGGAGTGCGCCGAAAAACACGGGGTAGAAAACATCGTTCTGGCAGATTCTTTTGAAGAAGCCATGGATGTTTGTATAGAGAATGCGAAAGAAGGAGACGCAGTGTTACTGTCGCCGGCCTGTGCAAGCTGGGGCATGTTCACATGCTATGAAGAACGGGGAAGGGTCTTTAAAGAAATCGTGAATGCAATTAGGGAGAACTAAATGCGTAAAACCAATGAACCTACAACCACGAATTTAAAAAAGAAGAAGCGTAAACCGGATAAGCCGGTGGTCTATTTTGATTTCAGTCTATTGTTCATCATTTTGTTTTTGCTGGCCTTCGGTCTGATCATGGTGTATAGCACCAGTGCGTATATGGCAGATCTGAAGTTGGGCCAGGCGGACTATTATTTCAAACGTCAGCTGATGACCAGTACAATGGGACTGGTATGCATGTTCATCGCTTCAAGGTTTGATTATCATCGCTACAAGAAACTATCCGGTCTTGTTTATGTGGTGGGTTTTTTGTGTTGTCTTTTGGTAGCGATCCCTGGTATCGGAATTGAATATAATGGATCCAGACGGTGGCTGGGATATGGTCCCATTTCTTTCCAGCCATCGGAACTTGCAAAACTGGCCTGCCTTATTGTGGTGGCCTGTGTGGTATCTAATATGCCGAAAAATATAAATAAGTTTACCAATGTTATTAAAACTTTTGTCATTGTTCTTCCGATTTTCGGTCTGGTTGCATATACGAACCTGAGTAATGCCATCATAATCATGGCGATTACTATTTTTATCATTTTTGTGGCCAGTAGAAAGTATGCACAGTTTTTTGTTACTGCAGGTGTGATCGGAGTGATGGGCGTGGTGTTCATTCTGGCAGAGAGCTATCGTGCTTCCCGAATCGATGCCTGGCTTCATCCGGAAACTTCACCAAAGGGATATCAGACCCTGCAGGGGCTTTATGCCATTGGATCCGGAGGCTTGTTTGGAAAGGGCTTGGGACAGAGTATGCAGAAACTTGGATTTGTACCGGAAGCTCAGAATGATATGATCTTTTCCATTATCTGCGAGGAACTGGGTTTGTTTGGTGCAATCTGCATCATTTTGTTGTTTGTCCTGATGATCTGGCGGTTCGTGGTCATAGCCAACAATGCAAAAGACTTACTTGGCTCTCTGCTTGTGGTTGGCGTGATGGGACACATTGCAACCCAGGTGATCTTAAATATCGCCGTTGTTACCAATTCCATTCCCAATACGGGAATTTCCCTGCCGTTTATCAGCTACGGAGGAACGTCGGTGATCTTTTTGCTGACGGAAATGGGAATTGTTTTGAATGTTTCAAGAGGAATACAGATAGAGGAGCAGTATGAGTAGAGATCTGGAAGAACAAAAGAGTAGTCTTTTCCTGCGTGTTGCCACCGTTGTTCTGGGAATTGTGATCCTGTTGGCGGTGCTGTTTTTGTTTATTTTCTTTGGATGCCGGATCAAGAAGGTTACGGTAACGGGAAACGAATTGCATGAGGATCAGACCATTGAAGAAGTAATATTGAATGACCGGTATTCCTGGAACAGTGTGTATGTGTATATTAAATACAAGTTTTGCAAACCGGATACCATTCCTTTCGTAGATACCGTGGAAGTTACATTAGTAAGTCCTACGGAAGTAAAGATCGAGGTATATGAAAAAGACGTGATCGGATATCTGTATGTAGATGCCACCGGTCAGAATGCTTATATTGACCGTGATGGTATCGTAGAAGAATTGTCTACCCGGATCATTGACGGAGCCATTGAGATCAAAGGACTGAATGTGGGGGAAGTGACCCTTTATGAAACATTGCAGACCGACAACCGGAATTTATTTAAAAACCTGCTTTCATTGACCAATACACTGCGAAAATATCATATCAGTCCATCGGTGATCACAGTAAAAGATGACAGCAGATTTTATCTTACCTGCGGCGATGTAAAAGTGAACTTTGGAACGGCTACGGATCTGAATGATAAGATCGTCCGGCTGGAAAAGATCCTGCCCCAGCTTGAGGGAATGAAAGGGGAACTCCATCTGGAAGAGTGGGAAAATGAGAATTCGGATATCACCTTTGAAAAAAAGTCTTCCAAGAAAAAAGACAAGTAAAATGGTGATGAAAAAGTAACAATTTTAGGTTGATTATTTGAAGGAAAAAAGATATTATAGTAAGTAGTGTTATGTTTGGGCAAGTATGACACTTTAGAATATGAGGAAGATTGAAATTCAGATAAAAACTGCACGGATGAAGGAGGAAGAACCTTGCTGGAATTAAAGGATACTGGAGTAGATGCCAGTGCACGCATTATAGTAATAGGTGTCGGAGGAGCTGGCAATAATGCTGTAAATCGAATGATAGATGAGAATATTGAAGGAGTGGAGTTTGTTGGGATCAATACGGACAAGCAGGCGCTGAAGCTTTGCAAGGCACCGACATTGATCCAGATCGGCGAGAAGCTGACCAAAGGACTCGGTGCGGGAGCACAGCCTGAAATCGGCGAGAAAGCTGCAGAAGAAAGCGAAGACGATATCCGTAAAGCGGTAGAAGGTGCAGATATGGTATTTGTAACCTGTGGTATGGGCGGAGGCACCGGAACCGGTGCGGCTCCGGTAGTGGCAAAGATTTCGAAAGATCTGGGTATCCTTACCGTCGGTGTTGTGACCAAACCCTTCAAATTTGAAGCGAAAGTACGTATGACCAATGCCATCTCCGGCATTGATCGATTGAAGAGTAATGTAGATACTTTGATCGTGATCCCCAATGATAAATTGTTAGAAATCGTGGATCGCAGGACAACCATGCCGGATGCATTAAAGAAGGCAGATGAAGTGCTCCAGCAGGCAGTATCCGGAATCACAGACCTGATCAATTTACCGGCTCTGATCAATCTGGACTTTGCCGATGTTCAGACCGTTATGAAGGACAAGGGCATTGCCCATATCGGAATCGGAGCTTCCAAGGGTGAAGAAAAGGCAATTGAAGCTGTGAAACTTGCAGTGGAAAGTCCGTTGCTGGAAACTACCATCAATGGAGCGTCACATGTGATCATCAACATTTCCGGAGACATTTCCCTGATGGATGCCAACGATGCAGTTAGCTATGTTCAGGATCTGGCAGGAGATAATGCCAATATCATCTTTGGTGTGAAGTATGATGATGCTACACCGGATGAGGCGTCCATTACCGTGATCGCTACCGGATTAGAGCAGAAGAATCAGGCAGCTTCCGGTATTTTAGGAGGATTGAAGTATCCGGGTTCTACTATGCAGAATACCAGAACCCAGACGACAGCTGCTCCCCAGCCAAGAACAGGGTTCGGGGCAACCCAGACCCAACCGGCAGGAGGTGCAGGTTTTGGACACACCCAGCAGACAAGCCAGCAGGGTACAGGAGCAGAAGGATTTATGGGAATCCGTAAACCGGAAACTGTAGAGCCGAAGGTTCCGCAGAAAGATATTAAGATTCCTGAATTCTTACAGAATACACGAAAATAAGATCATGTAATTGAAATGACAGCCGGGATGGATACCGGGTTTTGCGAAAAGAGCAAGAGCCGGTGGAAATTCCGGCTTTTTGTGTGCCTTTCAGGTCGAACAGAAAATAAAAAATTTCAGGACACGGCATCCGTTTCGACAAAAACTGCATCATGGCCGGGCTATAATGTCAGTAGCAATTGGGGGATGTAAGATGTACCTGTTTTATCCGGATGTTTATATGGTGATGCAGTGGATCTTTTTTGTGTTTTCCTTAAAAACGGCATCGCTTATATTTAGATCGGATCCCGGTATGAAAAGAATTTGCGGCATTTCTTTTTTATCAGCCGTACTGGAAACCCTGTGCCTTATTTACATACACTCTTTTTTTCTTTTGGTCTGTTTTTTACATATACTACTGGTTCCGCTTACCATAGCAGCGGTTTACCGGCCGGTATGTAGAAAAGGACTGGGAAAGGAGTGGCTGTCGTGCTATGGGGCAACCTGTCTGCTGTATGGGGTTTTGCAATGGTTATACAATGAAACTGGATACAGTGGGATTTTACCTGCTGTTATTGGTTCTTTACTGTTATATTATCTGCTCCGGGGCTTGTTGCGTCAAAGAAAGGTAAGTACCCAGACCCGGGCGGTGGAACTGGTGGTAAAAGATCAGAAGCTTAATCTGAACGGATTTATTGATTCCGGAAATCTGCTGTTTGATCCAATCTGGGGAAAACCTGTGTCCATAGCAGATAAAGATACGTTGGAGCCGCTGTTTCACTCCTGTGACCGACCGGTTTGCCCGGTTCCTTTTCATACTACATCCGGCAGTGATCTGATGCAGACCATTGTAGTGGATGAACTTCGGGTTGCTGTAGGAGATTCCTGGCATGTTGTGAAGCATGCCAGGATCGGTGCAGCTCCTTCCGATGTATTTAAGGGAAAATCCTACCAATTGCTGATCCATCAAGAGCATATCAGGACATAGGAGAGGAGAGAAAACATGCACGTTAAAGTTGCAGTGCCGAAACAATTCACTTTAAAATGGATGCCGGGATTCAGGGGACTGTTATTCGGAGACCAGGCTTGTGTACATTATATCGGAGGAGCAGAGATCCTGCCGCCACCTTTAAACGCGGGAGAGGAAGCGGAATGTATCAACGCATTATATTATGAAAAAAAGCAGGATGCCAGGATCAGTCTTATCGAGCACAATCTGAGGCTCGTGGTATACATAGCTAAGAAATTTGAAAATACCGGGATCGGGGTGGAAGATCTTATTTCTATTGGAACGATCGGACTGTTAAAGGCTGTCAATACCTATAATCCGGAGAAAAATATCAAGCTTGCCACTTACGCATCCCGCTGCATAGAGAACGAGATCCTTATGTATCTTCGACGAAACAGTAAGCATAAGCTGGAAGTGTCCATTGATGAGCCGCTTAACGTGGATTGGGATGGAAATGAACTGTTATTGTCAGATATCCTGGGGACCCAGGATGATGTAGTGAGTAAGAATATGGAACAGGAAGCGGAGCGAAAGCTGTTAAAGACAGCCATCGGAAAACTTGGCGACCGGGAACGGGTCATTATTGAACTGCGTTATGGGTTAGGGGAGGCGCAGGATACACCGTTAACCCAGAAAGAGGTGGCAGACCGGCTGGGAATATCCCAGTCTTATATTTCCCGCATTGAAAAAAAGATCATGGGTCGGCTGAAAAAAGAAATGCAGAAAGTACAGGGATGATCCTGTTCACGATAGATGGCACCAGATCTTGCCGCAAAAAAGTATGAGGGCTTATAGATAAGCCCTCATACTTTTTAATGCAGCTTTTTCCAGGCGGGATACCTGGGCCTGGGAAATGTGGATCTCACTGGCTACCTCCATTTGGGTCTTGCCTTGCAGAAAACGCTTACGGATGATTTCTTGCTCCCGTTTTTTTAAATTCATCATAGCTTCGTTTAAAGAAAGACTATTAAGCCAGTGTTCTTCCGTATTGGTTTTGTCCCGGACCTGATCCATAACATACAGGGTATCTCCGGCTTCATTATAGACAGGATCAAACAGACTGACAGGACTCTGAATAGCATCTAAACAATACAGGATGTCTTCTGCGGAAAAACCGGTTAGTTGGGCAAGGTCTTCCAGCGTAGGCTCTTTTTGATGCTCTTTCATATACTCTTCTTTGCAATAGATGACCCGATAGGCTTTGTCCCGCAGGGAACGGCTAACCCGGATGCTGTTGTTGTCTCTGAGATAACGACGGATCTCCCCTATGATCATGGGGACCGCATAGGTAGAAAACTTAACACCCAGACTGGGATCGAAATTGTTAATGGATTTTATAAGACCAATGCAGCCAATCTGAAACAAGTCGTCGGCATTTTCGTTGGAAGAGGAAAAGCGCTTCATGACGCTTAAGACAAGGCGCAGGTTTCCTTTGATATATTTTTCTTTTGCTTCTTTATCACCCTCTTTGATCTTAACCCAGAGGGCTTCTTTTTCTTCTTCTTTCAGTAAAGGCAGGGTCGATGTATTCACACCGCACAGTTCTACTTTATAAACTGACATAACAAGACATCCCTTTCTTTTGAAGTAACTAATAAAAAGGATGTCCTGTCTAATGAAAGGTTATTCATTCAGAAACTGGAAATATTTTATCTTTTATGGAATTGTAAATTGGCATGGTTAAATATGATAAAATTGGATATTTTAATCATGTCATTTTAAGGTATAATGTTTATTGTCAGAGGACGAAAAACAAAGTGAGTTGTCCTTAAAGGATAGAAAAGGAGAAGGAACAATGCAGGAAAACAGATATGAATTAAACAAACAGTTAGCCCAGATGTTAAAGGGCGGAGTCATTATGGATGTTACCACACCGGAGCAGGCCAAGATCGCAGAAGAAGCAGGAGCTTGTGCAGTTATGGCATTAGAGCGTATCCCGGCTGATATCCGCGCAGCAGGCGGCGTGTCCCGTATGAGTGATCCCAAGATGATCCGCGGAATCCAGGAAGCGGTGTCCATTCCGGTTATGGCAAAATGTCGTATCGGACATTTTGTAGAAGCACAGATCTTAGAGGCCATTGAAATTGACTATATCGATGAAAGCGAAGTACTTTCTCCGGCAGATGATGTGTACCACATTGACAAAACACAATTCAAGGTGCCATTTGTATGCGGAGCAAGGGATTTAGGCGAGGCATTAAGAAGAATCGCAGAAGGTGCTTCCATGATCCGTACCAAGGGTGAGCCGGGAACCGGTGATGTGGTACAGGCAGTACGTCATATGAGAGCCATGAATTCTGAAATCCGCAGAGTACAGAATTTAAGAGAAGACGAACTGTTTGAGGCAGCAAAACAGCTTCAGGTACCTGTGGATCTTATAAGATATGTTCATGAAAACGGAAAACTTCCGGTGGTGAACTTTGCAGCAGGCGGTGTGGCTACACCGGCAGATGCAGCCCTGATGATGCAGCTGGGAGCAGAAGGTGTCTTTGTAGGTTCCGGAATCTTTAAGTCCGGTAATCCTGCAAAACGTGCTGCAGCCATCGTAAAAGCCGTTACCAACTATACCGATGCAAAACTTATTGCAGAGCTTTCCACAGATCTTGGAGAAGCAATGGTAGGTATCAATGAGCAGGAAATCGAACTGATCATGGCAGAGCGGGGAAAATAAGATGGTTATTGCGATTTTAGCCCTGCAGGGCGCTTTTATTGAGCATGCACAGATGTTAGACAGGGTGAACGTGGAGCATTTTGAGATCCGTCAGAAAAAGGATCTGGACAGACCCTTTGATGGTCTGATCCTTCCCGGTGGCGAAAGTACCGTCATGGAAAAGCTACTAAGAGAAGAGGGCCTGTTTGAGCCTTTGGCAGAAAAGATCAAAGCAGGACTTCCCGTGTTGGGAACCTGTGCAGGTCTCATCCTTCTTTCAAGAGAGGTAGAAGGCGGCAAAACCTGTTTTGCCACCATGGATATCAAGGCGAAACGAAATGCCTATGGCCGTCAGTTAGGAAGCTTTTATACCGAAGAAGAATTCTGCGGACTGGAAAAGATCCCCATGACCTTTATCCGTGCTCCTTACATCGAAAAAGTGTGGGGAGAAGCGGAGGCATTGGCAGAAGTGGACGGAAAGATCGTAGCTGCCAGACAGCACAATCAGCTGGCATTGTCCTTCCATCCGGAGTTAAATGAAGATACCAGATTGCATGAGTATTTCCTCAAGATGGTGGAACAGCGGTAATATAGACATAATAATAGGGTTAATGCATGAGTGTTATTGCATTAGCTCTATTTTTTATGATATAACATAGAACAGAAATAATTTCTGTTTTTATTCAGGCAAATCAGAATAGGTCGAAGAGATAAATAAGAACATGACGGAGGTTACGCGAAATGAAAATCGAAGGATATGTGACAGACAAAAACAAAGCACCTATTGCCAATGCCCTTATTGAAGTGAAAGGAGAAAACTTCGTTACTCTTTTTAGTACAGAAAGCAACGAAGATGGCTATTATATACTTGACATACCAACAGGGAAATATTCCTTTTTGACAGCAGTAAAGGACTATGGAGTAAACTTTTTAGAATATTGGTGTCAGAATATTTCACTTCAAACAGATATGTCTTTGGATTTGAGTTTTGATAAATTGGAGATATACGGATTGCATGTATTTTCTGTCAAAGGAGCTGGCAATAGCCTAATGGCATATTTTAGACCTATGAGTTTACCTAAATTTCAGCAAGGCATGCAAGATATTGCACCAGATGACATTGTTATCAAGGTGAGTATCGACAATCAAGAAATGAGTGTTATCAACACAAATTTGGTTAAGGAATTTGCGGGGGACTGTGAACTTTCTGCATACCTTATCCAAGTTGAAACAAGCGAAAGTAATATGCCTTGGCATAAGTTTGATTTACAAATTACGGATACTGATAATCATTATGGTGCAGCAACAATTTACAATAACGAAGTTT
>JBJEKY010000115.1:0-54215 GCA_051878875.1 Lachnospiraceae bacterium | reverse complement strand
GCGAGAAAGCCTATGAGGTACTGGATACCTTCAAGGGTTCCACCATGGAATACAAGGAATACGAGCCACTGTTTGAGTGTGCCGGTATTGCAGCAAAGAAACAGAATAAGAAAGCTCATTTTGTAACCTGTGATTCTTACGTAACCATGTCCGATGGTACCGGTATCGTTCATATCGCGCCGGCATTCGGTGAAGACGATGCCAATGTAGGAAGAAACTACGATCTGCCATTCGTACAGTTCGTAAACGAGAAAGGTGAGTTGACTGAAGAAACACCGTATGCAGGAATCTTTGTAAAAGATGCGGACAAAGATGTTTTGAAGGACCTGGATAAAGAAGGAAAGCTTTTTGATGCGCCGAATTTCGAGCATGAATATCCACACTGCTGGAGATGCGATACGCCGCTGATCTACTACGCACGGGAGTCCTGGTATATCAAAGAGACCGCGGTAAAAGATGACCTGGTACGTAACAACAACACCGTAAACTGGATTCCGGAGTCCATCGGAAAAGGACGTTTCGGTAACTGGCTGGAGAATATTCAGGACTGGGCTATCAGTAGAAACCGTTACTGGGGAACACCGCTTAACATCTGGGAGTGTGAAGGCTGCGGACATCAGGAATGTATCGGAAGCCGCCAGGAACTGGCAGAAAGAAGTAAGGATCCGGAAGCAGCTAAGATCGAATTACATCGTCCGTTTATCGATGATGTGACCTTTGTCTGCCCGGATTGCGGAAAAACCATGCACCGTGTACCGGAAGTTATCGACTGCTGGTTTGATTCCGGAGCAATGCCTTTTGCACAGCATCATTATCCGTTTGAGAATAAAGATCTGTTTGAGAAACAGTTCCCGGCTGATTTTATCTCCGAGGCTGTGGATCAGACCAGAGGATGGTTCCATTCCCTGATGGCGGAATCCACCCTGTTATTTAACAAGGCACCGTATAAGAATGTCATCGTATTAGGACATGTGCAGGATGAAAACGGACAGAAGATGAGTAAGTCCAAGGGAAATGCGGTGGATCCGTTTGAAGCACTGGAGACCTACGGCGCTGATGCCATCCGTTGGTATTTTTACATCAACTCCGCACCATGGCTTCCAAACCGCTTCCATGGTGATGCAGTGGCAGAAGGACAGAGAAAGTTCATGGGTACTCTGTGGAATACCTATGCATTCTTCGTATTGTACGCAAATATCGATGAATTTGATGCCAGCAAATATACCCTTGATTACAACAGCTTAACCGTTATGGATAAGTGGTTGTTATCCAAGTTAAATACACTGATCACAACCGTGGATGACGATCTTGCCAATTACAAGATCCCGGAGACTGCCCGTGCATTGCAGGAATTCGTGGACGATATGAGTAACTGGTATGTACGTCGCTCTAGAGAGCGTTTCTGGGCAAAAGGCATGGAGCAGGATAAGATCAACGCCTACATGACCCTGTATACCGCGCTGGTTACGGTAAGTAAACTGGCAGCACCCATGATCCCATTCATGACCGAGCAGATCTACCAGAATCTGGTAAGAAGTGTGGACAAAAATGCTCCGGAAAGTATTCATTTATGTGACTTCCCGGTAGCAGACGCATCCATGGTAGACAAGGATCTGGAAAAGAACATGGACGAAGTGTTAAAGATCGTTGTCATGGGACGTGCGGCAAGAAATACTGCCAACATCAAGAACCGCCAGCCAATGGGACATATGTATGTAAAAGCACCGGTACAGCTGGATGCTTTCTACGTGCAGATCATTGCGGAAGAATTAAATGTCAAAGAAGTAGAATTCAAAGAAGATGTCAGTGCTTTTACGGATTATCTTTTCAAACCGCAGTTAAAGACGGTAGGTCCGAAGTATGGTAAAATGCTGGGTCAGATCCAGAAAGAATTAAAAGAGATCAACGGAAATGAGGCTATGGCACAACTGAAGTCGGAGGGCGTTCTGACCCTTTGCGGCGGAGAAGTGAAACTGGCTGAAGAAGACCTGTTGATCACCATGACCCAGATGGAAGGTTATGTAACAGAAGGTGATAATGAGATCACGGTAGTTATGGATTGTAACCTTACCGAAGAACTTCTGGAAGAGGGATTTGTCCGTGAGCTGGTAAGCAAGATCCAGACCATGAGAAAAGAGGCTGATTTTGAAGTGATGGATAAGATCCGGGTTTCTTATCAGGCAGACGGAAAAGTAGCCGAGATCATGGAAAAATACGGACAGGATCTGTTAAAAGAAGTATTGGGAGAAGAACTGGTAGCCGGTAGCGTTTCCGGTTACACCAAAGAGTGGAAGATTAATGGAGAGGATGTAACACTGGGGGTATTGAAGCTTTAGGAGGTACCATGAATCAGACATTCAATAAAGAGGAAATCAAGAAAGCCATTCAGGACAATGTAAAAACATTGTTTCGGAAACGATTGAGTGAGGCTACCAATCAGGAGATTTACCAGGCCTTGTCATTGGCGGTCAAAGAAGTGATCATTGATCACTGGATGGAGACCCAGAAGGCCGTAGAAGAACAGGATTTAAAAATTGTGTATTATATGTCCATGGAATTCCTTATGGGACGCGCCCTGGGAAATAACATGATCAACCTGACGGCTTACGATGCCATAAGGGAAGCACTTTCAGAACTTCATATCGACCTGACGGCCATTGAGGATGAAGAGCCGGATCCGGCTCTGGGAAATGGCGGTCTGGGACGGTTGGCGGCCTGTTTCCTGGATTCGTTGTCCACCCTGGGATATCCGGCTTACGGTTGCGGAATCCGGTATCGCTACGGAATGTTCCGCCAGAAGATTGAAAACGGTTTTCAGGTGGAGGAACCGGATAACTGGTTGAAAAACGGCTATCCTTTTGAATTAAAGCGCAGTGAACTGGCTGTTCCGGTACGTTTCGGAGGAACGATCCGTACCCAGATGAAGGAAGACGGAAACTATGAATTCATCCATGAGAATTACAGGGAAGTTCGTGCTGTGCCTTATGATATGCCAATTTTGGGATATGATAATGGAGTGGTAAACAGCCTGATGATCTGGGATGCGGAACCAATGGAAGAATTCCAGCTATCTTCGTTTGACAAAGGAGACTACCGCATGGCGGTGGAGCAGGAGAACCTGGCCCGTACCCTGGTGGATGTGCTTTATCCTAACGATAATCATATTTTTGGAAAAGAATTGCGCTTAAAGCAGCAGTATTTCTTTGTGTCGGCCTCTTTGCAGCGTATTGTAAGTAAGTACAAAAAGAACCACCCGGATATCCGGCGTTTGCATGAAAAAGTAGCGGTCCAGATGAACGATACCCACCCCACAGTAGCAGTGGCAGAACTAATGAGGATCCTGATGGACGAGGAAGGCCTTAGCTGGGATGAGGCATGGGAGATCACTACAAAGACCTGCTCCTATACCAACCATACCATCATGGCGGAAGCCTTGGAAAAATGGCCTATTGATATCTTTTCCCGTCTGTTACCGAGGATCTACCAGATCGTGGAAGAGATCAACCGCAGATTTCTGGATGAATTGAATGCAAAATATAATGGAAACTATGAAAAGATCCGCCAGATGGCAGTGATCTTTGACGGACAGGTCCGCATGGCGAACCTTGCCATTGTGGCCAGCCATCATGTAAACGGTGTTGCCAGGCTGCATACGGAGATCCTGAAAAAGCGTGAACTAAAAGATTTTTATGAGCTGATGCCGGAGAAATTCTTAAATAAGACCAACGGAATCACCCAGAGAAGATTTTTACTCCACGCAAATCCGCTCCTGGCTGAGTGGATCACGGAGCATATCGGGGATGAATGGATCACGGATCTGTCACAGCTAAAGAAGCTGAAGGTCTATGCGGATGATGAGAAAGCCCAGCAGGAGTTTATGAATATCAAATATCGGAATAAACTGCGTTTGGCGGAATATATCAGGAAGCATAACGGAATCGAAGTGGATCCCAGATCGATTTTTGACATTCAGGCAAAGCGTCTTCATGAGTATAAGCGGCAGCTTTTAAATATCCTGCATGTCATGCACCTGTACAATGAGTTGTTGGAGCACCCGGATATGGACTTTTACCCCACGACCTTTATTTTCGGGGCAAAAGCGGCAGCCGGATATGAGAATGCAAAACTCACCATTAAACTGATCCATGCAGTAGGTGACGTGGTGAACAACGATCCGGCGGTCCAGGGAAAACTGAAGGTGGTGTTCATTGAGGATTATAAGGTTTCCAACGCGGAACTGCTATTTGCGGCGGCAGATGTCAGTGAGCAGATTTCTACGGCAAGCCGGGAAGCATCCGGAACCGGAAACATGAAGTTCATGTTAAACGGTGCGGTGACCTTGGGTACCATGGACGGTGCAACGGTGGAAATGATAGAAGAAGTAGGCGAAGAAAATGCCTTTCTGTTCGGTATGAGTGCTGAGGAGGTCATTGAACATGAAAGAGTCCGGGATTACGATCCCATGGAGATCTTCAATAATGATCCCAATGTAAGAAAAGTGGTTATGCAGCTGGTGAACGGAACTTTCTCCGGACAGGATACAGAACTGTTCCGGAAGGTCTACAATTCGTTGTTAAACACCAGAGAAACCCGTTATGCAGATGCCTATTTTATCCTGAAGGATTTCGAGTCTTACAGACAGGCCCAAAGACGGGCGAACAAGGCGTATCAGGATGAGCGGGCATGGGCGAAAATGGCTATGCTCAACACTGCCTGTGCCGGTAAATTTTCGTCCGACCGTACTATTCAGGAATACGTGGATGAGATCTGGCATTTAGATAAGATTCAGTTATAAGAAAACTCCCGGCCGATAAGGGTCGGGAGTTCATTTTTTGTGTGTTATTATCAAAAAATCTAATATGCTTTTTCATCCCGCATCCGGGTAGCTGTTTTAAAGAGCATCCATCCGGACAGGGCGACGATCACACCTAATACGCCTACTAATACATAGGCAGAAGGTTCATTGGTGCTAAGAGGCATCAATGGGATCAGGCTTCCAAACAGATTAAAGGCCATATGCAAGAGGATCGGCACTTTCAGGTTTCCGGAAGCACGATAAATATAGCCAAGGACCAGACCTACGATAAAGGCGTAGGAACCCTGAACTAAGTTCATATGTAAGATGCCAAACAGTGCGGCCTGCAGAATGTTGGCTGCCCAGAACGGCAGGGCTTTGCATGCATAATGCATGGTAACACCGCGGTTTAACAGCTCTTCGTGAACCGGAGCCACGAGAATGCCATAGAGTAACATGATAAGGTAACCTACCGTTCCATACTGTCCCATGTCCATAAGCTGATTATAGTTTTCGAAAATCTCCGGTACATAGAATTCCACAAGAGAATAAAGATACTGGATGCCGATCTGAAGTCCCACCATCATGAGGAGCAGTCCGGAAAGACCGTAGGCGGTCAGGGTTTTGCGGGCGGGGATATCTTTGGAACCATCGTGGATGCGGTGATACCAAAGAAAGAATACCACCATGCTGATGATGCCCCAGACTACCGTGACATAAACGGTGTAGTCGGACTGAAACAGCATCCGGAACACCCAGTCCATTACATTTTCCCCCTCGCCGGGGCCAACCCCTGCAATGCCCAGGGCACCAAAGTAATAAAAGGTCACCGGAATGGTGACTGCTATCTGGATTCCCAGGGTGGCCAGAATAGGTACCAGACAGAACAGGATCTGTCCCAATTTATGGAAAAAACGTCCGATCTTAGTTTTCATTCTATGATATACTCCTTCAAAGTTTTTGATCTTTTTCTCATAAAAAAGATTATACCATAGGATTCCGGTCTTTTACAACGCTAAAAGGTATTTATCGTTGTTGATGAAGGCGGAATGTGGTATACTAGCAGTACAGTTGACGGCTTTTTTCAGACACCGGAAAGAGTGGTGAGCCGTAGGTCAGAAAAGGTAACAAAGGCAGGAAAACATCATGGCATTTGCACATCTGCATGTACATACAGAGTACAGCTTATTAGACGGATCCAACAAAATATCGGAATGCGTTGCCCGGGTAAAGGAACTGGGAATGAACAGTGTTGCCATTACCGATCATGGTGTGATGTACGGCGTTATTGACTTTTACCGTGCGGCTCGTAATGAGGGGATCAATCCCGTACTAGGCTGTGAGGTCTATGTGGCTCCGGGCTCCCGATTTGACAGGGAAGGCGGTACCGGTGAAGAGCGATACTATCACCTTGTACTTCTGGCAGAGAATAATCAGGGCTATGCCAACCTTATGAAGATCGTATCCCGTGGTTTTACGGAAGGCTTTTACTATAAACCCCGTGTGGATTATGAAGTACTGCAGGAATTCTCGGAAGGCCTTATCTGCCTGTCTGCCTGTCTGGCAGGAGAAGTGCAGCGGTTACTGTTGAAGGGCGAATACCAGCAGGCAAAAGAAGCAGCCCTGCGGTATCAGGACATCTTTGGAAAAGGAAACTTCTTCTTAGAACTTCAGGATCATGGGATCCCGGAGCAGCGTCTGGTGAACCAGCAGCTATTGCGGTTAAGTCAGGAAACCGGAATCGAGTTGGTGGCTACCAACGATGTACACTATACGATGGCAGAGGATGCGGAACCTCATGATATACTTCTATGTATCCAGACAGGTAAGAAACTTCAGGATGAAGACCGTATGCGCTATGAAGGTGGGCAGTACTACATTAAGTCCGAAGAGGAAATGAAGGCACTTTTTCCCTATGCCCTGCAGGCGCTGGAGAATACCCAGAAGATCGCTGACCGTTGTCATGTGGAGATCGAGTTTGGTGTGACCAAACTGCCGAAATACCATGTGCCGGACGGACTGACCAGCTGGGAATACTTAAATAAACTATGTCTGGAAGGCTTGAAGAAGCGCTACCCGGACAAGTGGGAAGAAGTTCTTCCCCAAATGGAATTTGAATTAAATACCATCCATACCATGGGATATGTGGATTACTTTCTTATCGTATGGGATTTCATCCACTATGCCAGAAGTCAGGATATCATGGTTGGACCGGGAAGAGGATCGGCAGCTGGAAGTATTGTATCCTACACCCTGGAGATCACCAATATCGATCCGTTAAAATATAATTTAATTTTTGAACGATTCTTAAATCCGGAACGTGTCACCATGCCGGATATTGACGTGGACTTCTGCTTTGAACGAAGGCAGGAAGTGATAGATTATGTGGTCCGCACCTACGGAAAAGAAGAGGTGGTGCAGATCGTCACCTTCGGTACCATGGCGGCAAAGAACGCCATCCGGGACGTGGGCCGGGTTATGGACCTGCCCTATGCTTTTGTGGATACCATCAGCAAGGCCATTCCCAATGAATTAAATATGACCATCAGTAAAGCATTGACCATGAATCCGGATCTTAAGAAGATGTATGAGACGGATGAAACCGTGAAGAAACTTATTGATATGTCCCTGCGGTTAGAAGGTCTGCCACGGCATACCTCCATGCATGCGGCAGGTGTGGTGATCAGCCAGCTTCCGGTGGAGGAGTATGTCCCGTTATCCAGAGCTTCCGACGGGTCCATTACTACCCAGTATACCATGACCACCCTGGAGGAACTGGGGCTTCTGAAGATGGATTTCCTGGGACTTCGTACGCTTACCGTGATCCAGAATACGGTCAAAAACATCAAGGCCGGTCACGGGGTGGATATTGATATCGATCACATTGATTTTGATGATAAAGCGGTGCTGGATATGATCAGTGCCGGAAAGACAGAGGGTGTATTCCAGTTAGAAAGTGCGGGAATGACCAATTTCATGAAGGAACTAAAGCCTCAGAGTTTAGAGGATCTGATTGCAGGAATCTCCCTGTACCGTCCTGGACCGATGGATTTTATCCCTGCTTATATCAAGGGCAAAAACCATCCCGAAGAGATCACCTATGAATGTCCGCAGTTAGAGCCTATCTTAAAACCGACCTATGGATGTATCGTGTACCAGGAGCAGGTTATGCAGATCGTCCGGGATCTGGCAGGATATTCCTGGGGACGTAGTGACCTTGTCCGCCGTGCCATGAGTAAGAAAAAAGCGGCGGTGATGGAAAAAGAACGTCAGAGCTTCGTATACGGAAACGAAGAAGAAGGTGTGAAGGGCTGTATTGCCAACGGTATCGATGAGAAAACGGCCAACCATATCTATGATGAAATGATCGATTTTGCTAAATATGCATTTAATAAATCCCATGCAGCAGGGTATGCCGTGGTTGCATACCAGACAGCATGGCTGAAATACTATTATCCGGTGGAATATATGGCGGCGCTGATGACTTCGGTATTAGGCAATGCGTCCAAGGTTTCAGAGTATATTTTATCCAGTCGCAGAATGGGGATTGAGGTGCTTCCCCCGGATATCAATGTGGGAGAAGGAAACTTCTCTGTACAGGGAGGAAAGATCCGCTATGGTCTTTCGGCGGTGAAGAGTATCGGCAGGCCGGTGATCGAAGCCATCATTGAGAACCGGGAGGAACAAGGACCGTTCAAATCCCTTTCGGATTTTGTCAACCGGTTAAGCTCCAGGGAAGTAAATAAGCGTACCGTGGAGAGCTTTATCAAGGCGGGAGCTTTTGACTCGCTGGGAATTAAAAGAAAGGCGGCAATGCTGGTCTATCCAAGTATGATGGATCAGGCAAGCCAGGAAAAGAAGAATTCCCTGTCGGGGCAGATGAGCCTGTTTGATCTGGTGCCGGAGGAAAACAAGCAGGAGTATGAGATCCGTGTCCCGGATGTGGAGGAATACGATAAACAGACGCTTCTGGCACTGGAGAAAGAAGTGCTGGGCATCTATATCAGTGGTCACCCCCTGGATGAATATGAGGAAAAATGGCAGCGTAACATTAGTAATACTACTACGGATTTCCTTCTGGATGAGGAAACCGGAAGCGTTCGGGTAAAAGACGGAGCACCGGCCATCGTGGGCGGTATGATCGTAGAGCGGACCATTAAATATACCAAAAATAACAAGACCATGGCGTTCCTAACCATGGAAGATCTGGTGGGAACCGTGGAGATCATTGTTTTTCCCAGGGACTACGAGAAGTTTCAGCAGTATCTTATCGAGGATGCGAAGATTTTTGTCCGGGGCAGGGTAAATGCAGAAGAAGAGAAAAATGCCAAGCTGATCTGTGAAGCAGTCATTCCCTTTGAAGATATTGCAAGACAGGTCTGGTTGAAATTCGAAGATAAAGATTCTTTTGATAAGAAAAGCAAAGAATTATTTGCACTTTTGGCAGAATCTGACGGTAAGGAT
The DNA here is from genome assembly GCA_051878875.1 of Lachnospiraceae bacterium. Taxonomy (GTDB): domain Bacteria; phylum Bacillota; class Clostridia; order Lachnospirales; family Lachnospiraceae; genus XBB1006. Next base: position 44,956 of record JBJEKY010000115.1, on the reverse strand, counting down.
GAGGTGATCCTGTATCTGGAAAAAGAGAAAGCCACAAAGAAGCTGCCGCCGAACCGGAACATCTGTGCAAATGAAGAAACCCTTCGTGCTTTGTACGGCTTTTTGGATCGGGATAATGTCAGGGTAGTGGAAAAATCCATGGGCGATAAACGAAATTAGCCGGGTCTTTTGTATTTTGATTTGTGAAAATCCTGTCAACCTAGGAAAAATGTCGAAAATTGCATTGCTTTTTTTGTGAAAAAGTAATAAAATAAGAGCAATATTTAGGACGCTAACATTAGATGGAGGTTAAAGACATGGCAAATAAGATCAAAACCATTGGAGTATTAACAAGCGGTGGAGATGCACCGGGAATGAATGCGGCAATTCGTGCCGTGGTAAGAAGAGGAATTTCCAAGGATCTTAAAGTGGTGGGAATCAAGAGAGGTTATGCCGGTCTTTTACAGGAAGAATTTATGGATATGCATCCAAAGGATGTATCGGATACCATAGCAAGAGGCGGAACCATATTGCAGACTGCACGTTGTCTGGAGTTTAAAGACCCGGAAGTGCAGCAAAAAGCTGCAGAAATATGCAAAAAACATGCTATTGACGGTATTGTGGTCATTGGCGGAGATGGTTCTTTCCGTGGAGCACAGAAACTGGCAGCCCTTGGGATCAATACCATCGGTCTTCCGGGTACCATTGATCTGGACATTGCCTGTACGGATTATACCATCGGTTTTGATACTGCGGTAAATACAGCCATGGAGGCAATTGATAAGGTCAGGGATACTTCTACTTCCCATGAGCGATGCAGCATTATTGAAGTTATGGGAAGAAATGCAGGATACATAGCTATGTGGTGCGGAATTGCCAATGGAGCAGAGGATATTTTGATCCCGGAGAAGTATGATTATAATGAGAACAAGATCATAAATCATATTAAAGAAAACAGGGCAAGAGGAAAGAAACATCATATCATCATTAATGCAGAGGGAATCGGAGAATCCCAAAGCATGGCAAGGCGTATTGAGGCTGAAACAGGTATGGAATGCAGGGCTACGATCCTTGGACATATGCAGCGCGGAGGTAGTCCGACCTGTAAAGACCGTGTCTATGCATCTACCATGGGAGCACTGGCAGTAGACCTTTTGTGTGAAGGAAAGAGCAATCGTGTGATCGCGTATAAACATGGTGAATTCGTGGATTATGATATTGATGAAGCATTAGCCATGACGAAGGAAATCGATGAATACCAGTATGAGATCTATCGCTCTTTTGCCATTTAACGTAAATGAGTCCTATCAGATCCGGCGAGAAGAACCGGCAGGGACAGATCGGTTGGAGTGTGCATGATAACCAGTTTGGAAAATAAACAGATCAAACAGATCTTACAATTGAATGCAAAAGCAAAGGTCCGTAAAAAAACGGGCCTTTTTGTAGTGGAAGGGATAAAAATGTTTTTGGAGGCACCACCGGAACAACTGGAACGGGTTTACGTGTCGGAAAGCTTTTTTGATTCCCGGAACGGACAGGAAGTGTTGGCACGTAAAGGTGAGAGTTATTGTACAGAAGGAGCAGAACTGGAAGTGGTCAGTGATAAGGTCTTTGCCGCTGCCTGTGACACGTTGACACCCCAGGGAATCTTGTCGGTGGTCAGACGAAGACAGTGGGAATTTGACGATCTGTTTCCGTCTGATGGAAGAACACCATTGATCCTGGTATTAGATAACCTTCAGGATCCGGGAAATCTGGGAACTATGATCAGAACCGGCGAGGGGGCCGGGATCACCGGAGTCGTGATGAACCAGACCTGCGTGGATGTAACCAATCCCAAAACAATACGTGCCACTATGGGATCTGTTTACAGAATTCCGCAAATAATAAATGAAGATTTAATTTTAATAATACAGGAATTGAAAAAGCGCGGAGTCAAAACCTTTGCAGCGCATTTGAAAGGACAGCGGGATTTTTATCGGGAAGATTTTACCGGTCCGACTGCATTCCTGATAGGAAATGAAGGAAACGGCCTGAGTGAAGAGGTGGCACAGTGTGCAGATTGTTATGTAAAGATTCCTATGGAGGGACAGGTGGAATCTTTAAATGCAGCGATCGCAGCGTCGGTCATGATGTATGAATGTAAGCGTCAGCGCAGTCAGGAGTAACGATGCCTGCTACCGGAAAGCGCAGAGCGTAAAATAAAACAGAAACGAGGAGAAAAGGGATGTTTCGATTATGGGGAAAACAGTGGAAGGATAATCATTTGATCAGGGACTATACCTATGAGAGGGAACCGGACGATACCAGAACCCATATGATCTTTGATGGGTTACATGAAATCTGTGAGGTGTTTGATCTGGAAAATCCCATCTGGCTTAACCAGAATGTAAAGGAGTTCCAAAGGTCAGCCAAAACCAGATTTACCCAGGACAGTTTTATAGAAACGATCCCCTTTGATTATCTGGAGCTGGAAGTGATTGAAGAGATGTAAAGGAGGCGGTTTCATGGATATGTTGGACATGATCCGGGAAGAAGAGGATGGTTATAATACCGCCATGCTGCTATACAGCGCAGCATTGAAGAAGATTGTTACGAAGTTGGATATCCTGAATGATGAATTTCAGCACGTGCATAATTACAATCCCATTGAATATGTGAAATCCAGGATTAAGACCCCGGACAGCATTGAAGAAAAATTACACCGAAAAGGATACGAGGTGACATTGGAGAACATGATCACCCAATTGGATGACATTGCGGGAATCCGCATCGTATGTTCTTTTATACCGGATATTTATCAGCTGGCGGATATGATCGGTCGCCAGAATGATCTGACGGTTATTTCTATTAAAGACTATATCAAGAAACCCAAGGAGAGCGGGTACAAAAGTTTTCACATGAATGTAACGGTTCCTGTTTTTCTTTCCAACAGAACGGTACAGACTCAGGTGGAGATCCAGATCCGTACCATAGCCATGGATTTCTGGGCAAGCCTGGAGCATAAGATCTATTATAAATTTGAGGGTAATGCACCGCAGTATATCAGCCAGGAATTGCGGGAGTGCGCAGGGATCGTTTCTATTATGGATGATAAAATGCTATCCCTAAACGAAGCGATCACCCGGGAAAAAGAGAAAATGGAACAACAGGGGAACCATGCTGGAGAAAACAGGAAATAAAGGAGAAGAGGGTATGCTGTCATTTGCATGTGACTATCTGGAAGGAGCTCATGAAAAAATACTGGAGCGTCTTGCAGAGACTAACTATGAGAAACTGCCGGGCTATGGAGCAGATAAATATTGCGAGGATGCAAAAGCAAAAATCCGAAACGCCTGTGATTGCCCCGGAGCGGAGGTGTTTTTCCTTACCGGAGGAACCCAGACCAATGCAGTAGTGATCGATAGTATGTTACATAAGTATGAAGGAGTGATCGCTGCACGGACAGGGCACGTGAATGTGCATGAAGCCGGAGCCATTGAGTACACAGGCCATAAGGTTCTGACCGTAGAGGCTTATGATGGCAAGATGCGTGCAGAAGATCTTAACAAGGCATTGGAAGGATTCTGGAATGATACAACCCATGAACATATGGTTTTTCCGGGAATGGTTTATTTATCCTACCCAACAGAATACGGAACCTTATACAGCAAGGAGGAACTGACTAAGATCGCCGATGTTTGCCATCGCTTTGAGATCCCGTTGTACCTGGATGGAGCCCGTCTGGGATATGGCCTTATGAGCAGTCAGGCGGATCTGACACTTTCTGATATCGCAAAACTGTGCGATGTGTTTTACATTGGAGGTACCAAGGTGGGAGCACTGTGCGGAGAAGCGGTTGTTTTCACCAAGGGCAATGCACCGAAGCATTTTCTTACCATGGTGAAACAGCATGGTGCCATGCTGGCAAAAGGCAGACTACTGGGTATTCAGTTTGATACACTGTTTACAGATGATCTGTATTTTAAGATCAGTGGCCATGCAATAAAGATGGCCGAGAAGTTAAAAAACGGACTTCTGGAGAGGGGATATACCTTATATCTTGATTCCCCGACCAATCAGCAGTTTGTCATACTTACTCAAAGCAAGATCGAAGAATTGAAAAAACAAGTCAGTTTTGATCTCTGGGATAAACTTGACAAGGAGCAACAGGTGGTGCGGTTTGCCACCAGCTGGGCGACCAGAGAAGAAGACGTGGAAGCATTACTTTGTTTACTTGCGAAATAAGATAAAGCCGGAAATATGATATGGACCCGGAATCCCGGGCCGGATCATATTTTCGGCTTTTTTGTCGCTCAATTTATGGATTTTATCTTATGACATTTCACTTTTAGAATTTCGGAAAAGGAAGCTCCGAAGAAGTGCTTCTTTGATGTACAGATTCCGGCGCGTAAACCAGAAGCCACATAAAGAAGGACAATCCCATACCGGTCAGAACATCGAACAGGGAATGCTGTTTGATGAACATGGTAGACAGGATGATCAGGATACATAAAACGGATGAGGCTCTAAGAAAGCCTTTACGGTGCTTGAAATCCTTGCTGTTCTTCAACGCCAAATGGATTCCGATGGAATTGTAGACGTGGATACTGGGAAACAGATTGGTTGGAGTATCCATGGCATATACAAATTTCACCAGATCCGTGAACACGTTATCCCGCGGAAACACAATAGGTCTTAAATAAGTACCATTGGGGTAAACCGTGGAAATGATCAGGAAAATGGTCATTCCTGTAAACAGGAACATACAGCACTTGCGGAAATCTTCTTTATTATGAAAGAAGAAGTATACCACCGTGATGCTGACATAGGCAAACCACAACAGATACGGAACAACGAAATATTCCACAAATGGAATGTAATCATCCAGGACCATATGCACAATATGAAACCTGCTGGTCACATGCTGTTCCACAAAGGCAAACCATGGCATGTAGATGAGGATATACAAAAACCAGACTGCATGACGATACTGGCTGCACACGTTTTTCACTTTTGTAACAAACTCATTTTGGGACAGGGCCTGTTTCATCTTCTTCATAAAAAAACTCCTTCTAAATCACTGTGTATTATAGCATATCAAAACGGCGGTATCAAGAGGCAAAGTGTTGACAAAAAGACAGTTCTTATATAAGATTAACGTAGTTTGTGCAGTAAGTGAAAGGTACCGAAAATGAAAGCAAAAGAGAAATCCCGTGCAGTGAAGATTGCACTTTTGGCAACTGTATTGGTTCTGCTGGCAGCGTATATTGGCATAGCTGTATATTATAGGATGCACTTTTATCCTAACACCATGGTGGGAGAACTGAATGTATCCGGAATGACACCGGCAGAAGTGGAGAAAGTAATTGCCGGGGAAGTGGATGATTACAGACTTGTTCTTCAGGAACGGGAAGAGAAAGAAGAAGAGATTACCGGTCAGTCCATCGGACTTGTCCCGGATCATGGGATGGCTATTGAAGATGCACTGGCTGACCAAAGCGGGTTTGGCTGGATAAAGCATGTGTTTACCCATAGTGAAATAGAGCGTCAGCCGGTGAGTTACGATGAAGATCAGCTGAACCGGAAAGTACAGGAATTGTCCTGCATGCAGGCAGAAAATCAGGTTTCTCCCGAAGATGCTCATCTTTCCTATGAAAACGGAAGCTTCCGGATCGTTTCGGAAGTGTATGGAACCACCATCAAGGCCGAGGCTATTAAGAATAGTATTGAGCAGGCGATCCTTAACCTGGATGAGTCCCTTGATCTGGAAGAAGCCGGATGTTATGAAGAACCGACGGTGCTGGAAGGGGACGAGAAGTTAAAGATGGCATTGGATCAGGCCAATGTATGTGTGAAAGCGGATATTACATATCAGGCAGGTGAGAAAACATTACACTGCGGAGCGGATGAAATCAGTAAGATGCTGTCTTTTGCGGAAGATGGATCGGTTTCTTTGGATCAGGAAGCATTAAGCAGTTTTATAACCGGTTTAGATCAGACGTTCTCGACTCTGGGAAAAGAAAAGAAGTTTAAGACCTCTTATGGGAAAACGATTTCTATATCCCGCAGCGATTACGGATGGAAAGTGGATACGCAGGCAGAGACCGAAGCACTACAGGAAGCAATCCTTTCCGGAACCGTGGAAACCAGGGAACCTGCATTTAACCAGAAAGCAGCTGGTTTTGGTACATATGATTATGGTAACCGCTATGTGGAGATCAATCTTACTGCCCAGCATCTGTTTTTATACGTAAATGGGAAAAAGGTCCTGGAGACAGATTTCGTTTCCGGAAATGAATCCAACGGAAATGCTACGCGTCTTGGAATGATGCGTTTGAAATACAAGCAAAAAGATGCGGTTTTACGAGGGGATGATTACGAAACACCGGTAAGTTACTGGATGCCCTTTGACGGAAACATAGGAATGCACGATGCAACGTGGAGAAGTAAGTTTGGCGGAGAGATCTACAAAACAGCAGGATCCCATGGATGTGTAAACCTTCCCTTGTCTGCGGCGAAAACGATTTTCGAGAATATTCAGGCAGGAGATCCGGTGATCGTTTACAAACTGAAAGGAACGGAACCGGAGATAGAGAAAAAGGAAGAAGACAGCAAAGATAAGAAGAAGGATTCCGACAAGAAAAAAGATAAAACCGACAGTGATAAAAATGACAAGAGTCAGAGCGGTTCCGGGGATGAGAACCAGAGCTCAGATTCAAATAAACAAAATTAAGGTGATAGGGGGACAACATTATGTTATCAAAACAGATGGAAAAAGCAATGGGGAACAGCTCTGCCATCCGTGAAGCCTTTGAGTATGGGTTGAAACTGGCTTCCGAGATCGGTGAGGAAAACGTATTTGATTTCAGCCTCGGCAATCCGGCTACCAGTGCGCCAAAGAAGTTTGACGAGACCATCGTAAAGTTGATCGAGACTACAGATTCCGTAAAACTCCACGGCTATACAGCCAATGACGGAATCCCGGCTGTACGTCAGGCTGTGGCAGACAATTTGAATGAACGCTTTGGCACTGATTTTGAGGCGGCAGGTATCATTATGACTGTAGGTGCCGGTGGAGCATTGAATACTGTTCTTCGAAGCATTTTGGATCCGGAAGATGAAGTGGTGGTATTTGCCCCATTCTTCAGCGAATACATCCATTATATCGGAAACTATTACGGTGTTACGGTTGTGGTAAAACCGGATCTTGAAACCTTCCAGCCGGATCTGGAGGAATTCCGTAAAAAGATCACACCAAAAACCAAGGCTGTGATCGTAAATACACCCAATAATCCGTCCGGCGTGGTTTACTCCGAAGAGACACTGCGTACGTTAGGACAGATCCTGGAAGAAAAGCAGAAAGAATATGGTCACGAGATCTATCTTATTTCAGATGAACCATATCGTGAACTTCTGTATGATGGAGCAAAACATCATTTCCTGACAAAGTTCTATGACAACACCTTTATCTGCTATTCTTTCAGCAAATCGTTGTCATTGCCGGGTGAACGTATCGGATACATTGCTATTACCAGGCGTATGGCAGAGTACAAAAAAGTGGCAACCGCATTAAAAACCGCTGTGAGGATCTTAGGATTCGTAAATGCTCCGTCTTTAATGCAGCTGGTGGTAAAAGAATGTTTGAATGAAAAGACAGATATTGAGTATTATGATACTAACAGAAAGATTCTATATAACGGACTGACCAAGGCCGGATTCACCTGCGTGAAACCGGAAGGAGCATTTTATCTCTTTGTCAAATCCCCGGTGGAAGATGAGAAGGAATTCTGTGAAAGAGCGAAAAAGTATAACCTGATGCTGGTGAACGGAAGCTCTTTTGACTGCCCGGGTTATGTGAGATTATCCTACTGCGTGGCAAAAGATAAGATCGAACGCTCCATTCCACAGTTTGAAAAACTGGCTAAGGAATACGGTCTGTAAGTAGTTGGAAGGATAGTTTATGGAAAGTCTTGTAACCTGGTTTACGATCCACTTATCTGAATATATTTCCAGGGAGGCCATCGTTTTTGTGATTTCCCTGATGCCGATACTGGAATTGCGAGGGGGGCTGCTGGCAGCCTCCCTGCTTCAGGTACCTATCGCAACAGCCATTCCCATTTGTGTGGTGGGAAATATCCTGCCCATTCCGTTTATTTTATTGTTCATCAAGAAGATCTTTGCCTGGATGCGGCGTTTTGCCCCATTTGCAAAACTGGTCGACTGGCTGGAAAATAAAGCCATGAGCAAAAGCGATAAGATAAGCAGTATTGAATTCTGGGGATTGATGCTGTTTGTTGGCATACCTATTCCGGGAACCGGAGCATGGATGGGCTCTCTTATCGCGGCTCTTTTGGACATTGATTTGAAAAAGGCTATTTTGGCAGAATTACTGGGTATCTGCCTGGCAACTGTGATCATGTCCTTTGTATCCTATGGCCTGCTGGGTGCGATTTTATCCTAAGGGCCAAAACGGGTTCTTGTGGAAAAAGTGATGCAAAAAATGAGGGAGGCAACAACAATGTTTCGAGATATGCGAAGAAGTAAGCAGCAACTTACAGAAGCGGAGAATATAGAAATTCTAAAACAGGGAACCTACGGAGTATTATCGGTGGCCGGAGAGGACGGATACCCCTATGGAGTACCCGTTAATTATGTATATGAAGATGGAAAGATCTACATCCATGGAGCCAATGCAGGACATAAGATAGATGCTATTCGGCGCAATTCGAAGGTCACGTTTTGTGTGGTGGATAAAAGCGATGTGATCAAGGAAGAGTATACTACCAGGTACCGTAGCGTTATTGCATTCGGGAAAGCGAAGATCGTAGCAGATGAACGGGAAATCCTTGCGATTGCAGAAAAACTGGCGATCCGGTTCTGGCCGGAGGACACCGAAGAACATCGTGACAGGGTGATCGCTAACGATATTAAGGTACTTGGGATCATTGAGATTGAGCTGGAACATGTAACAGGAAAACAGCAGAAAGCATTGGTGAAATAAAGATAGAAGAATCTCTGTAAAATGAAAGTGCGGGTAGCAGAAGCTTCCCGCACTTGATTTTTGATTGTTATATAATTCTTTCATTTACTGTTTTGAAGTTGCTCCACAATTGCCTTCACATCATAGTCCGGTGCATAGGGTGCAGCAATGTCGCAGATGTGGTTCACGGTATCAAGATTTTCTTCCACTTCTTCGGCGATGATTTCAGAAATCTTATTTTTTGCAAGTTTTCGGCAGACCAATTCTACAAGCTTGGATAGTTTGCCGTAATCACAGCCATCCTCATATCCCTCTTCACGGCCTTCTTCCCGCAGAAACTTTGCATGTAATTCTTCATCATATTCAAAAATACTCATCCTCATTACCTCCGCTTTATTTGCCAGCAAAAAGTCCCTTAAGATCCCATGTTCGATACAGTAGTCCACCGCCATCTGTACCGCCTCATTCAAAGGGTATGTCTTGCGGTATTGCCGTATCAGGTCCACATACTGCATGTACTGGAACATGGTGGGACAGTGCTCCAATAATTCCGTGTTATATCCCGGGTTGATGTTAAACTGCGTCACCCGCAGTTCCAGGGATGGTGTTTCTTCCCGGATTTCGAAAGAATCTGACAGATAAAGATCCCTTCGTTCCGGCTGCTTTTCCGTTCCATTGTAGAACACGATGAACCGGGGAGTGGGGAGTTTAACAAGTTTCCGGGAATATAGGCTTTCATCAACGATCAGCTTTTCAAACTGGCTGCAGACATACATCAAATATATGATGTCCTCCTTCTTTTGTAATGGCAGGAGGACCCTGTTTTGGAACCGCCTGCTTTTGTTAAGATCATTGGGATAAAAGCATAGACTGTTCCTGAATATCTGAATAAAAGACAGCACTAGAAAAGTGCCAATAGAATTCGTGGTTTAAGATAAAATCAGTACGAAGATATATGCTTTGAACAGATTGTAGCATGGGAAAAAGAAAAAAACAAGCATATTTACCATTACAAAGAAGCTACAAAGAAACTACAAAGAAACTTTATAATACCGTAGCGGACATAACCTTCCGGTACACAATGATCCACTGGATCATTAGTGCAATAGAGGTCAGGATCCAACTGACGGGGAATACCGCGTATATGACATCCAGTGTCTGGTGACCCGGGAAATAGAACCATAAGTAGAGCAGACGGAACAGACATACCCCAAGGAGCATGATCACGGTGGGACTAGTGGAATATCCCATGCCTCTTAAAGAACTTACAAAGACATCCAGGATGCCGTTCAGAAAAAGAAACATAGCAACATAGAATAACCGAATGGTTCCCACTGCGATCACCTCAGGGTCATCGGAATACAGTCCAAGGAAAAAATCAGCACCCAGGTACGCAAGTAATCCAAGACCGAACGTAAAGATCACATCTATGAGCAAAGTTTTAGTCATAATCTTTTTAATATTCTCATAATTTTTAGCACCGATATTCTGGGAGGTGAAGGTCATTACAGCAGCAGAAAAGGAATCCATTCCAATATAAACGAAGTTTTCAATGTTAGAAGCGGCCGTATTTCCTGCAACGATCTTTGAAGAATGAAAAGAATTGATGCTGGACAAGATCACCACATTGCTAAGAGCAAAGGCAGCACCCTGGATTCCTGCAGGCACACCGATCTTAATGATCCGGATCACTGCCTCGCGGTCGAGGCAGAGCTTTCTTAAATCTAAATGACAAACACCGGTATCTTTCATGAGCGAAACGATCACAAGAAGTGCGGATACAGCGTGAGAGATAACTGTTGCGATGGCTACACCGGCTACGGACATGCGAAATACGATCACAAACAGCAGGTTCAGTAAGACGTTCAGGATACCGCTGATGATAAGAAAATAAAGAGGTCTTTTCGTATCCCCTTTGGAACGGAGGATAGAAGCACCAAAATCATAGATCAATATAAAAATACTGCCTGCAAAAATGAGTTTCATATACAGGATACTGTCATCAAGGATATCCGCAGGGGTATCAATGAGGGTAAGAATGCTTTTTGACAAGGTCATGCCGATGAAAATGGACAAGATGCCGCATAGTATACTCAGTGATAGGGCAGTATGGACACTTTTTTGGACACGCTGTTCATCGTTTGCACCAATGGCATTGGCGATAACAACGTTGGCTCCTGTGGCAAGTCCGAAGAACAGAGCGGTCAGTAAGAAAATAACGGAACCGGTATTTCCGACGGCAGCAAGTGCTTTATCTCCGGCAAAATGACCTACCACGATGGTGTCGGCAGCATTGAAAAGCATCTGTAAAAGCATACTTGCCATAAGCGGAAGAGAGAAGAGTATGATATTCTTCAGCATTGGTCCGTGGACCATGTCGAGTTCTCTTGTCTTGCCAATTAAAGTCATTGTATTGTTCTCCTTTACAGATCATACTGATTGGTAGTATTGTACAGGATAACAGGGTGAAATACAAGAAAAAGAACGTGGTTTTGACGGTTCTGTCACTTGAAAAAATATTGTCAGTTAATTAACATAAAAGTATTATCAAAGGAGGAGAAACACTATGAAAAGACAAAGCTACATTTCACTGGTAATGGCTGTGACTTTGGTGCTGACATCAGCGGCGCCGGGGATTACGGCCAGTGCACAGGGTTCGGAAGATCTTTCCAACGCAATGGAAATAACCTTGTCGGAAGATCATTCCCTTATCCCTGATGCGGCGAAGGAAGCGGAAGGGCTTCTTACACAAGACAAAGAAGTGTCCATTATTGTTGAAGTGGATGAAGATTCTTTGATTGACGAGTTTCTTGATGAAGAAGATGATGACCTTGATGAGTATCTGGCAAGCAAAGAAGCTATGAAGGCTCAGAAAGGGATCAACTTAAGCGTAGAGAAGGTCGCAAAAAGGGTTCTTAAAGCGGTAAAAGGTGCAGAACTGTTGTATGAATATGACACGGTTTTTACAGGTTTTGCCGTAAAAACAACCTATGGTGCACTTGATACGATCCGTTCTGTAAAGGGGGTAAAGAACGCATACGTATCGGAAGAATATGCCGCACCGGCAGCAACAGAAACGAAACCGGATATGATCTCCAGTGGAGATATGATCTATGCAGCAGAGGCAACCAAAGACTATGGGGTAGCCGGTGACGGAATGGTAGTCGCCGTTCTGGATACGGGTATCGACTATAACCATGTTGCATTCGACGAAAAGAAGTTAAGTGGGGTAAATGTTGCTTATACCAAGTACAGTATTGCAGGCAAAGTGAATAACCTTGAACTGGATGCAGAGAAAGTATTCAGATCCCTGTATGATACCTCGTTTGATGTAAACGACGTATACCAGAACCTGAAAGTTCCGTTTGCATACGATTATGCGGATAATGATTTAGATCCCATTCCGCCAAAGACAGAAGATCACGGAACCCATGTTGCAGGTACGATCGCAGGTAACTGCAGCGAGTTTAAGGGAATTGCATACAATGCCCAGGTTATGAGCTTTAAGGTGTTCAGTGATGAGGGCGGCGGCTGTACGGATGCTGTTTTGATCGCTTCATTGGATGATGCAGTAAAACTTGGTGTGGACGTTATCAATATGTCCTTAGGGTCTTCCTGTGGATTTGTCACAGACGATAACGCAACCCTGCAGCAGTCTTATGACGCTGTAAAGGCAGCAGGAATCAGCCTTGAAGTTGCAGCAGGAAATGAATATGGTTCATCCTATGGTGGAAATTACGGAAATCTGAATCTGACTTCCGACCCGGATGAAGCAACCGTTGGCAATCCGAGTACGTTGGATGCGGCATTGTCTGTTGCAGCAATGGAAAACACACAGTTAAATTATCAGACTTACATTGGATTCACCGATAAAGAGGGTCAGGAGGCAAAATGTACTTACCTTGATACCGGAGTAGAGGCAGGAATGCCATTTAGTTCTTTATCAGGCAAAGAATATAAGTATGTCGATTGCGGATTGGGAACACAGGACGATTTCAAGAAAGTTAAAAATCTCATCAAGGGAAATGTGGCGTTGATTTCCAGAGGTGAGATCACATTTAACGAAAAAATTGCATATGCGGCTGAAGCAGGAGCTGTGGGAGCAATCGTATATAACAATGAGGCAGGAACCATTTCCATGCTGATCGATCAGTATTACATCCCTGCAGTTTCTATCATGCAGGCAGACGGAAGAAAGCTTCTTGATGCTATTGACAGCAAAACAGGATATGGTGTATTTACATATGATGCAGAGAAAAAAGCGAGTTTAGAGAATCCTTCAGCGGGAATGATGTGTGAATTCACATCCATCGGTCCAACTCCGTCTTTAACCCTGAAACCGGAGATTACGGCACCGGGAGGAAATATCTATTCTGCATATTATGTGGATGAGGATGGTTCTTCTGTATCCGGGCTTATGAGCGGAACATCCATGGCAACACCTCATATGGCGGGAGCTACTGCACTGATCAGGCAGTACTATCAGAGAAAATATCCATCCATGAGCAAGGTTGAACTTACCAAGTTCATTAATTCCATGGAAATGTCTACAGCAAATCCGGTGATCCAGGATGTGGGACAAACTGACGGAACGGCAGGAACAGGAACCGTTTATTACTCACCGAGAACACAGGGCGCAGGATTGGTAAATATCAAAGCTGCCATTGATTCCGGTGCTTACCTTACGGTGAAAGGACAGGAACGACCAAAGGCTGAGCTTGGATACAATGTAGATGGTACTTATTCATTCGAGACTACCATTGTTAATCTGGATTCCAAGACCAAGACATATAAACTGAACGGAACGGTTCAGGCAGAAGATTTTGTGAAGGATGAGTATGGCTATACTTATGCGGCGCAGAAGGATATTGATATTACTGATGCGGCAAGCATTCAGTTCACCGGCGCAAACATGGCGGAAGACGGAACTGTTACAGTGAATGCAAATGGAAAAGCAACAATTCAGGTAGAGGTTACCTTAGACAAAAACAGTGATACCTTTAAAACCCTGAATGAGGTATATAATAACGGATTCTATGTAGAAGGATTCGTATTTGCAACACCTGTTACAGGGGATGATGTAGAACTTAGTTTGCCGTATTTAGGTTTTTACGGAGATTATGCAAACCTGCCGATTTTCGATGCAACCATTAATGACTACTTTAGCGGCAAAGATTATCCGGTCTGCGAAATGGGTTGTGCACTTACCGGTTTCCAGTCCGAGTTTACCTTAGGAATGAATTATTCTGCACTTGGATTATACGGCAAATATGATTTTGATTCCAATAAGGTATACACTTCTGTTAATTCGGTAAATGGAATGACAAGCTTTTTGGTACCCTATACATATTTGAAAACCAATGTATCGGAAATGACGTATGTTTATAAGACGTCAAGCGGAAAAGTGATTAAGACCTATAGTTATAAAGACCTTAGAAAATCAACTTATTCTGCTGATCTGGATGGTATGGTTCCGACGGAGATGTATATCGATGCGGAAGATATGTCAGGCTATCCGGTATTTACAGGTTATGATGAAGAAGGCAATCTTCTTCCCAACGGAAAGTACAAAGTAGAGATTACTGCAAAATCTGCTCTGGGCGGTAAGCCACAGAAAATTGAACTTGGATTTAAGGTAGATAATACAGCACCGACACTTCAGACCTATTCCCTTGAGGACAGCAAGTATGTATATGTGTTCGTGAAAGGAAAGGATAATGCCAGTGTTCAGTCCCTTGATCTGTACTATGGAGAGTATGCTACCGCTGCAGGTTATTCAGCATTATGGAAACCGGATAAATCAGGTAAGATGGTATTGAAACTTAAGAAGAGTGAACTTCCTGCTGATTTTGATGTAACGGCACTTCAGGTTTCCATTTACGATCATGCTTTAAACTGCACAACAGAAAAAGTAGCTGATAAGTATGACCTTGAGGCACCGAAGCTCACAAAGGCCGCAGTTTCCAAGAAGGGAGGAATTGTACTTTCCTGGAAGAAAGTAAAAAATGCACAGGGATATAAAATATACAGAAGTACTTCAAAAAATGGAAAGTATGAATATCTGAAGAGTACTACGAAATTGGAATACAGAAATACGAAAGGTTTAAAGCACGGAAAGACTTATTATTACAAAGTTGTTGCATATGTAAAGGACTCCGGAATTGTAGAAACCGGTGCATACAGTGCAGTGAAAAAAGTTAAATTTAAGTAAGATGTATTTCAGGGTATAGACAAGATGAGGTTGCAAGTAGTCTTTACTTGTTACGAACAAAACAGGTGGGGAAGTCCCCACCTGTTTTTGCTGCCCGGTAAGTCGTTTACCGGGGGTGCGATCTTAAATTAATGGGTTTCCGGTTCCGGATACTGGACTCCAAAGGTTTCTACTGTCATGGATTTGATCACCTGGGGAGTAAGCGGGCGGTCAGAATAATCCGTTGCGGTTTCTGCAATGGTATTCACAACATCCATTCCTTCTGTGATCTTGCCAAATGCAGCATATCCTCCATCCAGATGAGGAGCATCCTTGTGCATGATGAAGAACTGGCTTCCGGCAGAGTTGGGGGCCATGGTACGGGCCATGGAAAGTACACCGCTGGTGTGTTTTAAGTCATTTTTAAAACCGTTGGATGCAAATTCGCCATTGATCTCATAGCCAGGTCCGCCTGCACCGGTTCCGTCCGGACATCCGCCCTGGATCATGAAACCGTTTATAACACGGTGAAAGGTCAGTCCGTCATAGAAATTGTGATTGATCAGACTGATGAAATTGTTGACTGTATTAGGAGCAACGTCAGGATAAAGCTCAGCTTTCATGACCTGTCCGTTTTCCATTTCGATTGTTACGACTGGGTTGGTTGCCATATCAGATACCTCACTTTTCTTTTTTTCTAGCGAGGAACATTTTACCGTACATGAGGGAAAAAGTAAAGAGCACGGACGTTGCACAAATCCGGTGTGCAGGGTATACTACAATAAAAGGAGCATGAAAAATCATCTAAGGCAGGGAGAAACATATGCAACTTAAAACCGTTGTTCTGGATGCTGATTTTTGCCGGGAAGAGTTGGAAACGTGTCAACATCCGGAAAAACTACAAAGGGAAGAAAAAACGGTGTCAAGCAGAGAGATAATAGATTGGATAGAGCAGATAAAGAAGGATTATGTGGTCATAAACATGTCCGGTTATCGAAACGACCATCCACAAGCGGAAAGGGTACAGAGCTTTTTTCTGGGAAATGGGATCCGAAAGGAAAATGCTTTGTTTATATCGGATAAAAGGCAAGCACTGCTGGCAGCAGGAAATCTTAACATCGCCATTCTGGCCTGTGAACTTTCGGCACAGGAAGGGGAAGGTTTCCCCATGGTGGCAGAGAGGGTCTGGGAAAATGACAATGATTTTTTGTTAAAGTGTTATCAGCGGGAACACAAGCTTCCGTGGGAAATCCTGCGTACAGAGCATCTGATCTTACGGGAAGAGTGTGAAGAGGATCTTGATTCGATCTATGCGATGTACGAGCAACCCCATATTACAAAATTCCTGGAACCGCCTTTTCCGGAAAGGGAGCGGGAACTTGAATACATCAAAAAATACCGCTGCTACGTATACTGCTATTATGGATTCGGATTATGGCATGTGATCGATAAACAGACAGGACTGTCTGCGGGCAGGGCGGGACTGAACCCGAAAACCTATTCGGATGGGGTGTCCGGCGTGGAGCTGGGGTATATGATCGTGGAACCATTTCTTCAAAGAGGATACTGCATGGAGATCTGTGAAGCCATACTCAGGTATGCGAAAGATGTGCTGGAAATTTCGGAAGTGTATTGCCTGATCCGGCCGGATAATAAGATTTCCATTCATATAGCAGAGAAGCTGGGATTTCAATTTGACCAACAAATAGAGGATAATGACCGCCTCATGTGGCGATTTTTAAAAAAGCTAACATTTAAAGAATAATTTTGGCACGGCATAATTGAAAAAAAAGGGGATATTCATGCCATACATTCGGGCATTTTTTACGAAATACACAAATAATTAGGCTAATTATTGCATAATTATACAGAAGCGGTAAAATATTTGTAGACAAATAAATAACAGACTTCAGACGAAACAGATGCAGGATCCCGGGTTTCCCGTAACTGCTTTGCCCCTAGCCTGTGTATAGGAGGCGTAACAAATGATTAGCTTTTTTGTGTGTCTGGCTGTTTTGATCATTGGATATTTTACTTATGGCAAAGTGGTCGAGAAGATTTACGGACCGGATGATAGAGAAACTCCGGCAGTAAGGATCAACGATGGCGTGGATTTTGTTGTCATGCCGAGATGGAAGCTTTTTCTGGTTCAGTTGTTAAATATTGCAGGACTGGGCCCGATCTATGGCGCTCTTGCAGGAGCACAGTGGGGACCGGCAGTTTTTATCTGGATCACAGGAGGAACGATCCTGGCAGGTGCCGTTCATGATTTCTCTGTTGGATTTATGAGTATGAGGCATGATGGCGCATCCGTATCCGAATTGACAGGTATGTATCTCGGCCCTGTTATGAAACTGGTCATGAGGATCTTTAGTGTCGTACTTCTCGTCATGGTAGGTACTGTTTTTGCAGTCGGACCGGCATCTTTGATTGCAATGCTTATTGGTAAGCAGGGAGTGGTATCCGCTGTTTTGACCAACCAGTATTTCTGGCTTGCTATCATTCTTATCTATTATTTTATCGCAACCTTTATCCCGATTGACAAGATCATAGGAAAAATCTATCCGGTATTTGGCATCTGCCTGATTGTGATGGCGCTTGGTGTTGGTGTGGGTATTTTTTCACATGGTTATACTATTCCGGAGATTACCCTACAGAGCCTGCATCCGGATGGAGCCCCGATCTGGCCGTGTATGTTCATTACGGTGGCCTGCGGAGCAATCTCTGGGTTCCATGCAACCCAGTCTCCGTTGATGGCCAGATGCTGCAAGACAGAAAAGGAATCTCATTTTGTCTTCTACGGAGCAATGGTTTGTGAGGGAATCATCGCATTGATCTGGGCAGCAGCAGGTTGTGCGGTTTATGAACGGACCGGCGGATTGATGACCGGACTTACTGAGATCCTTACAGCACAGGGTCAGGCATCGACAGTTTATGATGTATGCGTTAAGACCATGGGCGGCTTTGGTGTGGTTCTGGCAATGATCGGTGTTATTGCCTGTCCTATCACGTCCGGAGATACGTCATTCCGTTCCGCCCGGCTGGTTATCGCCGACTGGTTCCATATTGAGCAGAAGTCTTATGCAAAACGATTATATATCTGTGTTCCGCTTCTGTTGGCAGGGGCTCTGATCAGTCAGCTGAATTACAACGTGATCTGGAGATACTTCAGCTGGTCCAACCAGACCCTGGCTATGATCGCTTTGTGGACGGCGTCCATGTATCTGTATAAGAATGCAAAATGTTATTGGCTGACCGTGATCCCGGCAACGTTTATGTCTGCCGTTTCCGTTACATACTTTTTCTATGCACCGGAGTGCCTGCATCTTAGTACAGCCATTGCTTACCCGGCAGGATTGATCGCGGCGGCATTGTTTCTGTTTATTTTTCTGTATCATTCCGTGATGAAGAAGGAAAAAGCGTAGACAGAACGAACGATATAGGAAACTAAAAAACCGTGTGGCAGGAAAACCCGGAACCTGCCCACGGTTTTTTGTTGTGAAAAGGGATAAAAAGTTGCAATAAAACACAAAGTTGGGTATAATTAAATGATATTAAAGTGGGTAGTTATACAAGCGTGATAAATGGTGGTGAAAGTTATGGAAACAACGGACAAAATAGAGGAATTTGAGGAAGAAATGGAAGAACAGATCGGAGGTATACACAAGACCTCTGATTTTAAAGATCCTGATGAACTTTATCAGGAGTTATTGGCGTGCATTGCGAAATATCATCCGTCTGCGGATAACAGTATCATTGAGAAGGCATATCTGACGGCAAGAGAGATGCACAAAGAGCAGAAGAGAAAGTCCGGGGAGCCTTATATCATTCACCCCATCTGCGTGGCGATCATTCTTGCAGATCTGGAGATGGACAAGGAGACTATTGCAGCAGGTCTGCTTCATGATGTCATTGAAGATACGCCGATGACCAAGGAGAAACTGGCAGAAGAGTTCGGAGACGAAGTGGCACTGCTGGTGGATGGCGTTACCAAGCTGACCCAGTTGAATTATGACCAGGATAAGATCGAAGTCCAGGCGGAGAGCCTTCGTAAGATGTTTCTTGCCATGGCTAAGGATATCCGGGTAGTCATCATAAAACTTGCGGACCGGTTGCACAACATGCGTACCTTGAAATACATGAAGCCGGAAAAACAGAAGGAGAAGGCAAGAGAGACCATGGATATCTATGCGCCCATTGCCCAGCGTCTTGGTATTTCCAAGATCAAGATCGAACTGGATGATCTGGCGTTAAAATATCTGAAACCGGATGTGTATTATGATCTGGTGGAAAAGGTCCAGATGAACAGTGTTGCCAGGGAGGAATTTATCCAGAGTCTGGTAGAAGAAGTAGGCGGCTATATCAAAGAGAGCGGCATCGAAGCAGAAATTTCGGGAAGAGTAAAACACTTTTTCAGCATATATAGAAAAATGGTAAATCAGGACAAGACCATTGATCAGGTCTATGACCTGTTTGCCATTCGCGTTATTGTAGATACCGTGAAAGACTGTTATGCGGCCCTGGGTGTGATCCATGAGCGTTACAAACCCATTCCGGGACGTTTCAAGGACTATATTGCCATGCCCAAACCAAACCGTTATCAGTCGTTGCATACCACTTTGATCGGTAAGAACGGAACACCGTTCGAAGTACAGATCAGAACCTTTGAAATGCACCGTGTGGCAGAATACGGTATTGCTGCCCACTGGAAATACAAGGAGGCTTCCAACGGAGCCGTGCCGGATGTCCAGGAAGAAGAGAAGATGACCTGGCTAAGACAGATCTTAGAGTGGCAGAAAGACATGTCCGATAATAAGGAATTCATGTCGCTGTTAAAAAGTGACCTGGATCTGTTTTCCGATAACGTGTTCTGTTTTACACCTTCCGGAGATGTGAAGAATCTTCCGGCAGGATCTACCCCCATTGACTTTGCCTATGCCATCCATTCTGCGGTGGGTAACCGCATGGTGGGAGCCAAGGTTAACGGAAAGTTAGTACCCATCGACTACCGTGTTCAGAACGGAGACCGGATCGAGATCCTGACCTCCCAGAATACGAAGGGACCCAGCCGTGACTGGCTAAAGATCGTAAAAAGTTCCCAGGCCAAGAGTAAGATCAATGCCTGGTTTAAGGCGGAATTGAAGGAGGAGAATATCTCCAAAGGCCGCGACATGATCGATACCTATTGCAAATCCCATGGTATTGATGTGGCGACCATTAACAAACCGGAGATCAGGACCGAGGTTCTGCGTAAATATGGCTTTAAGGACTGGGAATCCCTGCTGGCAAGCGTGGGACATGGCGGTCTCAGAGAAGGTCAGGTCGTAAATAAAATGGTGGATCTGGCAAAGAAAGAGGCAGAAGCCAATATAACAGACAATGATATCCTGGATAATATTTCCAACAATAAGAACAATCCTATCCATCATGGAAAATCCAAGAGTGGTATTACCGTTAAGGGAATCCATGATGTGGCGGTACGTTTTTCCAAGTGCTGCAGCCCGGTTCCGGGAGATGAGATCGTAGGTTATGTGACCCGCGGAAGAGGTGTGACCATTCACCGTACTGATTGTGTCAACGTCCTGAACTTAAGCGAGCTGGAGAAATCCCGCCTCATTGATGCAGAGTGGCAGGCCGGATCCGAAGCGGGTAATTATCTGGCAGAGATCATTGTGTATTCCGTGAACAGAAGAGGTCTTCTGGTGGATATCACCAGAATCTTTACAGAGCATAACATCGATATCCAGTCTGTAAATACTAAGGTAGGGAAAAACGGGATCGCAACCATTTCGCTTTCGTTTGAAGTGAAAGGAAAAGAGCAGCTTACCTCCATTATGGCGCGTATCCGCCAGGTGGAGAGTGTAATGGATATAGAAAGAACCAGAGGATAATGCTTATGGCAATGAGAATCGAATTACTTCAGGTGGGATATATTTGTGAAAACTGTTATCTCGCCATCCATGAAGACAGAAGAGAGGCCCTGATCATCGATCCGGGAGATGATGCGGAGCGTATCATTGGAAAACTGGATGAATGGCAGGCAACGCCCGTTGCCATCCTGCTGACCCACGGCCATTACGATCATACCGGAGCCATGGATGAACTGCGGGATCATTACGGGATCAAAGTTTATGCCAGCAAAGAAGAAGAGCATGTGCTGGGAGACAGGAAACTGAGTTTAAATTCCAGGGAACTGCATGCGGATGAATATTGGGAAGACGGACATCTTTTTGAAATGGCCGGTTTTTCCGGACAGATGCTGTCAACACCCGGACATACACCGGGTGGAGTGTGCTACTACTTCCCGAATGAAAAAGTACTGTTTTCCGGAGATTCCCTGTTTAAGGAGTCTGTGGGAAGAACAGATTTCAAGGAAGGAAGCAGGGAGGCACTGGTAACGGCCATCAAGGAAAAGTTATTTGTGTTACCGGATGAGGTTGCAGTTTACCCGGGACATATGGGCGCTACCACCATCGGCCATGAAAAAGAATACAATCCTTTTATAGACTAGGGAAAGATAAACAATAGATATGATTTGGATAGAGTTGGATACAGACCGGTTTGAGAGCGATGTACGGGCTATGGTAAAAGCGTTTTATCCGAGAGAGGCTCTGTATGTTCATGCAAAAGTGAGCCGGGTGGCGCAGCAGAAAGAACCCGGAGAGGATGAGCCGGTGAAGCTGCACCTTGCCATCTGCTTTGAAGAGGAATGGATACGACTTTCTGTCAGAGAATACGGTGTGACAGAGAAAACTGCCACCAGTAGAACGGATGAGGGAAAGCAGAAAAACGATCTGAAGAAACTGTTGTATACGGCATTATCCCGGATCACGGGACAGAACCTTCCCTGGGGGACACTCACGGGAATACGTCCTACCAAATTGCTGATACAGGCAATGGAACAGGGAATGTCACAGGAAGAACTGGGCAGAAAGATGAAGCAGGAGTATCTGATCAGTGATGAAAAACTGGCTCTGGGAACCGAAGTGGCAGAGCGGGAGCGTAGGATTCTGTCTAAGGTCGAATCCGGGAAAGGCTATAGTCTCTACGTGCATGTTCCGTTTTGTCCCACAACTTGTTTGTACTGTTCGTTCACTTCGTTCCCGGAGTCGGCTTACAGGGAGCGGATGGATGAGTATGTGGATGCTGTGATCAGGGAACTTGCGTTTCTTTCCGAGAACACAAAGCACCTGGAATTAAACAGTATATATTTCGGGGGCGGAACGCCAACCACTTTAACGGCCGGTCAGTTATCCCGTCTCATAGGATATATCCGGGAGCGGTTTGAATGTTCCAAAGTGCTGGAATTCACGGTAGAAGCAGGAAGACCGGACAGTATTACCGAAGAAAAACTTAAGGTACTAAAACAGCTGGGGGTGACCCGGCTTTCCATCAATCCCCAGACCATGCAGCAGAAAACGCTGGATTTGATAGGGCGGCGGCATACGGTGGAACAGATCCGGGAAGCCTTTTTCCTGGCAAGGGAATGTGGCTTTGATAATATCAATATGGATCTGATCCTGGGACTTCCGGGAGAGACTGCAGCAGATGTAGAAGATACCTTACAGCAGATCGCACAATTGAAACCGGATAATCTGACGGTGCATTGCCTGGCAAGAAAACACAATGCCAGACTGAATCTGGAAAAGGAAAAGTACAAGGATCTGACCTTCGCGGATACTACCGAAAGTATGAAGCTGGCAACAACCTGTGCCCGGAATATGGGAATGGTCCCTTACTACCTGTATCGTCAGAAAAGCATTGCAGATAATCAGGAAAATATCGGATTTGCCCCTGAGGGAAAAGAGGGGCTTTATAACATTCTGATCATGGAGGAACGTCAGAGTATCCTGTCAGTTGGGGCAGGAGCCATCACCAAGCTGGTGACTACGCCGGGAAAGCTCAGGGAACGGGTGGAAAATGTGAAGGATGTAGATGCTTATCTTGATAGAACAGAGGAAATGATACAACGAAAATACGATGCCATGAAACGTTGTGGCATATTGAAATAGGAGGACTTATGGCATTAAAGAAAAAACCGGTCACGGGTATGCGTGACATTATGCCGGAAGAAATGCAACTGCGTGACTATGTGCAGAATGTGATCCGGGAAACCTATCGGAGTTTTGGTTTTACACCGATTGAAACCCCCTGTATGGAGGATATTTCCAATCTTTCCAATAAGCAGGGCGGAGAAAATGAGAAACTGATCTTTAAGGTATTGAAACGTGGAGAAAAGTTAAAATTAGAAGAAGCTGCCTGCGAGGCAGATCTGGTAGACCAGGGAATGCGTTATGATCTTACGGTGCCCCTGGCACGGTATTACTCCAACAATGCCAATAATCTGCCGTCTCCGTTTAAGGCATTACAGATGGGCAATGTGTGGAGAGCAGACCGCCCCCAGAGAGGGCGATATCGTCAGTTTATGCAGTGTGATATCGATATCCTGGGAGATCCTACGGATTTAGCAGAGATCGAACTGATCACAGCCACCACCACCTGTCTTGGAAAACTGGGCTTTAAGGGCTTCCAGATCCGTATCAATGAGCGACGTATCTTAAAAGCCATGGCAGCTTACAGTGGATTTACAGAAGAGCGGTTTGATGAAGTATTCATCATCCTGGATAAAATGGATAAGATCGGACTGGACGGTGTCAGAGAGGAACTGTTGAGTCATGAGTTTGCGGCAGAGAGTGTGGAGAAGTATCTGAAGCTGTTTGAAGAGTTAGAGGGCAAAGAGGACGGACTTTCTTATCTGGCACAGATTTTGGGAAGCTTTTTGTCGGAAGAAGTGGTAAACAATATGCAGGAGATCACCCAGTGTGTCAATGCGGCTAAAGCGGCAGAATTTGAACTGGTATTTGATCCCACTTTGGTAAGGGGAATGTCTTACTATACCGGAACTATTTTTGAGATCGCTATGCCGGAATTTGGCGGAAGTTGTGGCGGAGGTGGCCGTTATGACAAGATGATCGGTAATTTTACCGGCAATGATGTACCGGCCTGCGGTTTTTCCATCGGATTTGAACGGATTATCCTTCTTCTGATGGAAAGCGGATTCAAGATCCCCAGCCAGCCGGAAAAAACTGCTTTTCTTATTGAGAAGGGATGCTCGGCAGAAAGGTTAAGCGAGATCATGAAAGAGGCAGCCAAACTTAGGGCAGAAGGACGGGACGTTCTGGTTTCCCGTATGAATAAGAACAAAAAATTCCAGAAAGAGCAGTTAGAACAGTCCGGATATACGGACATCGTGGAATTTTTCAATAGACAGGATTAATATACCGCAGAGTTGCTGCGTGGATAAAGCACAATGTGAGGAGGAACATAAGATGGCAGAAAAGAAAAAGAGGACAAAAAAGGCAAAAGAACAGGAAAAGAAGACCAAGTTCGGAGTCCGGACCAAGCTTCTGGTGTTTACCTTGCCTCTCATCGCCATTGCCTTTGTTTTTCTGGTTGTATTTGCTTATAATTCATCCAAGAGTAGTATCACAACCAAAACAGAAGCGCTGCTGATGAAAGAAGCGGAAAACAGTGAGAATGAGATTCTCACCTGGCAGAAGGAAAATTTAAAGACGGTGGATACTGCATTGGAGACCATGCAGAATTTAAATCTGGATGCGGAAGGGGTTCTGAACTACGAAAGTTTCTTTTTGGGAACTTATGAGTATTTCCCCAATGGAATTTACATTATCCAGGAGGATGGTACGTTACTGGATGCCAGCGGCTGGGAGCCGGAAGAGGATCTGCGCGAGAAGCAGTATTATCTGGATGGCCTTAATAATACCCAGGGTATGGCTTTTGGTGAAGCATATCAGGATGATCTTACCGGTGGATTTGTGGTTACGGCCAGCAGGGCCATGGACAACATTGCCGGTCAGAAGGCAGTGGCCTGTGTAGATGTGAACTTGGACATTCTTGCTAATATTGTGGCAGATATGGAAGTAGAAGGAAACGGAGATGCATTTATCATGGATACCGCTACCGGAACCATTCTGGCACATAAAGATACCGAACTTGTAGGAAAGACAGCGGAAGAATCCGGAGATACGTTTTATACAGACGTTCTGGATCTGGCGAAGGGTGGAAAAGAGGTGACCACCACGGCAGATTCCAAGAACGGAACCTATATGATCAGTGTACAGCCAATCGAGTCTACCAGCTGGGTGATCGTGACCAGAGGTCTTGAGAAAAACATTTACAGCGATCTGAGCCGTCTGGCGGGCGTGCTGGGTGCGTTGTCGGTTGCGATCCTGCTGCTGATCACTGTAGTTCTGGTAGTCCTGATCAACAAGATCACCAGACCGATCCAGAAATTGACCGATACTATTGTGGCAGTGACCAATGGTGACTTTACTACGGATATCGAGGTAAAGGGTAATGATGAAGTTACTGTAATGGCCGGAAGCACCAAGAAGTTCCTGGAGGTCATGAGGGAGGCATTAAGCTCTATTGCCAGTGTATCCAACAGGATCGATGAACAGGCAAAGGACAGTACGCAGATTGCAGGAACCCTGCATGAGTCTGCCAGTGGTCAGTCTGAGGCTATGAGTCAGCTTCGAACCAATCTGGATGAGCTTATCGAGTCTATTTCCGTGATCGCTGACAATGCTACGAAACTTGCTACCGTTGTGGCAGAAACGTCGGATGCCGGAGAGAAAGCTTTGAATAACATTGAAGATACCATGAAAGCGGCCGATGACGGACGTCAGAATATGGAAAAAGTTACTGTTTCCATGAATGAGATCCAGGATGATATGAGTAGCCTGGAACGTTCTATTACCAATGTAGGCGATGCGGCTGTGAAGATCAATGAAATTACATCTACTATCCGGGAGATTGCAGAGGAGACCAATCTGTTATCCTTAAATGCCAGCATAGAGGCTGCCCGTGCAGGTGAGATCGGTCGTGGCTTTGCCGTAGTTGCAACCCAGATCAAGAAACTGGCAGAGACATCTGCATCTGCGGCAGATGAAATTTCCGAACTGATCGCATCTGTAAACGATCTCATTAATGAGACTGTGGAACAGAGCCATCGCAGTACGGCCCAGATCAGTTCCGGTGTAGACAAAGTGTATGCAGCATCCGATCAGTTCAATAACATTTTTGACAGTATCACTTCCACGAACGACATCATCCATGAGATCATTAAGCAGATCCGTGATGCCAATGATGTGGCTTCCAATATGGCAGCGGTAACCGAAGAACAGTCAGCGTCTGCAGAAGTGATCGGAAATACAGCGTTAAGCGTTCAGGAATTAACCGATATTGTAACGGATAATAGTGCCGATGTGGAACAAGATTCCGAACATCTTACCAATATGGCAGATTCTCTGAAACAGCAGATTTCTGCATTTAAGATCTGATTTTTTGAAATTTCGTGGAAATTTACAAAGTATCACACTACAGTGATAAAGTTTTTGGGAGATTTTCCTGTTGACATGAGATTTCAAAGGATGTATGATAGACCCATCCTAGTTGCCGGATAAAAGATTCCGGAAAATTTTGAGGAAAGGAGAACACAATCATGAAGAGATTTTTCCAGAATGCAAACATGATGATGGAGATGTATATGTACATGTGCAGCATGTGCATGACTTTGCGTGCAAAGATTTCCGATAGGTTCTCCATTTCAATGGTTAAGCAGGTTGCCTTATAGGTAACAGTGATAATCATTTAAACCGTGTGTGAAACCGGGAGACTTGATCGGAGTCTTCCGGTTTTTTGTGTTTCATGGAAACGTATAAAGTTATCCGGGAAACGAACCGGACCGCAGGGGCACACGTAATACATTCCTCAGCAAAAAAGGGAAACGTAAAAACAAAAAAGGACAAAGAAAAAGGAGAGTAACATCATGAAGAAAAGAATTTCACGTTTATTGGTACTGGTATTAACCTTAGTAACCGTATTTTCACTGGCCGGCTGTGGCAGCAAAAACGAGGAAGGCAGCAGTGAAGAGAACAGCGGAGCACAGGATGGCGCAGCTTTAGAGAGTGTAACCATCGCAATCCCCAATGATACAACGAATGAAGCAAGAGCATTATTACTGTTAGAGGATCTGGGACTTATCACATTAAAGGACGGTGCAGGTATTACAGCAACGATCCTTGATATCGCAGAGAATCCACACAACATTGAGTTCAATGAAGTAGAAGCGGCACAGCTTCCAAATGTTCTGCAGGATGTAGACTATGCAGTGATCAATTCCAATTATGCCATTGAAGCAGGATTAAATCCAACATCTGATGCATTAGGACTTGAGGGATCTTCTTCTGCATACAGCAATATTCTTGCTGTAAAAGAAGGAAACGAAGATTCCGAACTGATCAAAGCGTTGGTAGCGGCATTAGAAAGCCAGCAGGTTGTTGATTATATCAACTCCAAATATGAAGGAGCAGTGGTTTCTGTAGTGGAAGAGCCGACTGACGGTTATGATCCGGCACTTGATTATGATGCATTATCCGGACAGACAGTTACTGTTGCAGCATCCCCGACCCCTCATGCTGAGATCCTGGCTATTGCAAAAGAGATCCTTGCAGAAAAAGGAATCACCTTAGAGGTAACAGAATTTACGGATTATGTTCAGCCAAACAACGTAGTGGAAAGTGGTGAGATTGACGCTAACTACTTCCAGCATGTTCCATATCTGGATGATTTCAATGCACAGAACGGAACACATTTGACATCGGTTGCTGCGATCCATGTGGAACCACTGGGAATCTACGGTGGCAAACAGACCAGCCTGGATCCGTTGAAATAGGAAGAATAGACCCCAGGAAGAGATGATAGAATAATCAGCCGGAGGCAACTATGATTGAAATAAAAAATGTATCCAAAAAATTTCATACTTCTCAGGGCGAAGTCAGGGCACTAAATAATGTGTCCCTGACTATTCCTGATGGAGATATATTCGGTATCATCGGAATGAGCGGTGCAGGAAAAAGTACCCTGGTGCGGTGTATCAACATGCTGGAACGACCCAGCGAAGGCAGCATCGAAATAGATGGCTGCGATATCGGCGCTCTGTCAGAGTCAGAGCTGCGTGCTATGAGACGTCAGATCACCATGATCTTTCAGGGCTTTAATCTTTTGATGCAGAGAAGCTGTCTGAAGAATGTGTGCTTCCCTCTGGAACTTGCGGGAGTAAAGAAAAGTGAAGCCAGAAAAAAGGCGCAGGAGCTTCTGGAACTGGTGGGACTTGGAGATAAGGCAGATGCCTACCCTTCCAGATTATCCGGAGGACAGCAGCAGAGAGTGGCTATTGCCCGTGCTTTGGCCACTAATCCCAAGGTTTTACTTTGTGACGAAGCTACCAGTGCGCTGGATCCCACTACCACGAATTCCATTTTGGAACTGATCCGCAGCATTCACGATAAATTAGGGATCACGGTGATCATCATTACCCATCAGATGAGTGTGGTGGAAAACATCTGTAAACATGTTGCGATCCTGGAAGAAGGAAGTGTGGCAGAGCAGGGAGAAGTGGCGGAGGTGTTTGCTCATCCCAAGTCTGAGGCTGCAAAGAAGTTGGTATATCCGGAAGGTGACCAGTTAAGCTTTGGAGAAGAACTTTCCGGAGAAAAACTGATCCGTGTGGTATTTAATGGGGCAGAAGCTACAGGAACGCCGATGATCGCCCGTCTGGCTGTGGAAGAGGGAATCGAAGCAAATATCGTGTACGCTTCAACCAAGAGTATTGCTAATAAAACTTACGGCTCCATGTTGTTAGGAATTCCCGGCGGTTTAGAAAACGTGGAACGCTCTATCCGGTATCTGACACGGATTCAGGATATTACGGCAGAGGAGGTAACGCATCATGCTTGATCAATTATTCTCATCAGAAACATTTGCAGAAGCCTGGGCTATCATTCAGACCCAGTTTCCGCTGGCAATCTGGGAAACTGTATATGTAACACTGTTAGCGACGGTGTTTGCCATTATACTGGGACTCCCATTGGGAGTGCTTCTTGTGGCAGGACAGAAGGACGGGATCCTTCCGCTTCCGGCCTGGCTGCTAAATACCTTAAATGTTGTGATCAACCTGCTTCGATCAGTACCGTTTTTGATTTTGATGATCCTGGTTTTTCCATTGACCAGAGTGATCGTGGGAACTGTGGTGGGAACCACTGCATCTATCGTACCATTGGTGATCGCAGCCTTTCCTTTTGTGGCGCGACTGGCGGAAGGAAGTTTTCGTGAGGTTAGTCCGAATACGATTGAAATGGCCCAGAGTATGGGAGCATCTCCGTTGCAGATCATTTTGAAAGTAATGATCCCGGAGAGCGTACCGTCCTTAATCTCCAATGCCACCATTGCTATTACCACCATTCTGGGATATTCAGCCATGAGCGGAATCATCGGAGGCGGCGGCCTTGGAAAAATCGCCATTAATTACGGTTATTATCGATATAAGTATCTGATCATGCTGGCAGCAGTTGTACTTTTGATCCTTTTGGTACAGGTATTCCAAAGTGTGGGAACCAGGCTTGCTGTAAAGTGTGATAAACGTTTAAAAAAATAAATTTTCGAAAGACATCTTTTGAAGTTCATAAGTAGGCAAAAAAATCCTGCCCGCATTTTCCGGGCAGGATTTTTGCTTGCTTTATTCGGTCTCTTCATTCATCCAGTCATTGAATTTCTTTTCTACGGCTTCATAGGTCTTCTGGCTGATTTCCGGAAGTTCTTTTCCCCAGGCTTTTGTTGCCTGTTCAAAACCTTTCTTGAAGGCATCCAGCAATTCTGAGGCTTTGGAGCTGTCGCCACCGCTCAGAGCCTGTGCAAACTGTAAAATACGGTCGGAAGTCTGCTCCACTCCGTAATATCCGTCTTCTGATACCAGCTCCTGAGCCTGTTTCTTTGCTTCTTCTGTTACTGTGAATTCACCTTTAGCAAGGAACTTCCATACATCATCGCCACCTACTGAAAGGCCGGCCTGTTTATACAGAGCATCAGAAACCATGTTCTGTAACTGCTCTGCACGCGCTTTTGCATCATTCTGCATCATCTGAATGATGTCGCTTTTCTCATAGACAGCAGATGGGGATCCCTCTACTAAGACTCCGGCAGGAGTTTCCAACAGTTTCTTGGCATCTTTGGCCTGTTTGGTTTGAACAACTTCTTCCGCTGTTTTGCTCGTCCTTGAGCTGTTCTGATAAGCTGACAGCGCTTTCACACTATTCACATCCATAAACTCACCCTCCTTGGCTTTTACTCTATCAGTGTTTATATCGAATAGAATTACCTATAATTTAACACAGAAAACAAAAAAAGTACAGTTTTGTTAAGAAAATACTGGATGAGAGCCTTGGAACAGTTGACAAATGAAAAATTGTTTATTATTGTATATTGTATACAAATAAGCAGGAGGAAAGGTATGGATCGCATCATTCTGCGGCCCCTGGCGAAGGTAAACCTGGGACTGGACGTAGTGAGGAAAAGAGAAGACGGATATCACGAAGTACGCATGGTGATGCAGACACTGGGATTGCACGACCATATGGTAATGGATAAACAGGATACCGGTAAGGTGACCATGAAGGCCAATCTGCCTTATCTGCCCTGCAATGAGCATAATCTGATCGTTCAGGCGATAGAACTGATGCGGAGGGAATATAAGATTTCGCAGGGAGTACACGTGAACCTGAAAAAAGTGATTCCGGTTTCCGGAGGAATGGCGGGAGGAAGCAGTGACGCAGCGGCAGCCCTTTTTGGCATGAACCTGCTGTTTGACCTGCATTTGTCAAGAAGACAGCTAATGGATCTGGGAGTGCAGCTGGGGGCAGATGTTCCTTACTGTGTTATGAGGGGAACGGTACTGGCAGAAGGGATCGGAGAGATCCTGACACCGCTTCCGGGATGTCCTTATGGCGGAGTGCTGGTGGTGAAACCGTCTTTCGGAGTATCCACCAAAGAAGTTTATCAGAGATTTGATCAGTTGAAGGAAGTTTCACATCCGGATATTGATGGTCTCATCGAGGCTATCCACAGGCAGGATCTTAGCGGAGTCTGTGCGGCCATGGGCAATAACCTAGAGGAAGTGACTGCAAAACAGTATCCGATGATCGGTAAAATTGAAAGCATTATGGAGAGACAAGGGGCTTTGAAGGCAATGATGAGCGGCAGCGGTCCTACGGTGTTTGGGATTTTTGAGACATTGGAACAGGCAAAACAGGCTGCAAAGGCTTTTGATAAAATGAAAGGTGTGGGGCTGGTTAAGGCAACCACGTTTTATAATGTGAAAGGAAGAGAGAGCAATGGCAAATTTAGAGCTGGTAAAAAATGATTATCTTCCCTTACGGGATGTGGTTTATCAGACTCTTCGGAATGCGATCCTTAAGGGAGAGTTAAAACCAGGTGAGCGATTGATGGAGATGAAGCTGGCGGGAAAACTGGGAGTCAGCCGGACCCCTATTCGTGAAGCAATCCGAATGCTGGAACAGGAGGGACTTGCCATCACGATTCCAAGAAGAGGAGCGCAGGTCGCTAAAATGACCCAGAAAGATATGGATGATGTCTATGAGATCCGCCGTTGTCTTGAGCGTTTGGCGGTGCAATATATCAGCGGACATCTTTCTCCGGGACAGATGGCAGATATGAGGTATGCCGAGAAAGTATTCGAAGAGGCTGTGGCTGATGGGGATCATTCAGAGATTGAGCAGAAAGACTGGGAGTTTCATTCCGCAATTTTTGAAGCCACAGGGAATCAGAGGCTGGTTTCCATTATGAATACCTTGCAGGAGCAGTTGTCCCGATACCGCTGGGCTTATCTGCAGCACAATAACCAGCTGCAACGTCTGATCCAGGAGCATCGTAGGATCGTGGATGCTTTGGAAAAAGGCGGACTGGAAGAGGGACTTGAGGCAACCATGGCCCATCTTGACAGCCAGGAAGAGATCATTAAGAGCGTGATCCGTAAAAATGAATAAAAGAAGAAAAATCTACCATACTAGGGTTGAGCAGCTTTTGCTCAACCTTTTTTCGTGTGGTGTGTCCGGCAAAGCCGGACCATACTTGCCGGGAGGGAACGCGGGCAGGGCAGAGCAGAGCAGGTACATAAACAAGGGAGGATTGTCCATGGAAAAGATGCCGAAAGTCAGCAAGAGGCTTAAGGAGAATGAAGTCTATCTTCGTACAGAACTAAAGGATTGTGCCGATGTGGTGTTTCGAATGTTTTATCTGGGGCAACAGCCGGCGGTGCAGATCCTGGCTGTGTTTACAGAACCCACGACCCAAAACCTGCAGTTTGGTAATTCTGCGCTGGGGCAGATGTTGACAAGGCTGGTGAACGAAGAGGGAAAAACTATTTTATCAGAAGTAAAAGAAAAGAAGCTGGGCTTGTTGGATGTAGAGGAGCTGGAGGATCTGCCCCAGAGTATCAAGGGCTTTCTGTCCGGGGATGTGATCTTATTTATAGATGGCTATGACAAAGCGTTAAAAATCCCCAACAAAGGATATCCGGGGCTGGGGGTTACACAGGCGGATTCGGAAAAGGGACTGCGTGGGTCGGATGAAAGCTTTTGTGATTCGGTGAAAACCAATGCGTCTCTTTTACGTAAAAGGATCCGTTCTCCCAGATTAAAGGTACGTGAATACTATGTG
This sequence comes from Lachnospiraceae bacterium, assembly GCA_051878875.1. Lineage (GTDB taxonomy): Bacteria > Bacillota > Clostridia > Lachnospirales > Lachnospiraceae > XBB1006. The sequence continues at coordinate 12,230 of JBJEKY010000115.1, read as the reverse complement.
GGAACAAAATCCAATACCCTGACCTATCTGATGTATATGGAGGGGATCGTAGAACCGGAGATTCTAAAGCGGATCGAAGAGAGACTTGCAGCATACCGGATCGACCGGATCCTGGATTCCGGAACGGAGCAGCAGCTTATCGTGGAGCAGGGCAGGTCGCCTTTTCCGCAGATCCAGAGTACCCGCAGACCGTCTTTTGCGGCGGAAGAACTTATGGAAGGAAGGGCAGTTCTGATCTTCGATAATTCTCCGGAGGTATTGCTTTTACCATCTGCATTTCAGGATTTTCTTACGGCGGCGGACGATAACTTTCTTAATTACCAGATCGTCTCCATGATAAGAGGCCTGCGGTATCTGGCCTGTTTTTTTGCCATGACCTTTCCGGGACTTTACATTGTGGCATGTTCCTATGAGAATATGATGCTTCCCACGGATCTGCTATTAGCAGTGCAGAAGGCGGCAGAAGGAAATCCGTTTGGTGCACCGGTGGAGATCCTGATGATGGAGGTTTCTTTCGAATTATTAAGAGAAGCCGGAGTGCGGATGCCGGGGGATCTGGGGAATGCTATCGGAATTGTAGGAGGTCTGATCATTGGTTCTGCAGCCGTTGATGCCAGCCTGGTCAGTCCGATCGTGGTGATCGTGGTGGCATTTACGGCTCTTTGCTCCTTCAGTATTCCCAGTGAAGAATTAACCCAGACCTTCCGGGTATTAAAATTTGGCTTTATCCTGCTTTGCATGCTGGCCGGTCCGGTGGGTATGGTAGTGGGATTTCTGGCAGTGACGCTGCATCTGTCGGGGCTGACCAGTCTTGGAAAACCGTTTCTGTCCAAAGTTCATACCACCTTCCAGATTCCGGCGAGACAGAAACAGTACCGGGGTGTATACGGATTTAACCAGAATCCGGTGCGGCTGCGTAAAGTAGCACGGTTCGGGAATAAAAATCGAAAGGAAGACGATGCTCCAGCAGACACATCGGAAAGGAAAGGATAAGAGCGATGGGACAATTTGGTACGATGATCTTTTTTATGTTGCCGGTGGCGGTAAAAGCCGGTCGAACCAGCCTTTTTGCCATTCCTTTAGCAGGGCTTATCAGTTGCGTGTTGGCAGCCTGGGCTAAAGGACGGCATAGCACGGTATATACCGTAATACGCAGGATCCTGGCACTGGGGTTCGGCCTGGTGGTGTGGTATCGGCTCTCCCGTCTTTTGGCCGGCTATCTTGGCTGGGAGCAGTACTGGCCGGTGGCCGGTGCAGTGTTAGTGGTGTTGTTATTTCTGGGACGAAAGGGGGTGCGCAATCCGGAAGGGTTGAAAGGACTATGGAGTAAAGTGTTAGGAGTTTTGCTGGTGTTGTTGTTACTGTTTCAGATACCGAATCTTAATGTGGGGTATGTTTTTGAGGTTTCCGGCAACAGCATGACGGGACTTTGGAAAGAAGCGGGGATATTGCTTTTACTGAATGTTCCGTTCTGGATCGGGCTTGGAAAAAGTGAGGATACCAATCAACGATGGCAGTGGCAGAAACAGGCGGGATTATGGCTGGTGTTTTTCCTGATCTTTACAGTGTTGGCTGCAGTGTATCGTTTTCCGTTGCTAATCCAGTCTGAAACGGTGTTTCTGAATCTGGGACGAAGTACTGCGTGGTTCGGAAAAGTTCCGGTGAGGATGGAGATACCCGCTGATATCGTGTTATGGGTATCGGTATTTTTTGCACTCTGGGAGTGTGCTGCCACGCTTTGGGAAGCAAAGGACACTTCCAAACAGGAGAAGAGCGGTAAGCGTAAGCAGGGAAAGGAGGCAGCATGAAAAAACAAAGACGAAAGATCTTGTGGGTATTGGTTCTGTTTATGATCATGCTGACAGGATGTTCCCAGAAACTGGCGGAAAAAGAAGTTGTGCTGGTGGCTGATGCAGAGAGTCTGGTCAAAGGAGAGCGCAGGGAAGAGCAGGTGATTCAGGAGTTTTCACATTTGAAATTGCTGGTGATCCATGAAGCGGTGGATGATACGCTGATACAAACATTATTAAATAAGGATGAAATTTCCTTTCAGACCAGAGTGGCCTACAGTGAGGAGAATATCAGCGAGAATATCGTGAAGGAAGAGGAATCTCTGACCGATCAGATGCGGCACTACCGGTTTCGAAACACTGTGACGGTGCTGGAGTTAATGAACTCCTATTATGATCCAAAGAGCGTTCTGTATCTTCCAAAGATTGAGATCAAGGATGGCGAAATCAAAGAAAAAGAGGCGGTGGTGTTTAAAGAAGGAAAAAGATGGGAATCCTTCCGGTAGAAAGCAAAGGAAGGTGAATCACAGTGGAAAAAAGAAAAAGAGGAATCCTGTTATTACTGATGGTGTTAGGGTTTATGATCCTGGGAAAACAGCAGTTTGATTATAGTCTGCAGTCCTCCATTGCCAGAAAAGTGATCCGTTTCCATGTGCTGGCCAACAGTGACAGCGACATGGATCAGGAGATCAAACTAAAGGTACGGGATGATGTGGGGGTATATATGGAACAGCTTTTATCGGAAAGCGAGAGTATAGAACAGACAAGGCAGATCATCCGGGAAAACCTGACCGGGATTACGGAAGTGGCAAATCAATCATTAAGGGAGCAGGAGGTTGACTACCGGGCAGTTGCAAGTCTTGCCTACAGTGAATTTCCGGAGAAAGAGTATGAGGGACTTACATTCCCGGAAGGAGAATACGAAGCGTTGACCATTACCCTGGGAAAGGGAGAAGGGCACAATTGGTGGTGCGTGATGTATCCGAATCTGTGCTTTTCCAATTCTATATACCGATATAATGACAAAGAGTGGAAATGCTTCCAAAAGACGCTTACCCCCAGGGAATACCGGAAGATCCTTGAGAGCGGCAATTATACCATTCGCTTTAAATTTCTTGAATATTTAAAGAAAAAGAGGTAGAATACTCTTCGTAGTTTAAAGGCGGAGGAATGTGCACATGGCGGAAAAAGTGCTTTTTAGCATCAAGGGACTCCATACAGTCAGCGGTGTTGCTGATGAGGAACCGGAGGAGATCGAAGTAATGAATGTGGCGGAGTATTCTTATAGAAACCGGACTCATTACATTATGTACGAAGAGATCATGGACGGAACCAACGGGCCCACCAGGAACCTTATAAAGATCAAACCGGACAGTGTGGAGATCACAAGAAAAGGGGAAGTGAATACCCGCATGTATTTTGAGGCGGGAAAATGTGAGCAGACCACCTATTATACCCCGGAGGGACAGATCAGTATGGGCATGGATACCCATAAGATCCGACAGACAGAGAATGGGAAAGAAATCCGTGTACAGATCAGTTATGCCATGATGGTGAACTATCAGCCTATGGCAGATTGTGAAATCTGTCTGACCATAACGAGAACGGGGCAATGTGAGAAAGAGCAGGATACATAGAGATGAAAGATGATGAATTAGGCAGTGGAAAACTGGTACCTTTAATGATAAAAATGGCGATTCCATCGATTATCGCCCAGACCATTAACGTACTATACAGCATTATCGACCGGATCTACATCGGTCATATTCCCGGGGTGGGAAGCAGCGCGTTGACGGGAGTGGGGTTGACCCTTCCCATTATCACACTGATTTCTGCCTTTTCCGCGTTTGTGGGGGCGGGAGGAGCACCGCTGGCAGCCATTTTTCTGGGAAAAGGAGACAAGAAGAGAGCAGAAGAGATCCTGGGAAATGGTGTGACCATGTTACTTGTGTTTACCGTGATCCTGATGGCCGTGTTCTACCTTGGGCAGGAACCGTTTTTGTATGCGTTCGGAGCATCGGATGTGACCATTGTATATGCCAAAAAGTACCTTTCCTGTTACCTGTTGGGAACGGTGATGGTGGAACTGGCACTGGGATTAAATCCTTTTATCATCTGCCAGGGAAGAGCCAGACTGGGAATGGCCACAGTATTGATCGGTGCGATCCTGAACCTGATCCTGGATCCTGTTTTTATTTTTGTATTTGACTTAGGCGTAGTGGGAGCTGCCATAGCAACCATTATCTCCCAGACTGTCAGCGCAGCCTGGATGCTTTCCTTCCTGTGCGGAAAGAATACGGCTATAAGGATAAGAACAAAATTGTTAAAACCGGATTTAAAAACAATGGGAAGAATCTGCAGCCTTGGTATCTCTCCTTTTATTATGAGATCTACAGAAAGTCTTATCAGTATTGTGATGAACCGTGGGTTGCAGCTTTATGGAGGGGATCTGTATGTGGGATCCTTAACCATAATCCAGAGTATTTATCAATTTATCTGTGCTCCGCTTGGGGGATTTACCCAGGGTGTTCAACCTGTGATCAGTTATAATTTCGGAGCAGGGAAATTTGACCGGGTGAAAAAGGCATCGCAGATCATGATCGCAGTGACCTTCTTTTATGGTATGATCACATCAGGAGTGGTAATGCTGTTTCCGCAGACCTTTGCAGGAGCATTTTCCTCGGATCCGGAGATGATATCACTGGTAACAAAATCAATCCGTATTTTTATGATCGGTATGCTGATCTTCGGATTGCAGCAGGGGGTACAGCCGTCTTTTCTGGCTTTGGGTCAGGCAAAGGTTTCCCTGTTCATTGCCATGTTGCGCAAAGTGATCCTTTTAGTGCCGCTGGCATTGATCTTGCCGCATTTTATGGGTGTGTGGGGAGTATTTGTGGCTGAGCCGGTATCGGACATCGTTTCGGCATTGACGGCCGGTGTCCTGTATCTTATCATGATGCCAAAGATCCTGACCAAAGAAGCGGTAGATAAAATCCAATAAGATAAAAAACGGGATCGGCGCATTTAGCCGATCCCATATTTTTACGATTATGTTTGATGTAAGTTTACATGCCTGCCTTTTCTTTCATGCGGGCAAGCCATCCTTTCTTTGCCGGAGCAGCGGTAGCTTTTTTGCCATGCTGTCCTTTGATGGCAGTTAAGTACAAACCACTGACTACAGCTTTGACTTCTTTCTTTACCGGTACATCATCATAGATCTCCGGGTCACACAGTAAGGTGCGGATGGTAGGTCCTACTTTAACCTTTACCACAGGAGTTTTTGCACCCCGCAGATAACGCGGAGTCTGTTCCAACACTGCATCGGGAAGTCCTGCATCTCTTAACTTCATTTTTTTCTTATCAATAACCAGCAGGGTTACGGTTTGAGCCGTTTCTTTTACCAGTTTGTCCTGCTCTGCTTTATTCTTTTCTGCTCTCTTTCCAAGAAAATATAATCCTATCACTCCTAAAACCAGAATTACCAGGATAATGATCAATAGCCACCAATACCAAGCCATGTTTTTTCCTCCTTACGTTTCATACGAGTTGTATTGTATCATTTCCATAGATAAAAAGCAATGAGATTTTACACAAATGACTTTTATTTTGGTGTTAAATATGGTATTCTACTTAGATATGAGACTTCTTTCATAGAAGGAAGTTTACGGATTGAAAGGATCCGGAAGTAAAAGACAGAAATGAGGAAAAAAGCATGAAGAGATTGGTGAGCGCAATAAGCGTAGCTTTGTTGGGCGGACTATTATTCTGGGGAGCGCAGAAAGATGTGGTGGCAACTGCTTCAGGCAGTGAGGGAACCGATGAATCTTTAAGCGATATGTGGGTTGCTGAGGAACAACGACTTTCTATTCGGGATTATGACCTTGGCGAGTATGTAAAACTATGTGATTATAACAATTTGAGTGTAGATGTTAGTTATGTGGAAATTGATGATGAGTATGTTATAAATGCCATTGATCAGACATTACAGAGTTATCCTGACTATCAGGCAACGGATAAGCAGCAGGTGGAAGACGGCGATCTTGTGAACATTGATTATGTGGGTACCGTAGACGGTGAAGAGTTTGACGGCGGATCTGCCGAAGGGGCACACTTATCCATCGGTTCCGGACAGTTCATCGAAGGATTCGAAGAGGGATTGATCGGTGCTAAAGTCGGTGACAAGGTAACCCTGAATCTGACCTTTCCGGAAGAATATGACGAATCTCTGGCCGGAAAGGATGCAGTATTTGAAGTAACGGTAAACAGCATAGATGAAGAAGTGATCTATACCTATGATCAGCTGACAGATGATTTTGTATCCGAAAACTTTGGCTACGACACGGTGGGAGACCTGTATCAGTATGTGAAGAGTTACTACGAAGAGTCCATGGAGAGTACCAAGAAAAGTGATACCAGAACAGCGGTAGTCGGAAAACTTTCTGAGGAATGTGAAGTGACAGTTCCCAAGGAGCTTCTTGTTAACCGTGTGAAAGAATACCTGTCTTCGTTCCGCAGCAGCGTAGAGCAGACCGGTTCTACAGTTTCTGAATATCTTGACTATAATTACGGATACGGTCCGGAAGAATTTGAAGAACAGGTTACCGGTATGATGGAACAGAGCATCCGGGAGCAGATGATCTTAGCAGCGATAGCGGAAAAAGAAGAAATCGTGGCAGACGAAGACGGATTCAGCGAATATGTAAATTCCTTTGTTTCCTATTATGGATTCCAGGACAAGGAAGAACTGTTTGAAGAGTATCCGGAACAGGAATTGAACCTTGCTTATGTATGTAATAAGGTTGTAGACCACCTGGAAGAGATCAGCACCATCAACTATGTACCATCATCGGAAGAAGAATAGAGGTTTTAACGAACAATAACCGAATAATAGGAGGAGAGTATGGAATTAACAAGTATTCGTGAGATTTTTAAAGACAGAGAACAGTACCTGGATAAAGAAGTGACCATCGGAGGATGGGTAAAGAATATCCGAAATTCAAAGACCTTTGGTTTTATAGCCGTGAATGACGGAAGCTTTTTCGAGACATTGCAGGTAGTTTATTCCGATCAACTGCCGAATTTCGATGTTGTGGAAAAATTAAATGTAGGGGCAGCCATTATCGTAAAAGGTATGTTGATCCCTACACCGGAAGCAAAACAGCCTTTCGAGATCCAGGCTACGGATATTGCCATTGAAGGACAATCCACACCGGATTATCCGTTACAGAAGAAGCGTCATACCTTCGAGTATTTAAGAACGATTTCCCACTTAAGACCGAGGACCAATGCCTTTCAGGCAACTTTCCGCATCCGTTCCCTGGCAGCGTTTGCGATCCATCAGTTTTTCCAGGAGCGGAATTTCGTGTATGTAAATACTCCGCTGATCACCGGAAGTGACTGTGAGGGCGCGGGAGAAATGTTCCAGGTAACGACGCTGGATCTTAATAATATCCCCAAAACGGAAGACGGAAAAGTAGATTTTTCTAAGGATTTCTTCGGAAAACCAACCAATCTTACCGTAAGCGGTCAGTTAAACGGTGAAACTTATGCTATGGCATTCCGTGATATCTATACCTTCGGACCAACCTTCCGTGCGGAGAATTCCAATACTACCCGCCATGCGGCTGAGTTCTGGATGATCGAACCGGAGATGGCATTTGCGGATCTGTCGGATAATATGGATGTGGCAGAAGCAATGTTAAAATATGTGATCCGCTACTGTCTGGATCATGCACCGGAAGAAATGCAGTTCTTAAACAGTTTTGTGGACAAAGGACTCATTGAACGGTTAGAGCATGTAGCAAGTTCGGACTTCGGTCGTGTGACCTATACAGAAGCGATCGAGATCCTGAAGAAACACAACGATAAATTTGATTATAAAGTAGAGTGGGGCAGTGATCTTCAGACAGAACATGAAAGATATCTGACAGAAGTGGTATTCAAGAAACCGATCTTTGTTACAGATTATCCGAAGGAGATCAAGGCCTTCTACATGAAGTTAAATGAAGATGGCAAAACTGTGGCAGCCTGTGATTGTCTGGTTCCGGGAATCGGAGAGATCATCGGAGGAAGCCAGAGGGAAGATGACCTTGACAAGCTTTGCCAGAGAATGGATGAATTAGGATTAAATAAAGAGGATTACGGATTCTATCTGGATCTTAGAAAATACGGTTCCGTCCGTCATTCAGGCTTTGGATTGGGATTTGAGCGTTGCGTAATGTATCTTACCGGTATGAGCAACATCCGCGACGTCATTCCATTCCCACGTACTGTAAATAACTGTGAACTGTAAGAAAATGACGGGATTTCTCCTGCTGATGGTATTGCTTTTGTGCACTTCCTGCGGAGCTTTCCGGAAAGAGAGCGCGAAGAATGCATATCTTGTAAAAGAGGATCCCACACTATTGGAACAGGAAGAAGGGGCCTTAAAAACCGGATTAGGAACCTATACCACAGTGGACCGGTCCTTTGGTGCTACGGAAGAAAAAAATGGACTGGGCGAAGCCAATGCCTGCGTGGCAGCGGTGCTGGTGGATAAGCAGGGGATGGTAGTCTGTTGCGAGGTCGATTGTACGGATACGCAGGTGCTTTTTTCCCAAAACGGTGTGATCCGGTCGGATGCCTCGGCAGCATATCTTTCTATGTGGGAAGAATCCTTCGAATGGAGAGAACAGGCAGATGCCTTTGCCACCTATTGTGAGGGAAAAACACTGGAGGAAATCCGAAAGATTCCTGTGGATGAAAATGGACGGTTTGCAGAGAAAACATTAGCCGGCCTTAAGAATCTCAACGCAGCAGGATTGGTGCAGGCAGTGACAGATGCAGTAGCAAATGCAGAATACCTGGGAGCCCATGAAGGAGACCGATTGGGGATGGGGATATTGACTTCTATTTCCAACAGCTTTGATGCTTCGGCCGAACGGAACGGGCAGGCACAACCTTATAGCAATATCACTGCGGTAACATTAAACGAAGAAAATATCGTGACCAGCTGTATCCTGGATGCGATCCAGGCAAAGATCAGCTTTGACCGGAAAGGAAACCTTACCTCGGATATTTCTTTGCCGGTGATCACCAAAGCCCGCCAGAAGGAAGACTACGGAATGCTGGTGGCTTCCGGTATTGAGCGGGAGTGGTACCAGCAGGCAGAATCGTTCGGAGAATACTGCAAAGGAAAGACATTGGAAGAGATCAAAGCAACTTCTATGGACGACGGAGGTCATCCCACGGATGAAGACCTTGCAGCCAGCGTGACCATGCACGTCAACGATAGCATAAGGGTGCTGGAGCAGGCAGCCGGACGGGCAGATGACCATAACTAAAGAAAGATCCCGGAAGAATACGGGAGATGCAGTCGGAAGATACCTGCCCGGGGTTTTACCCAGGGCAGGTTTTGATATTTGGTACACTTATGGTAAAATAGAAACGGAGGTGTGGTATGCAGCGAACGCGAAAGAAGGAGTATGTCATTGGAATCCCGGAGGAAGAAGGAAGCGTACTGGGAATCCGTCTGGTAGCGGAGCTTTTGAGCAGGGGATGTAAAGTATACGTGAGTACGGTAGGAACGCAAAATGCCCCGGACTTAAGTTTTGCACTTACAGATATGCAGCAGTGGATGGAAAGCTTTGAAAAGAAATATCCGGAGACCTTCCGATATGAGGCAGATCTGTCCCGTGGCGGAACATTGACATCTCTGGGTTATGACGGTATGGTGATCGTGCCCTGTCCGAAAGATCTGATAAGGAAGCTTGCCGATGGGCAGACAGACAGCAGTCTTACTAATTATGCACGAAGCTGTATCCTGCAACACCGTCCATTAGTCCTGGTGCCCAGAGATACGCCGTTTACCACGGAATATCTGGAACATATGCTGATCCTGTCGAAGCTCAGGGTGGCTGTGGTACCGGCAATGTTGTCTTTTTCCCAGAAAAACGTAAGTTATGAAGGTATGATCGATACCATTGTGGAAAAAATCCTGGATAGTTTGAATATAGAGTAAAAAGAAAGAAGAGGAAGCTTATGAAGAAAAAAGTCCTTGCAGGAATGCTGATTCTGGTTTTCATACTGGGGCTGGCAGGATGTCAGAAGAAAACTCCGGTAAACAATCCGGATACAGAGGCCGATCAACAGGAGGAACCTGTAAAGGAGCCGGACAAAGATGAGGAGAGTGATCTGCCGGAAGTGACCATGGGAGTGTGTCGGACAGTGGATGTGTTGCCGCTTTTCACCATGCAGACACAAGAACTGGACTTTGAACAGGGATTTGGCCTGACCATTATACAGTATGATACCTTCGAAGAATTAAATACTGCCTTTCAGAATAACGAACTGGACGGAATGCTGACCGATTCCGCTACTGTGATGGCCTCACAGGGGCAGGAGAGAAAGTTAAGCATTATCGGACCGGCAGACGGAGAGGTTAGCCTTTTGGCAGGCGCTGATGCCGGAGTGAGGGAACTAAGCCAGTGTAATGGGAAAATGGTTTGTATGCCGGAGGATACCGGTATGGAATATATTTTAGATTATTTGCTTGCACAGAACAATTACGTGGATACCTATGTGGACAAATCGAAAGCAGATTCCTATGAAACTGTGCTTTCGATCCTTAGTGAAGAACCGGATATGCTGGTGTTACTGCCGGAACCCTATGCAACCATGGCAAAACAACAGGGAGCAGTGGAACTAACAAACATCAAAACCTATGGCCTGATGCCATTTGTCACAGCCTTTGGTAAGGATTTCATTGAGGAAAAAGCGGATCTTACAAAAGCATTTTCCCTGGCATATCAGCAGGCGGTAACTACACTTGCCACACAGGACAGACAGGAGAAACTTTCCTTATTCTCTGCCAATACAGGGCTATCGGAAGAGGCCATAACAGATATGGGATTTCCGGAATACCGTATGAGCCAGATCCCGTCAGAGGAAGAACTGGAGGATGTTTATTACTGGTGTCTTTCAAGGGAATTGTATACCGGGGAATTCAACCGGAACGACATGGTGTATGATCCGGGAGAATAAAGAATATGACTGAAAAGCGGAGTATAGAGAAAAAGAAAAAGAATGACAGAGTACTGATAGCGGTTTTGCTGGTGCTGGCGCTGGTAAGTCTGGCGGCTATGAAGATCTATCAGAAGAAGTCTACCCATGATGCTATGGCGGTAGTGACCGTAGACGGTGAAGAATATGGGCAGTATCCCTTGGATGAGGATGCGGAGGTCACTATTTCTGCAGGTGGGGATAACTATAATGTGCTGGTGATCAAAGACGGATATGCGGATATCATTGAAGCCACCTGCCCTGACAAGATCTGTGTGGATCATGCAAGGATCAACGGCAACGGCCAGACTCTGGTGTGTCTTCCCAATAAGGTGGTCGTGGAAATCGTCAATCAGGACGAGGAAGCATCAGAGGTGGATCTGTCTACGAATTAGAGAAACACTGCCGGCTGTGGCAGAATAAGGAGATAAAAGAGGGAGAATCCAATGAAGAAGAGCAAGGCGACAAGAGTTGCCTATACCGGTATGCTGGTAGCGCTGGCTTTTGTGCTGTCCTACGTGGAAGCATTGATCCCCATTAGCCTGGGGGTTCCCGGCGTGAAAATGGGACTGGCAAATCTGGTGGTGATGGTAGCATTATATACCCTGGGAGCAGGGCAGGCTTTTGTACTGTCCATGGTGCGTATCGTGCTGGTGGGATTTACCTTTGGCAGTATGGCCAGTATGATGTATTCCCTGGCAGGAGGATTATTAAGTTTTGTGGTGATGGCCATCGCGAAACGGCTGGATCTTTTTTCCCAGAAAGGAGTCAGCATCTTAGGCGGTGTGTTTCATAACATCGGTCAGATCCTGATGGCCATGGCAGTGGTGGAGAACGGGAAGCTGATCTATTACCTTCCGGTATTGCTGATATCAGGAGTATTAGCTGGAATCGCCATTGGAATCGTGGCATCCATGATCACAAAACGGGTACAGAAGGCGTGGAAAGAATGAACCGAACAAAATGGATGGTACAGAATAAATCCGGAGACTTTCTGGGTATCTCCGAAAAGTATCACATTGACAAGGTAACAGCACGGCTGTTAAGAAACCGGGATGTGATCACGGATGAACAGATCGAACGGTTTCTGTATGGAGACATAACAAAACTTCATGACGGTGCAACCATGAAAGACATGAAAGTGGGTACCGCCATTATAAAAGAAAAGATTAAACAACAGAAGAAAATCCGTATTATCGGGGATTATGATATAGACGGCGTAACGGCTACTTATATTTTATACCAGGGGATTACGGCCTGCGGTGGTCAGGTGACCCAGTCCATTCCTGACAGGATCACAGACGGATACGGTTTAAATGTCCGTCTTATCGAGCAGGCGGCAGAAGATGGTGTGGATACTATTATCACCTGTGATAACGGGATTGCGGCTATGGAAGCCAT
>JBJEKY010000114.1:0-1971 GCA_051878875.1 Lachnospiraceae bacterium | reverse complement strand
TATCAAAGGTCACTTCATCTCTTATACTCTTGTAGTTTTTTACAGTAAACTGGCATAACATATCTTTTTCCTCCAATCTACCTTTATTATATCCCAGTTTCGCATTTTTGCAACACATATTTGAGATTTTATCTCATATTTCACTTCGTAAATGCATTCTGTGAAATTTTAATCTCATATCATAGAAAAAGCAAGGCATCCCTACCTTGCTCTTCTATGTCTTATGCTCACCAAGTTCCTCCCCGTTTTAATTTTTCTATCAATTTCCTTTTCTTTTCCACGACGCACACTCCTATCTGCAAGATTTGTCTGTTTGTCTTTCTTAGTATGCTTTTTAATTTTTAAAAAGAAATTGTTTAGATGAGAAATTATAAAAAATAGATTTTTAATCTTGTAAAAGAAAAACCATCCGGATTTCAAAAGATATCCGAATGGTCTTATGATTTGTTGCTAACGAATCGTTTTACTCCATTTACTTTGCAGTTCTAACCATACATCCTCTAATGTTGCCCACCAGGATTCGCTAAATGAGGTTCCTATATCCTGACTTCCGCCCCTTGTTATCACACAAGGTTTCTCGACGGACAGCCTATACGGTGAATATAAGGGACGTTGCATTTTGTTATCCGGGTCATACAGAACCGTAACATAATAATGATTATATTCCACAATCAAAAGATTGTCTGATTCCCGGATAACCGGTTTTCCGAAATAGCCGTTATCCCCATTCTTAGGTTTCTTGCGATTAAGATGTTTGATCAGTTCATCAAAATATCCCATGTGTTCACTCCTGTTACGCAGAACTACTTATTTTATTTAAGTTTCGTTCATGAAATGAAAAAGGCCCTGTGGGCCTTTTTGTTGTTCATGATAAAAAAGATTTCCTGCGGATTCTTCTTGTTTATTTCTTGGGCTCGCGGTAGGAGATCACAACAAAACCGACATTAATCATATCGTCATCCAAATAAACCTTTCTTTTGCCATAAAGTGGAGCACCGGTATGATCCGCATTAGATTCTGCTGTAATATAATATTTTCCGCGTTCGTCTTCTCCCATATACATGACGATTTCCGCGTGACTTGTTCTTAAGATCTGCTCTCCTGTGGTTAAATCTCTTGGCATAAATCTTTCAATCAGATCTCCCACCTGGATCGCATCCAGATCGTTTAGATAAAAATGAGGTGTTCTGGCACTGATACATTCTGTACGATCCAGCCCGTTACTCAAGTTTCCCTTTTGGTACAGCTCGTCCAAAGTCTGGTAATTTTCTACCTCGTCTTTCATTTTGGCAGCCGTGTCAACATAAGAAAACGACCTGTGTTTCTGCGTCAACACCTTCGTAGGATTACTTAACTTTACGTAAGCATAATCCGGTTCCCAGATGTACTGGAATAAGGCATCGGCAAAAACGCCACAGAGCATCTTCTGTTCTCCTTCACGGTAGCCTGGCAGCTGGCTGAACTCCTGGATCTTCGCCTGGATCTCTGCATCCGTCAACTCTTTGGAGTGGGAAGTCTCCCATTTTTTCAGTGTGGAATAAGCAGTCTTCATTGCCTGGTTGTAGGGGCAGTTCGTTTTAATGAGATAGGTATGCTTGCATCCGTTTTCTGTTTTGATGGTGAGCTCCACATCACCGCTTCCGAACTCTTCGGGATAGACATAGATGCTGTGGGTTTTGGCGTAAGGTTCCACGTCTACTTTGTCGCCCGAGCTCTTGCAGTTGACGTAGCCCGGGATCTCTTCCTTTCCGGTTCCCCAGGAAGACCAGGAAGAACAGTACAGAACTTCACGGCTCTTATAATGATTATCGTTCGTTGTAGTAAAGGTAACACTGGTCTTTAATACCTTAATGGTGGTAACTACCACCGTAAAGGAATAACGCTTACTTCCTACTTTTACGGTACCCTTTGCGGTGCCGGCTTTTTTCAGTGTGATCTTGGTCTTATATCCACTCTTGGAGCTGTAGGACA